>DATIZY010000210.1:0-15031 GCA_035516895.1 Thermoanaerobaculia bacterium | reverse complement strand
AAGCGTTTCGATGGGACGACGCGGCGGAACGCACGTTGACTGTGCTGCGGAGCGTGTCATCCTGAGCCGCGAGGACGGCGACGGATCCCTGGAGCCCGGGGGATCCCTCGCTCCGCTCGGGATGACACAGCAGCAGCAAGTTCGCGTCCTGATCGACGGCCGCTCGCTCGTTCCGCCACGCAGCGGCATCGGCGTTCACACCGCCGAAATCGCAGGACGCCTCGCCGTGTCGCCGCCGCCGCTCATCGCTTCGCATGCGGAGATCGCGAACAAGCAGGGCATCGAGAACTGCGGGTTTCGCGTCGATCGCGCGCCGAACGGAATCCTCTGGCAGCAATTCGTCCTGCCGCGCATCGCGAGCGAGGGGGATGTGCTGTGGGCGCCGCACGGCACGCTTCCGGTGAAGCTGACGATTCCCGCGGTCGTCACGCTGCACGATTTCAGCTCGCTGACGATGCCGCAACGCCATCGCATTCGTACAATATTATCATTTAATATTTTTATCACGAGCAGTCTGGAGAAGGCGAAACGCATCGCCGCGGTGTCGCACGCCGTCGCCGACGAGGCCGTGCATTGGTTCGGCGTTCCGCGCCGGCTGATCGAGATCGTCCCGAACGGAGTGGATGATTTTTTTCAGCCCGGCGGCGAGCCGGAGGACTTCATCCTCTTCGTCGGCACGCTCGAGCCTCGAAAAGGAATCGAGGATCTCGTCGCCGTGTGGTCGTCGCTGCCCGAGCCACGTCCGCCGCTCATGCTCTGCGGCGACCTCGGTTGGCGCGTGAGCGTGCCCGACGGCATCGGCATCACCGGCTGGGTCGATCGCGATCGCCTGCGCGCGCTCTACCAGCGCGCGCGGATATTCGTTTATCCGTCGCGCTACGAGGGCTTCGGCATTCCGCCGCTCGAGGCGATGGCGTGCGGCGCACCGGTGATCGCGACGCGCGTCGGTGCGATCGGCGAATACGCGGACGGCGCAGCACTGCTCGTCGATCCGGGCGACCGCGACGCGCTTCGTGCGGCGATCCTTCGCCTGCTCCGCGAGCCCGGACTGCGGCGCGAGCTGCGCGCGCGCGGCATCGAGCGCGCGAAGCAGTATCGATGGGACCGCAGCGCCGCGCTCATGACTCAGCTTCTGACCGAGGCGGCGAAGTGAGGGTGGGGATCGACTGCCGGAAGATCGCCGACTTCGGGATCGGCACCTACATCCGCGGACTCCTGCACGCTCTCGCGGACCTCGGCGGCGAGGAGTATGTGGCCTTCGGAGCGAGGAAAATAGCGGGTTTTCTGCCCAAACGCGGTGTCGAACATGTCGTCGTGGACGCGCCGAAATACTCGATTCGCGAGCTCTTCACGATCGGCCGCGGCGCGCGCATCGACGTCTTTCACGCGCCGCACTACGTCGTTCCGTTCGTCGATGTGCCGTTCGTCGTCACGATCCACGATCTCATTCATCTGCATCACCGCAATCCGCTCGCGCGGGTTTACGCGCGGCGGATGATCGGCCGCGCGGTCCGCAAAAGCGCGGCGGTGCTGACGGTCAGCAATGCCGTTCGCGACGACATCGCGAAGACGTTCGGCCACGCGGAGAAGATCACCGTGACGCCGAACGGCGTCGATCCGCGGTTCACGCCGGACGGGCCGAAGGCGCCCGGCCGGTACTTTCTGTTCGTCGGCAACGAGAAGCCGCACAAAAATGTCGGACGGCTGATCGAAGCCGCGAAACGCAGCGGCGTCGATCTCGTGCGCGCCGGCAGCGCGCGATTCGTGAGCGACGGCGAGCTCGCGGCGCTTTATCGCGGCGCGATCGCGCTCGTGATGCCGAGTCTCGACGAAGGATTCGGCCTGCCGGCGCTCGAAGCGATGGCCTGTGGCACCGCCGTGATCACTTCAAACGCGCCGGCGCTCGTCGAGCTGACAGGCGATGCCGCGATTCATGTCGATGCGATGTCGATCGATGCGATCGCCGCGGCGATGACGCGCGTGACGAGCGACGAATCGATGCGCGCCTCGATGATCGAGCGCGGTCTCGATCGCGCGCGCGCGTTCACGTGGAAGCGATGCGCGGAAATGACTCGCGAAATTTATCGCCGAATCGCTTGACATTATTTTTTATTCATCGCATATTTACGTTAAATGATGATCACCAGAAGCTGGACATTGAATTCAGTCACTGTCGATGGTCATCTGTCCCCGTCCCCCCAACTCCCCACCTCCAGTGAAAAAAGTTTGTCGGAGCGATCCGGCACGTAATGCCAAGTAAGCGCGACCGGGAGGTCCCGTACGGCATGAAAGGTGGTGAACAGAATGGCCACTAAGAAGAAGGCAGCGAAGAAGTCCAAGAAGGCGTCGAAGAAGAAATAACACGCCATCGACTTTGGGGAGTCGTGTCTGAGGGGCCGCGTCTGCGGCCTCTCGTTTTTGCGGCGCGACCGGCCCCCGCGTGGAGCGCCGCTCCACACCGCGAACCTTTCTCACCTGCAGACGTACACCAACAACATGCGAAAGGCCCTCTTCTGCATCGTGCTCGTTGCCGCCACGGCAGCCGCCGACGTGAGTCATCCCGTCGCCGCGTCGGTGCGGCGCGGCAACATCCGGCGCCTCATCGTCGACATCGCCGCCGGCGAAATCTCCGTGCGCAACGGCGCTTCCGACCGGATCGGCGTCACCGGCGAGGTCCGCCGAAGCGGCGACCACCCGGGCGACTCACGAGCCCTGGCGAATGCGAACGTCGAAATCACCACCGATGCCGGCGACGCGATCATTCGCGGAACGGCCCACGACCGGAGCTGGCTCGGAGGAATGCACACGAGCTATCGCCTCGACATCGATGTGCCGCGCGGAATGGGTGTCGACCTGGAGACGAAATACGGCGAGGTGCGGCTCGAGGGCGAGTTCGGCGACGTCAATGTCGATCTTCGCGCCGGCGAGATCCATGTGCGCACACCCCGCTCCGCCGTGAAGGAGCTCAACGCCTCGGTCCGCATCGGCGAGGTGCACACCGACTTCGGCGACGACCTCGAAGACCACGAGGGCATCCTTCCCGGGTCGACGCACTTCATCAACGCCAACGGCCGCTCGCGCATCGACGTGCACACCACCGTCGGCGAGCTGCACGTCACGCTGACGAAATGAATTCACCAAAGAGGCATCGAGCTCACAGCGTCTTTGTGCTCTCCGTGCCTCGGCGGCGAACAAATCTCTCCGCCTCTTCCCGCGTGCGCACGTCCCCGCCCAGCTGCGCCTCGACGAGCGCGCGTTTGATCGCGCCGACGCGCGGACCGCGATCGATCTTCGCGAGCGAGGCGATCTCGTTGCCGTCGAGCAGCGGCTCGATCGAGAAGTCCGGCATTGCGACGCGCATCGGCAGCTGCCGCGCGAGCTCCTCGCCGGCGTCGTAGAGTGCGATCGGATTGGGATCGCGCATCAGCGCCTGCAGCGTGAGCACGTCGCGCAAAAGCGCGTGGCTCCATCTCCAGCGCCCGGCGAACGCGCGCGCGTCGCGCACGAGAAGCGCATAGGCCGCGGCGATCGACAGCTCATCATCGGGAAAGCGATCGGGATCGATCGAGTAGCCGAACAGCGGCTCATCGAGCGCCGTTGCGCTCAGCAATCGCACGGCGCGCCGAAACGTTCCGGCCGAGAAGATTGCGTGAAGCTCGTACGTCACGCGCTCCGCGGCCACGGTGACGATCTTCGCCGCACGCCGGCGGATCTGCGTCACGGTCGGGTCGTCGATCGCGAAGTCGAACCGCACGGCGAGGCGGACCGCGCGAAGCATCCGCAACGGATCGTCGTCGAGATTGCTCGCGCGAATCATCCGCACGACGCGGCGCCGGATGTCCTCCGCGCCATCGAACGGATCGCGCATGTCGCCGCTCGTGAGGTCGACGGCAATCGCATTGATCGTGAAATCGCGGCGGCCGAGGTCGGTTTTGCGGGAGAAGTCGTACACGCGTGCGTCGACCACCACGCGATACACGGTGAGCTCGCCGCGACCGAGCGTGATGACCTTGCCCAGCGCGGACGCGCAGGCGAGCGGCTCGTCGCATTCGACGTCGACGTCGAGCGGCGTCGCGCCTAACAGCAGATCGCGGACGGCTCCGCCGATCGCTTCCGTGTGCGGCGGCAATGTGGCGAGCTTCGGGAAATGCGCGACGAGCGCGTCACGCAACATCTCGACTCCGACCCTGAGCGGAGCGAAAGGCAGGCGTCAACCGTCGCGCCTCGACTGCGTCCGCTGCCCCCCGGCTGATTCCTCGCTGTGCTCGGAATCGGCGACATGGTTGCGCAGCGTGCCGATGCCTTCGATCTCCACTTCGACGACGTCGCCGGCGTTCAGCGGGCCGATGCCGGCGGGAGTGCCGGTGAGGATCACGTCGCCCGGCTCGAGCGTCATCACCGAGGTGATGAACTCGACGAGGAAGTCGCACGGAAAGACCATCTGGCTCGTGCGGCCGCTCTGCTTGATCTCGCCGTTCACGCGCGTGACGAGCTTCAGGTCGCGCGGATCGAGCTCGGTCTCGATGTGCGGGCCGAGAGCGCAGAAGGTGTCGAAGCCTTTGGCGCGCGTGAACTGCACGTCCTTCTTCTGCAGATCGCGCGCGGTGACGTCGTTGCCGCAGGTAAAGCCGCGGACGACGTCGCGCCACCTCGCGCGCGGAACGTTCTTCGCGCGCCTGCCGATGACGATCGCCAGCTCGCCCTCGTAGTCGACGCGCTTCGACTGCGGCGGACGGACGATTGTTCCTTCGTGCGGCAGCAGCGCCGATGGCGGTTTCAGAAAAAGGATCGGCTCGTCGGGCGTGTCATTGCCGAGCTCCTTTGCGTGCTCGGCGTAGTTGCGGCCCACGGCGACGATCTTCGTCGGCGGATCGGTTTTGAGAAAGTCGTACACCCTCACGGCTGCGTGATTCTACGGAGAAAAACGTGCGCCGCGGCGCGATCGCCCGCGACATGACGGAAACACTCGTACCCGAGAGCGACGAGATCGATGTCCCTGAAGAGATGCTCGCCGGAGCCGAGGAGCACGGGCGAGATCGCGAGGTGCAGCTCGTCGATGAGCCGTTTGCGCAGATACTGGCGAATCGTCGCCACGCCGCCGCCGATCCGCACGTCTTTTTCGCCGGCCGCGGCTTTCGCCTGCTCGAGCGCCGACTCGACGCCGTCGGTGACGAAGCGAAACTCGGTGCCGCCTTTCATCGCCAGCGGCCTGCGCGCGTAGTGCGTCAGAACGAAAACGGGCGTGTGGTACGGCGGCTCGTCACCCCACCATCCGCGCCACTTCTCGTCGGGCCAGGGTCCGCGCACCGGACCAAACATGTTGCGGCCGAGAATGTAGGCGCCGATGTTTTCGAAACTCTGGATCGATACGTCGTCGTCGACTCCGGTCGCACCGTCCGGATTGCCGTGCATGCGGTTCCAGGTGCGCGTGCGAACGAACCAGTCGAGCAATTCGGGACCGCGGACGCCGAGAGGATGTTCGAGGTCCTGATTCGGGCCGGCGGCGAAGCCGTCGATCGAGACGGAGAACGCGCGGACGACGACGCGAGACACGGCGGCGACTATACGCCGGCCGGCTGGCCGCCGCGATCGTAAATCAGCCAAAGCCCGCTGAAGCCGCGCAGCAGACGGAAGCGCGAGCGGTAGAGCTGATGCAGGATGCGCGGATTGGAGTAGTACACCGCTTCGTGGAGGAAGTCGTTGAACTGCTCGTCGAGCTCTTTGCCGGAGTCGAGGCTGTCCTTCGCTTTCGCGAGGAGCTCCGGTTCGGGAGAAACGCCGGCGGCGTTCGACGCCGCAAGCAGCGTCGCTTCCTCGTCGACCTTGATGCGCAGCGCCGCGGCACGCAGGTACAGCAGCCAGAGGTCTTCGTTGTCCTCGCCCGCCTCGGCCTCGCGCCGGTCGAACAGCTTCTGATACGCGGCGATCTCCCAGGCTTCGAGCCGCAGCTCCGCTGCATTCGGAAAATTCGCAATCTCCTCGGGCATGGCCTCGCGGTCGGCGTTGTCGATGACCGAGCCGATGCGCGCGAGGTACGGATGCAGCTGCGGATCGCGCGGGAAGCGTGTGGCGATGTTCTCCATCTGCTCGGCCTCGTCGAAGAACGACGGCGGCAGATCGGCGCTGATCTCCATGTCGTCGCCGCCGAGGCCGCGGTCGAGCTGCGCGAGGATGTTGCTGATGCTCTGCTTGAGATGCGTGACGACGTCGTGCTTCATGTTCGACGACGCGCGCGACTCGTCGAAGCGCTGCTTGAACTCGCGGAAGCGCGCGATCTCTTCGCGCAGCTCCGGATTGGTGTAGCCGAAGTTGCGTTCGATCGCCGGGCCGTGATCGACCAGCTTCTGCGAGTCGCCGACGATCCGCTGCTCCTCGTCGCTGTAGAGCTGCAGGAACTTGTTCTTCGTCGCGACGTTCAGCTCGACGATGGCCATGAGGACGTCGGGATGAAAGTAGAGGTGGCCGAGGCGGTGCTTGAAGAGCCGGGCGTTCTTGAGCAGGTTCCGCTCGGTCAGCTCCTCGAACGCGGCCGCCGCCTGGATGTCGTCGCGAATACCCCGAATGGCCCGGATGAGGCGGACGACCTCTTCCTGCGGCGCGTCGATCGGCCGCAGCAGCGAGACGAGCGAGATGATGCGCTCGCGAAATTCGAGCGAATCGCGCGAGACGTACTCGTTGCGGTCGGCGACGAAGTCCTCACCGATGCGCGTGAAGAGATAATCGAGCTTGTCGCGGCAGTCGCCTTCGAGCGCGTCGGCGTAGAAATAAAACTTGATGAGGAAACAGACGACGTTCTCGTCCTGGCGCTTCAGCTTTTCGAAGAAGCGCCGGACGATCGACGCGCTCACCTGCTCGTCGGCGCGCAGCAGCTGCGTCGAGGTGCGGTCGAGCGAGAGCTCGCAGAGCCCGACGGCGCCGGCGGCCTCGTTGACCTGCGAAGAGTTGAGGATCGCGCTTGCCGACTTGATGCGGTCGTACAGCGACTGAAATTCAATCCGGTACGGCAGCGGCAAAGGAATGAGGTTCTTGAAGACACCCGACGCAAACTGGTGGTAAGTCCACAGCGATTTGAATCGGTCGGACAGTCGCACGTACCGGCCGTGCAGCAGACCTATCTCGGCGACTGACATGATCTTGCGCTGAGGTTAGAATTCTCGCACAGATGGCGAGCGTGACGTTAATCACGAAAGAGCAGATTCAGGCCCGGGTGGCCGACATGGGCCGGCAGATCGCGGCCGACTACGCGCGCCAGCAGAACCCCATCGTGCTTTGCGTGCTCAAAGGCGCCGTGTTTTTCTGCAGCGACCTCATGCGCGCGATCAACATCGATATGGCGCTCGATTTCATCCAGGTCTCGTCCTACGGCAACGAAAAATATTCGTCCGGCGTGGTGACGGTCCTCAAAGAGCCGCAGCTCGACATGCACGGCCGGCCGGTGCTGATCGTCGAGGACATCATCGACAGCGGCCTGTCGATGCGCGAGGTGTTTCGATACATCGAGAGCCGAGGCGCCTCGATGGTGCGCACGGCGACATTTCTCGACAAGCCGAAAGCGCGCAAGGTGGAGTTCAAAGCGGATTACGTCGGCTTCTCGATCGAGCCGCAGTTCGTCGTCGGTTACGGCCTCGATTACGCCGAGCGGTATCGCAACATCCCCGAGATTCAGGTGCTGTCGGACTAGCGGATCGAGGGGTTCTTGCAAGTGTAGGGCGCGACTGCGTCGCGCCGCACCCCGGGGTTCGGCACGGCGCAGCCGTGCCCTACAGCGCTATCGCCGCAGGGACACCACCGCCGGCTTCACAACATGCAGCGGAGTCCGGCCGGCGCATTCGTCGTCGATGGTCGTCTCACCGACGAGCAGCCTCCCGTCGTTCGCGATCTCCAGTTTTCCCGTCCACGTTCCCTTGCATGAATGCTCGGGGAACGTAAAATCTACATGATAATTAATGCTGTTTTCTGAGCGCGTTCCGGTGAGCGTGCCCGGAAGCACCCCGCGCAGCTCGCCGCGAATGTTGTGCTGCGCGTCTTCGGTCAGATCGATCTCGACGGGAAATCGCTCGCGGCCCGACGGCGTGATGTAGCCCTGCCAGACCCCGAAGACCGGCGGGACCGACGAGACTGCCTGTCCTCCACCACGCAGCGAGTACGCGACAACGTAGTCGCCGAGCTTCGTCTTCAGCCGATCGTGGCCGCCGGCAGCGATCACGACGAATTGCTCGCCGTGCGAGATGTACGTCATCGGCATCGCCTGCCCGCCGGCGGGAAGCTCGGCGCTCCACAGCTCGCGGCCGTTGTCGACATCGAAGGCGCGCAGATGCTGATCGTACGTTGCGGCGATGAACGCGAGTCCGCCCGCCGTCGTCATTGCGCCGCCGAGGTTGATGGAACCCCACTGGGAGCGAGCGGGAACGTTGATCCACGGCAGATAGCCGAGAGGGACTTCCCAGCGAATCGCGCCGGTGCGCATGTCAACCGCCGTCAGCGCGCCCCACGGCGGCGGATTGCATGGAATGCGGCTCGGCGACAGAAGCCAGTCGCGCTTCATCCCGTACGGCGTGCCGCGCATCGGTCCGATCTCCGCGCCGGCGGCCGTTCGCCGCGCCTCGCTCAGATCGGAGCGCGGAAAAAGCGTGATGATCGTCGCGACGCGATTCGTCGGCGTGATGATCAGCTGCCGGTCGGGATCGACCGACAGTGCGCTCCAGTTCGCGCCGCCGATGTTGCCGGGAAAAACGATCGTGCCGCGAAGCGAGGGCGGCGTGAAGATGCCTTCATTGCGCAGCGGTTCGAGTCTCGCGCGGCACGCTTCACGATCCGCTTCGGTTGCACCCCAAACCTCGACCGGCTTTTGCGGCGCGAGTGGCGGATTCGTCGTGAACGGCTGCGTCGCCGACGCTTCTTCGCCCGGCACATCGCTCTTTGGCACCGCGCGCTCCTCGACCGGGATCAGCGGCCTGCCCGTCTCGCGATCGAGCACGAAGAGATTGCCCATCTTCGTCGACACGAACACCGCCGGCTTTCCGTTCCAGTTCGCGAGCACCGGCTGCGCCGGAACGTCGTAGTCCCACAGGTCGTGATGGACGACCTGAAACGCCCACACCACTTCGCCCGTCGCCCCTCGGAGCGCGACGACGGAGTTCGCGTAGAGGTCCGCGCCCGGACGCTCGCCGCCGAAGAAATCCGGGCTCGCGCTTCCGGTCGGCACGAACACGAGATCGCGATCGGCATCGACGGAGAACGCTGACCATGCGTTCGCCGCTCCGATCGCGTCGGACGTCGGAACCGGATCCCACTTCCATCGCAGTGCGCCTGTTCGCGCGTCGTACGCGCGCACGACGCCCGCCGGCGCGTTCGCGCGCACGTTGTCGGAAATCGAGGAACCGACGATCACGAGATCGTGCAGGATCGCGGGCGGCGACGTGATCTCGTATTCGCCTTTGTAGAGCGGCGCATTCACGAGATCGCGCTCGAGGTTGACTTCGCCGTTGGCGCCGAAGTCGCTGCACGGCTTGCCGGTGACCGCGTCGATTGCGATCAGACGCGAGTCGATCGTGGCGACGAAGATTCGCCGCCTGCCGCTCTTCGGATCGACCCAGGTCGAGACGCCGCGATTCGCGAAATCGCCGTAGTCCGCGATCGTCGCGCGCGGGTCGTAGTTCCAGCGCTCGCGGCCGGTGTCGGGATCGAGCGCGATGACGCGGCCGAACGGCGTCGTCAGATAGAGCGTTCCGTCGACGAACAGCGGCGTCGTTTCGAACCGCGCCGCGCCGTCGCCGACGCCGTAGTCCCCTGTGCGATACGTCCAGGCGACCTCGAGCTGCGAGACGTTCTCGCGCGTGATTTGCGCCGCGGGCGAGTGCCGCGTTCCGGCAGCGTCGTGGCCGTACGCAGGCCAATCCACAGGCGCACTCGTCCTGCACCCGGCAACGACGATTGCGATCAGCAAAACCGAACGTGAATGAAGCTTCATTGCTCGAACAATACGCGCAAAAACCGATTCAGGTTTGCGCGATCCTTCGGCGATCACGAAACGCAAATCCGCGATCATCGCTGTTGCGGTGCGTGCAACCGCGTTCCTGTCCGCACGTCATCGCGCCGTTGCTCCGCCTGCTGCGCCCGATCCGGACGTGAACTTCCGCCGCTCGCTCGTCATCACGCGTCCGGAAGTCATCAACGGTTTCGATTTCGAGCGCGTTCTGCAAACTCTCATCGAGCGGAGCGGGGCGACGACGACTCCTCTCGAGCTGTACCGGCAGTGGTTCGACACGCAGAACCCGAAGCCGGGGCTCGCGGTGGCCGATGCCCCCCATTGCGACGACTTCATCACCGACGGACGTCCGTCGTTCAACGGCTTTCCGCTCCGCTGCCCTTCGCCCGAGGGGCGGCTGGCGACGACGGAGCCGTTTGCGGCGCACGATTACATTCCGATCGGTGTCACGAACCGGTTCGATCTCGCGCCGGCGGACGGATCGAATTGCGGCCAGTACCGCATCGTCTTTGCGAAGACCACGGTGAGTCCCGGCGACAAGCTGCACATCATCTTCGAAGGCGTTCTGCCCAATCCAAATCCGGCGGCGGGAATCGCGCGATGCCGTCCGGTCGCGCATTCTGGAGCGACCTGACGAGCGTCGACTCCGTCGACGAGCGGCGAGCGCGGATCGAACAGTTCTTCTTCGATGGCATCGACGGATTCGAGCCGCTGCTGATGCCGTCGCATTTCACGCGCGAGAGCGGCGGCGGTATCCGGACCGCGCAGTTGTCGGGCTCTCGCCGCATGACGCGCTTCTATCAATTCCAACTGCAGATCGATGCTTGACGTTTCCGAGCTCGTTCGCGGGACGCACATCGACGAGATGATCGAAACGGTGGACGGCGTCGCGCGCTACACGATCTCGCCCGCGCTCCGCGATGTCTTCGCGCCGAATCGCGCGAAGATCCTGCGCGATTTCCTCGCCGGCCGGCCGCCGCCGCAGCACTCGAACTAGATGCGGTGCGTCGCCAGCAGCGCGATCATGAACACGCCGAGCGCCAGCCGGTAGTAGATGAAGATCGCGGTCGTGTGCGTTCTCAGATAGCGCAGCAGAAACCAGATCGACGCGTAGCCGAAGATGAACGCAACGACGATCGAGACCATGATCGGCGTCCAGCCGAGCGCGGCCAGGTGATGGCGTTCTTTGAAGAGCTCGAGAAATCCCGCGCCGCCGACGGCAGGAATGCTGAGCAGAAACGAGTAGCGCGCGGCGGTCGGGCGGTCGATACCGCGGAAAAATGCGGCCATGAATGTCGATCCGCTACGCGACGAGCCGGGAATCAGCGCCAGACACTGCCCGAACCCGACGGCCACAGCGTCGGCGACGTTCATCTGCTCGAAGTTGCGCTGCCGCCGCCGCTTCTCGACCTGCTCCGAAATCCACAGCAGAATCGCCACCACGATCACCATCGTCGTGATGATCCAGAGGCCGCGAAACGCCGACTCGATCCATTTTTTCAGCGCGAGGCCGAGGACGACGATGGGAATCGTGCCGATGACGACGAGCCATGACTCGCGCGAGTCGACGTCCTGCAGCGGATGACGCTTCGCGAGGCCGCGGAAGAATCCGGCGACGAGGCGCACGATGTCCTTGAAGAAATAGATGATCGCCGCGATCCACGTGCCGAACTGGATCACCGCCGACGCCGCCGCGCCCGGGTCGCCCCAGCCCAACAGCACCGGCACGATCTCCAGATGTGCGGTCGAAGAGACCGGAATGAACTCCGTCAGACCCTGAACCAAACCCAGAACGATTGCTTCGGCTAACGACATAAACGTCTCGTGTCTCATCCTGAGAGCGCAGCGCGAAGGATCCGCATCGCAATCGCGGGGGTCCCTCGGCGCGCCTCAGGACTAGGTCACATCTCCCAAATCACCGGCAGAATCATCGGCCTGCGGCCCATTTCTTTCCGGAAATAGCGCTTCAGCGCTGCGCGCATCGATTCCTGCAGAAGCTCGGAGTCGCGCAGCTCCTCCGGCGGCCTTGAGTGAAACATGCCAACCAGCATCTGCCGCAGCTCCTCGATGATGTCCTGGCTCGTGTCGACGTGCACCAGCCCTCGCGTGATGATCTCGGGATCGCGCACCAGTTTGCCGTCGCTGTCCACCGCCACCACCACGATGACGAAGCCATCCTCGGCCAGATGCTGGCGGTCGCGGACGACGATCTCCGGCACTTCCTCCGCCTCGGCATCGATGAAGACCTTGCCGTTGGGAACGCGCTCCTCGAGCACGCGAATGTCGTCGTCGATCTCCGCGACCTGACCGTTGGTGATGACGACGCCGTGCGGAACGCCGACCTGTTCGGCGAGATGGGCGTGATGAATCAAATGCCGCAGCGTGCCGTGAATCGGAATGAAGAAACGCGGCCGCGTGAGGTTCATCATCAGCTTCAGTTCCTCGCGGCACGCGTGCCCGGAGACATGCACGTCCGCCACGTCCCACGTCAGCACGTCGGCACCGCGCCGGTAGAGATTGTCGATGACGTGCCCGATCGCGCGCTCATTGCCGGGAATCGTGCGCGCCGAAATGATCACCAGGTCGCCGCGGCGGATCTCGATCGATTTGTGCTCGCCGACGGCCATGCGCGAAAGCGCCGACGACGCCTCGCCCTGCGTGCCGGTGGTGATGACCACTTCGGCGTCGCTCTCGCTGCCGCGCACCTCGCGCGGAATGCGGACGTAGCCGAGGCGCTCGGCGGTCTCGATGTTGTCGACGAGCGAGCGACCGATCATCACTATTTTTCGTGAATATTTTCTGGCGAGGTCGATGATCTGCTGCACGCGATGGATGTGCGAGGCGAACGTCGTGATGAGGATTCGCCCCTTCGCCGTGGCGAACGCCTGCTCCAGCGCCGGGGCGATCGAGCGCTCCGACGGGCAATGTCCTTCGACGAGCGCGTTTGTCGAGTCGGACATCAAGAGCAGCACGCCTTCTTCGCCGTAGCGCGCGAACGCGGTGAGGTCGCTCGAGCGGCCGTCGACCGGCGTGTGATCGATCTTGAAGTCGCCGGTGTGGATGATGGTGCCCGCAGGTGTGCGGATCGCGAACGCGAGCGCGTCGACGATCGAGTGCGTCACGCGAATCGCTTCGACTCGGAAGGGTCCGGCCTCGACGACGTCGCGAGGCATGATCGCGCGCAGCTCGATGTCGTCGATCGAGAACTCCTCGAGCTTGTCGCGCAGGAATCCGAGCGTGAGCGGCATTCCGTAAACGGGCAGCGGAACGCGCTCGAGCAGAAACGGCACGGCGCCGATGTGATCCTCGTGCGCGTGCGTGAGAAAGACCGCTTTGAACTTCGACGCGTTGTCGAAGATGTACGACATGTCCGGAACGATGACGTCGACGCCGAGGGTTGCGGCGTCGGGGAACATCATTCCGCAGTCGAGGATGATCGCCGCGTCTTCCGACTCGACGATCATCAGATTCATTCCGATCTCGCCCAGACCGCCGAGAGGCACGATGCGCAGCGCAGCGCGGCGAATCGTGGCGTTGTCGGTTGTCCGTTGTCCGTTGTCGACGCTCATCATTCGCTTATGGCTGCTGTCGTTGCTCTAAAAACAGACAACAGACAACCGACAACGCGCCGCGAAGCGGCGCTCAAGGATAGATGCGATTCAGCATGCGCGGATAGGGGATGGTTTCGCGCAGATGCGGCACGCCGCTGAGCCACGCGACGACGCGCTCGACGCCCATGCCGAAGCCCGAGTGCGGAAACGTTCCGTACTTCCGAACATCGAGGTACCACTGAAATTTGTCGAGCGGCAGGTTGTGCTCTTTGATCCGCTGCAGCAGCAGATCGTAATCGTGAATGCGCTGCGAGCCGCCGATGATCTCGCCGTACCCCTCGGGCGCGATCATGTCGAGGGCGAGCGCGACCGTCGGGTCCTTCGGATCGGGCTGCATGTAGAACGCTTTGATCGCCGCCGGATAGCGCGTGATCATCACCGGCCGGTCGAAGGAGTTCGCGATGACCGTCTCCTCGTCGCCGCCGAAATCATCGCCGAATTTGACGTCCATTCCCTTCGTCTTCAGCAGCTCGATCGCGTCGCGATAGCTGATACGCGGAAACGGACGCTTCACGTGCTCGAGCTTCGCGGTGTCGCGCTCGAGCGCCTTCAGCTCCTCTTTGCAGCGCTCGAGCACCCTGTCCACAATCGACTCGACGAACTCCTCGGCCAGCTCCTGCAGGCCGTCGAATTCGAGGAACGCGACCTCCGGCTCGACCATCCAGAATTCCATCAGGTGCCGGCGCGTCTTCGATTTTTCCGCGCGAAAGGTCGGCCCGAAGCAGTAGACGCGGCCGAACGCAGCCGCCGCCGGCTCGAGGTAGAGCTGGCCCGACTGCGACAGGTAGGCTTTCTCGCCGAAGTAGTCGGTCTCGAAGAGCGTCGTCGTGCCCTCAACGGCGTTCGCGGTGAGGATCGGCGAATCGATGAGCACGAAGTCGCGCTCGTAGAAAAACTCGCGGCAGCTCTCCTCGACTTCGTTGCGGATGCGCAGGATCGCGTGCTGATTTTTCGATCGCAGCCAGAGATGCCGCAGGTCCATCAGAAACGCCGTGCCGTGCTCCTTCGGCGTAATCGGATAGTCCTGCGTCAGCGCGATGATCTGGAAGGATTCGACGCCGAGCTCCACACCGCCCGGAGCGCGCGATTCCGCGCGAACGATTCCGGTGACGCGCACGGCCGATTCCTGCGTCACCTCATCGACTGCCTTCCAGTCCGCCTCGCCGACTTCTTTTTTCGAGACGACACACTGCAGGTATCCGCTGCCGTCGCGAATGATCGGAAACGCGAGCTTGCCGGCCGTCCGTTTGTTGTACAGCCAGCCGTTGATCGTGACCTTTTCGCCGACGGAGCCGGGTAGATCCTTGATGCGAGTACCGAACATGAGGCGCGCCATTGTAAGTGAATCAGGAATCAGGACTGACTTAGGACTTAGGACTTAGGACTTAGGACTGAGGACTGAGGACTGAGTGCCCCCCCCCCCCCCCCGCAA
>DATIZY010000209.1:0-3435 GCA_035516895.1 Thermoanaerobaculia bacterium | reverse complement strand
TTCCGCGCGTCGGAGCTCGTGAACCGGCAGCCGCCCGGCGGCTGGGTCATGGCGCTCGACTTTCCGGCGCCGTATTACTTCGACCGGCCGTGGATCGCGGAAGGAATCCTGAACGTGCCGCCGTTGCGGCAGTGGATCGCGGATGCAGGGACAGCGGACGACGTTCTGCGGCGCTTGCGCGATGCGAACGTTCGCTACATCGTCGTGACGCCGGGTTACGGCGGCGGAACGCGCGCTTCGCTTCTTCCGCTCGCGGAAAATCCTCGCGAAGCGGCGATCATCGTCGAATTGCGGCGGCATCTCGTGCTCATGCAGACCCTCGACCATACCGATGTCCTCGAGTTGCCCGCCCATCCTGCCGAGTGATCGCCATCCCCTTCCGGTTCATCCGCACGGCCACTGAGCCGCGCCGTACCGCGAGATTCGGCAGGCGATAACTCGCTTCGTCGAGCTTCGACATCGTCATCGTCGATCTGATGATGCCGCGCGTCAGCGGGTTCGAGCTGGCTCAGCACATTCAGTCGCTGCACCCGCGGCCCACGCTCACGATTGCCACGGCGACGACCACGCCCACGTCTCCCGCCTCAGGGTTCGCCGCGTGCTGCGCAAACCGTTCGACATCGACACCGTCGCCGCAGAGCCGGTCGTTCCTGCCGCGGAGCCGGATGAGTCCGCCGAACCGCCGCCGGAGGGCGGCGGCGACACGGCATCTGCGGGATGAATTGATATCTATATAGTTCGGGGCACTTGATTTGCACGCCTCGCGACTCAATGTCCACAGCCCGGGTGCTCATCGCTGACGATGACCGCTCCATTCGCGGCCTGCTTCGCGTCATGGCGGAGCGCGGCGGGCTCGATATCGTCGAGGCCGTCAACGGAGCCGAGGCGATCGCCCGCATCCGCCGGGAGCCGTTCGACCTCATCCTTCTCGACATCGCGATGCCGATGACGAACGGGCTGGAGGTGATCGATGTCATCCGGCAAATGAGGCCGCGGCCGGCCGTGTTCGTGCTGACCGCGCTGGCGCGCGCGGTCTTTGCCGAGCTCGATCCGGCAATCGTGACCTGCGTCGTGCGCAAGCCGTTCGACGCCGCGACGCTCGCGCCGCTCATCGTCGACATCGCCAACGGCGTGCACGGTCTCACGAACCCGCTGCCGTTGCGCCCGGCCCCGACCCGCGCGCCGCGCAGCGCCTGAGCTCACTTCGGCGCTTTTCTCTTCGATTCCAGCGCGAGCGCGCGCTCGCGAAGCTCGCGCAGCTTTTCCAGGATGTCCTTCGCGCTGGAGTGATCGCGCTGGAACCGTTTGAGATCTTCTTCGAGCTGAGCGCGCTGTTGCCGCAGCACACCGAGGATGCCTTCGAGATCGCCCATCGTCCTCTCTCTCGCCGATGGGACAAGCAACGATTCTGCCCGATCACTGCAGCCGGATGCGGCTGATTTCGTCGGCGCTCGTCGGGCGTCCGAAGAGGTATCCCTGGCAGAGGTCGCACCCCTGCTCGCGCAAGAATTTCGCCTGCTCCTCGGTCTCGACGCCCTCGGCGACCACGGTGAGGCCGAGCGCGTGGCCCATCGCGATGACCGAGGAAACAATTGCCGCGTCGCGCGCCTCGGGGATGCCGAGCAGGAACGTGCGATCGATTTTCAATCCGATCACCGGCAGCTCCTTGAGGTAGGCGAGCGACGAGTAGCCGATGCCGAAGTCGTCGATGGTGACGCCGACGCCGCGGTCGCGCAGCTCGGCGAGGATGTCGACGCTTCGCCGCAGATCGCGCAGTGCGGTGCCTTCGGTGATCTCGAGCTGCAGGACGGACGGCGGCACGGCGTACTTGCGGACCGAGTCGTCGATCATGTCGAGCAGATCGGGATGTTCGAATTGTCGCGCGGAGAGGTTGACGGAGATCGTCGCGTCCTTCCATCCCTCCGCGCGCCATGTGTGCGCCTGCGCGCACGACGATTCGATGACGCGCTCTCCGATCCCGATGATCAGCCCCGTCTCCTCGGCCACATCGAGAAACGTGGCCGGCGGGAGCTCGCCGTGCGTCGGATGTTTCCAGCGGACGAGCGCTTCGACGGCCGTGAGCCGCTGTTTGGTGAGCGCGAGCAGCGGCTGATATTGAATGAAGAACTGGGAGCGTTCGATGGCGCGGTAGAGGTCCATCTCCATCGACAGCCGCTGGACGCCGCGTTTGTTGATCGCGCTGTTGTGCAGGTACCAGCCGTTTCCGCCTAACGTCTTGCAGGTGTGCGCGGCCGCGTCTGCCGATGCGAGCAGCGTGGAGACCTCGGTGCCGTCCTGCGGGAAGACGGCGACGCCGATGCTTGCGGTGACGAAGAGCTCGCGGCCTTTGACGATGAGCGGCTCGCGCATTTTGTTGAGGAGGAGCTGTGCGACGCGGACGCAGTCCTCTTCGTGGCGGAGGTTGGTGACGAGGAGGACGAAGTCGTCGGCGCCGTGGCGGGCGAAGGTGTCGGAGGCGCGGACGGTTTCGTCGAGGCGGCGGCCGACTTCGCGGAGGACCTCGTCGCCGGCGGCGTGGCCGAGGGTGTCGTTGATGCGGGAGAGCCGGTCGATGTCGATGTAGAGCAGCGCGAGCTGGGTGCGGTAGCGTCGCGCGGCGGCGAGAGCGATGGTCAGGCGGTCTTCGAAGAGGCGGCGGTTGGGCAGGCCGGTGAGTGCGTCGTGGTAGGCCTGGTGTTCGTAGGCGATTTCGACGCGGCGTTTTTCGGTGATGTCGTGCCAGGTGCCGACGAAGCCGGTGAGGGCGCCGTCGGGGGAGCGGACGGCGTGCATGGAGGCCTCGACCCAGACGGGGTTGCCGTCGGTGCGCGCGAGGCGGTAGGCGACGATGCAGTCTTCTTTCTGGTCGAGGAGAGCGCGTTCGAGGGCGGCGGCTTCGAGTGCGTCGTCTTCGAGGACGGAGGCGTGGACGTGGGAGCCGATGAGCTCTTCGGGTTCGCGGCCGGTGATGCGGCGGACCTGCGGGGCGACGTACGTGAGGATGCCGCGGTCGTCGGCGGCCCAGTAGACGTCGAGCGTGCGTTCCGCGAGCGCGCGGAGAAAGTCGTCGGCGGCGGTCCGCTCGGGGCCTGACATCGGCGAGGGGTAATGGTTGAGCAAGAGAATGCTACCGCGCAAAAAGGGTACATGGGAGGGGAAGTTCGGGGTGTGGCGGGGGTCACGTTTGGGGGGGAGGGACTTGGCGGTCCGGAGAAGCTCCCGGCAAGGCCTGCCGCCGGTTAGCGACGGGTAAAGCAAGAGTCTCCTTGCGAAGCGCCGCGACCGCTCTCGTGAGGCCAGCATGCGGTCGGCCTGCGAGTGTGGAGCATGTCAAATCAGTGCAGCGTGTTGTTAGGCTCGAACCCGGCCGGGGTGGACGGGCGGGTGGCAACACGGCGCAGAACTGAGTCCGGCTAAGACTCCGCTAGATGGCGC
>DATIZY010000208.1:0-2907 GCA_035516895.1 Thermoanaerobaculia bacterium | reverse complement strand
GAGCGCTAGGCCCTTCGAAACGGGCCAGACGTCCGGCGCGTGAACCGCGCTGATACCCCACGGCGTGGTCTGCTGGCCCGGGGTGATCGAATCATCCATGACGTGACGCTCGACGACCGGTTCGATGTCCTCGATCTCACCGCTGGCGATCATTCGCTTCACCTGATCGTCGGTGAGCTCGGCGTCGAAACCGTTGATGTACTTGAAGGCTCGCATGTGCGCCTGCGCTCGCGCGCCGGGCTCGAAGTCCTCGCGCGGCATGCGCCGGACGGCCTCGTCGAATGGATGCGATGTGATCACGAAGTAGTGCTGGGTGGATCCGAGAAGAACTGCCGGGAGGGCGAGGAGGACTATGAGAAGCGCGACGCGTTTCATTTTTGTCTTGTACCTCTGAGGCGATTATTTGCTGAATCGAAAGTGCAGCCGCCCGCGGGAAATTCCGAGGACCTTTTCTTGCTAAGCTGATCGCCCATGGGCGATTGGAAGAGCAACCTCATCGAAGATACCGACGGAATCCAGAACCTCCTCCGCGACACGAAAACCATCGCAGTCCTCGGCATCAAACCGGAGTCGCACGCCGACCAGGCCGCGCACTACGTTCCCGCGCACATGGCCGCGGCCGGCTACGAAGTCATCCCCGTCCCCGTCTACTACCCCGAAGTCACCCAGATCCTCGGCAAAAAGGTCTACCGCAAGCTGACCGAGATCGGACGTCCGGTCGACATGGTCAACGTGTTTCGGCGGCCGAACGACATTCCGCAGCACGTCGACGAGATCATCGCCGCAAAGCCGAAGAGCGTCTGGTTTCAGCTCGGAATTCGAAACGATGACGCCGCGCGGAAGCTTGCCGAAGCCGGAATCAAGGTCGTTCAGGACCGCTGCCTGATGGTGGAGGAGGGGAGAATGCCGCGCTAGCGCGGCGTCCGATCCTGCGCTCGATCGCATTGCCGAAAATCAGGACGACGAGCGCGATCACCAGCGCGATCAACGCCGGCGCGAACTCTCCGGCGCCGCATGCGATTCCGATGGCGGCGACGACCCAGATCGATGCAGCGGTCGTCAGTCCCTGAATCATTTCGCCGCCGCTTTTCAGGATGGCGCCGCCGCCGAGGAACCCGATGCCGGCGATGACGCCCTGAATGACGCGCGTCATCGCGGCGCTGTCGGGGTGATCGATGTTCGTCATCGAGGCCGTCGCGGCGACGACCGTCGCGGCGCCGAGCGCGACGAGCGCGTGCGTTTTGAGACCGGCGGGGCGATGGCGCAGCTCGCGGTCGAGTCCGATGCCGCTGCCGATGAGTGTGGCGACGACGACGCGTGTAGCGATCTCGGTCGCAGTCGCCATGTCCATCATTGCGCGATGATACATGGAGCACCGGCTTCAGCCGGTTCTGCGTGCGCGTCTACGGGTCGTGCCGGATCTGGTGACCGGCTGAAGCCGGTGCTCCATTCATCCGAATCGGGTCAGCTCGGGTGAGCGGCTGAAGCCGGTGCTCCATTCATCCGAATCGGGTCAGTTCTAGTGACCGGCTGAAGCCGGTGCTCTATCCGATCGTGCCGGCTCCGCTAACCGGCTGAAGCCGGTGCTCCATCGCCAGCAGCCGCGTGAGCCACAAATTCGTCAGCTTCTCGAGGACCGTGTTCTGCCGCAGGCGTGCGCGCAGGTTCAGAAAATCGACTTCGTCGAGCTTCTGGTCCTGATTGAAGCAGGAGAAGACGAAGCTCTCTTTGCCGGTCGCCGGGTCGACGTGACGCTGCAGGCATTGCGCGCAGACCTGCTTCATCATGCACTGCATCGGCGAGTTGATCGATCCGATGCCGACGTGCTCGGGATCGAGGTACTGCGCGAGCACGCCGTGGCGCGCATCCTTGACCGCGCGCATCATGCCGTCGGAGCCGATGGCGATGATGCGCGAAACGGATTTGAGGTCGTGCGACTGGGCGTACCACGTCATCGACTGCACGATGTTGCCGACGAAGGCGAGGTCCTGCGCCCTTCGCGGGACGATCGGCTCGCCCGCGTCGACGGACCAGATCACCTCATCGGTGCCGGCCTCGATCTCGTCGCGTTTGAAGACGTCCTCTTTCTTTTTGTAGCCGGCGAAGTAAAGGACCTTGCAGCCGTTGTCCCGGATCGCTTTCGCGATCGAGAAGAGCACCGCGTTGCCGAGTCCGCCGCCGGCGAGAAGCACCGTTTCGTTGCGCGGGATCTCGGTCGGCGCGCCGGTCGGGCCCATCACGACAACCGGTTCGCCCGGCTGCAGCGTCGCGCAAAGCCGTGACGAGCCGCCCATCTCGAGGATGATCAGCGACAGCAGGCCGCGCTCTTTGTCGGTCCACGCTCCGGTCAGCGCGATGCCTTCCATCAGCAGCTTCGTGCCGTCGATCTCGCGCGCGTGCGTTTCGTAGTTCTGCAGCCGGAAGAACTGGCCCGGCTCGAAGTGCCGCGCGGCGAACGGCGCGCGCACGACGACTTCGATGATCGTCGGCGTGAGCCGGTTCACCTGATGCACGCGGGCGACGAGGCCGTCATCGAGGATCGACAGCAGCTCGCGCCAGCGCTCGTCGCGCTCTTCCTGCGTCCCGAGCGGCTCTTTCGGGAAGAGCCCCACAACATGTGGATATCCATCTTTTGCCGAGGCCATGGCTTTGACGACGTTGCCGGCGTACTTCGGATGGTTGTCGCCGTAGAACGTGATCAGTTTGTCCGGCTTCGACGGGTGCTGGTACGAAGTGAAGAATCCGTCGCCCTCAATGAGCTCGGGCTCGTTTTCCGTTTGCGCGGCTTCAGCCGGCCGGCTCAGGCCGGCCCACGCACCCGATAGCGCGTAGCTCTGGAAGAACTGTCCCCATTTGTCGAGCTTGAACGTGCCTCGATGCTCTTTCTCGTAGATGACGTTCGGGCTC
>DATIZY010000207.1:0-2389 GCA_035516895.1 Thermoanaerobaculia bacterium | reverse complement strand
CAGAAGTTCTCGTTGTACGCAGCCTGCGGCACGCCACCACCGGTGCGGAACGAGTCGACGACTTGATCGATCAGCGGCAGTGCGCCGAGGAACTCCTGGTGGACGCCGCCGAAGAAAACGGGGCCGTGTTCCTCGGCGAGGACAGGAGCGTGCTCCGGCGGAAGCGCGAAGGCGCCGCTCTTCGGGTCGTACTCGAGATAGCCGGCGCTCGTCATGCCGCCGAGCCATTCGCGCGCGTAGCGCTCCGAGACGCGGGCGCGCGCCGCCAGTTGGATGGGGGTCGACGGACCATTCTGCGCGAGCGATTTGAAAAGACCGAGGCGGTCGCCGACCGCCGCCATGATCGTGGCCATGGCCCCGCTCATGTCTCCGAGAGCCTTTCCGATGAATGCCTCCTGCTTCGCGTGATCGATGCTTTGGACGTCTGTCAGTGCGGTCATGGGTTTCCTCCTCGGCGATCCAATGTCGGACCCAGGCGGTCACCGATCCATCGGCGCTCGATCACACGCGGCTTAAATCTCGGTTAATCTGATCGCGTTTGGATCCCCTCATTCGGTTCGGTGCCTTCGAGCTCGACCGCTCGTCGGGAGAGCTTCGGAAAGACGGCGCGAAGCTGCGCGCTCAGGGGCAGCCGCTTCGAATCCTCGAGGCGCTGATCGACGCCGGCGGCGCGATCGTCACGCGGGAGTACCTGCGCGCGCGGCTGTGGTCGGACGACACGTTCGTCGATTTCGACAACAGCCTCAACAACGCCGTCAACCGGTTGAGGGCCGCGCTCGGCGACGAGGCCGGATCGCCGAAGTACATCGAGACGGTCGGCCGCCGCGGATACCGCTTCATCGGCACGCTCGCAGCGGGAAATCGCGCGGCGGCTCCGGCGCGGACACGGCTCGGCGTGCTGCCGTTTCGAATGCTGCGCGCCGACGACGAGGTCGAATTTCTCACCTCGAGTCTCCCCGACGCGCTCGCGGCGTCGCTGTCGGGGCTCGAATCGATCGCAGTGCGCTCGCCGATCGCCGCCCGCCGCTTCGCGGAAGAAGAGCCGGACCTCTCCGCGATCGCCGCGGCACTCGACATCAATCTCGTGCTCGCGGGTTCGATTCTGCGGTCCGCAAACCGCGTGCGGATCGCGTCGCAGCTCGTCGAGGTTCCCGGCGGCCGGTTGCTCTGGACGCACACCGCGGAGACTGCCCTCAGCGATCTGTTCGCGCTGCAGGACGAGCTGACGACGCGGATCGTCGAGTCGCTGTCGGTACCGCTCAGCGTGCGCGAGCATCAGCTTCTGCATCACGACGTGCCGTCGAGCGGCCACGCGTACGAGCAGTACCTTCGCGCGAACCGCTTCGCCGAGACCGCGACGACTTGGGCCGATGCGAAAGAGCTGTACCTGCAGGTCATCCGCGAAGATCCTCACTACGCTCCCGCATGGGCGCGCCTCGGCCGCATCTATCGATTGATGGCGAAGTACGCGGCGGGCGAGAGCCGGCAGTGGCGCGCGCTCGCGGAGGAGTCGTTTCGCCGCGCGCTGTCGCTCAACCCCGAGTTGTCGGTCGCGCATCACTACTACGCACAGCTGGAGATGGAGACCGGACGAACCCGCGAAGCGCTCGTGCGGCTTGCCGGCCGCGCACGCGAGCATCCGGCCGATCCGCAGATTTTCGCCGGACTCGTGCAGGCGTGCCGCTACGGCGGCCTCCTCGACGAATCGCTCGCCGCGCACGAGCGTGCACGACGGCTCGACCCGAATGTGCCGACGAGCGTCGCGTACACGTTGTGGGCCCTCGGCGATCGCGAGCAGGCGCTCGAAACGTGCGGCATGACTGCCGAACCGTTCCGCGGTTTCATTCTTGCGGCGTTAGGCCGCGTGGACGAGGCGCGCGCCGCTCTCCGCGATGCGCGGGCGCTGTACGGCGCGTACCCGCTGGAAACGATGTTCATCGATGCCATGTCCGCGGTCCTCCACAAGGATCGCGATGCCGTTGGCGAATGCATCGACGCGCTCTTCCGGACCGATTTCAGCGATCCCGAGGGGATTTACTTCGCGGCGGTGCTATCGATGCGCGTCGGCGATGTCGAGCGCGCCGAACGCGCGCTCATCATCGCGTCAGAAAAAGGATTCGCATCGCTGCCCCAGCTGCAAAACGATCCGATGCTCGCTCCGCTGCAATCCTCACCGCGCTGCGCACGCGTGCGCGAGGAGATCGGGAAGCGCCATCGCGAGGCGGCCGCAGCATTCGAGGCGGCCGGCGGCGCTGCGTTGTTCTGAGCGCACCGCAGAACCGATGGCCGAGTCGACAATTCAGCGGTTCAATGTCAGCCGCCGATAGGTCTTCAAATGCCGCAGCGCCGCGGGTTTCTCCCCTCGCCGTTCGTAGAGTCCGGCGAGATT
>DATIZY010000206.1:0-11122 GCA_035516895.1 Thermoanaerobaculia bacterium | reverse complement strand
ACGAGCGCATCGATGCCGCCGAGCGCAGCGGCGAGCGCGCCGATCGCCTTGGCAACCGAATAAACGAACATCTCGACGGCGAGCCGGCACGCGGCGTCGCTCTCCTCGCCTTCGAGGAGCGTCTGCATATCGGCGCTGACTCCGGAGATGCCGAGCAGTCCCGACCGTTTGCTGAGAATGTCTTCGACTTCGTCGGCACCGAGGCCTTCGTTGCGGCCCAGGTACGTGGCGACGCCGGGATCGAGATCGCCCGAGCGCGTGCTCATGATCACGCCTGCGATCGGCGTGAAGGCCATCGTCGTATCGATGCTGCGCCCGTTTCGCAGCGCGGCGAGACTCGATCCGTTGCCGAGGTGCGCGAGGACGACGCGGCCGTCGGCGATGGAGTCGCCGGCGACGCGCCGCAGTTCGGAGATCAGGTATGCGTACGACAAACCGTGAAAGCCGTAGCGGCGGATTCCGCGCGCGTCGTACTCCGCCGGAATCGGCAAACGCTTCGCGATCTCCGGCATCGTCTGATGAAACGCGGTGTCGAAACACGCGAGCTGCGGAACCGACGGGTGACGCGCGGCGAGCGCTTCGATGATCGCGATCTCGTCGGGAAGATGATTCGGCGCGAAGCGGACGAGCTGCCGCAGATCGCCGAGGACCTTCGGCGTGATCCACTGCGGCGCCTCGTGCTGCGGCCCGCCGTGCACGATGCGATGGCCGATCGCATCGAGGCGCGCCGATTTCGAATCGACCCACGACAGAATCTTCGGCGCTGCGCGGGCGCCGGTGTCGCGAATCGTCTCGCGTGCAGCGAGCGCCGGTTCGTCGCCGCGCGTGAACAGCGCGCACTTCACGCTCGACGAGCCCGCGTTGATCGCGAGGATCACGGCGGCGACACTATCACCGGATCGTGAGAACCGGACATGGCGCGCTGCGGATCACATGTTCGGTAACGCTGCCCAGGAAAAACCGCACCGCTCCTCGTCGGCTGTGTGCTCCGATGACGATGAGGTCGGCCGACTTCGTGCGCGCGTGTTGAACGATCTCTGCCGGCGGATCTCCGACGCACACGACGACGTGCACCTGGAACTGGCTACAGTCCGATTTCCGAACGAAGTCCTCGACTCGGCTCTCCGCGTCTTTTCGCAGATCGACGAGAAAATCTTCCGGCAGAGGCGTGTAGGCCGCGGCGAGGTAGGGATTCGGAACGACGTGCATCACGATCAGCGACGCGTCGAAACGGCCAGCGATCATTTTTGCGTATTCGATCGTCCGAGCCGACAGCGCGCCGAGATCGACGGGCACGAGAATTCGCGTGATGGCGGGCATGATCTTCTCCTTTCGACGTTCGCGGACTCGATCCGGGATTCGCAATTGTCATGCGCGCGCCGTTCATTCCGAGAGCGGATGCTCGCGAAAGAACGACCACATGAGCGCGCTCGCATCGATGCTGCGCGTGGTGCGGCCGACGAACCACTCCGGCATCGGCTCGCCGCCGGGCCATGTGTGACCTCCGTCGCGAATCGTGTAGAGGATGACCGAAGCGTTGTTCGCGCAGGCGGTGTATTCGCGACGAACGACATCGCTCGCGACGATTGCGTCCAGCGGCGCCGCGGCGCAGTGGTTGCGCCGCGCCCAATTCGCCGCCCAGCGCGGCACATCGGGAAAGGTTCCCGGAGCCATCCACGTGGTCCCGCCGTTGTACGGCATGAATCGATCGTCGGTGCCATGGAATTCGATCATCGGCACCGGCCGGGTATCGCGGCACCAGCTCCACGGCAGCGTTTCCGCGGCGGCGACGAGACCGACCGCGGCGATGCGATCGGACATCGTGCACGAAAGCGCGAACGACATTCCGCCGCCGTTCGACAATCCGTTCGCGTAAATGCGTTTCGGATCGATGTTGTACGACATTTCGATGGCCTCGATGAGATCGGAGATGAACCGAACGTCGCGCGCGAGCCCCTCGCCGGTTCTCCAGATGCGCGGGCCGGCGCCGTCGACTCCAGCCGGATAGACGACGATGAATCCTTCGCGATCGGCGACGCGGTCCCACTGGCTCACCTCTTCCTGCTGCGCCGGCCATCCGCCCGCGCCGTGCAGGCTGATGACGAGCGGCGCGGGACGATTGCGATCGTACGTGCGCGGTACGTAGAGCCGGTATTTCCGCCTCTCGCCCGACGAGATCATGAAGCCGTCGTTTCGATTGCGAACGTGAAACGAAATCGCCTCACCGACCGCGAGCAGCGCCGGAAGCGCGAGCAGCGCAAACACGACTGCGAGCGATGCCTTGCCTCTCATCGATGACGACTCCAGGCGAGCGTCAGCGGCGCCGCGGAGATTCGCGCCAGCGGCACGACGAGAATCGCGAGGAGCGCGAGAACGTCCGCGGGGATCAACATCGCCGGAACGATCCACACGAGCGCACCGAAGATCGCGAACACGATCACATCCCACAGCAACGCTGCGAAGATGAGCGCACGGCCGGTTACGAGCCCGCGATCGTGCAGCCGCGTCGCGATCCATGCCGCGACGCCGAGCTTGAAAGCGGCGAGCGCCGCAGCGATCCACGGGATCGCGTTCCAGAGCAGCGCAATCGCCGCGCGATCGGTGAAGATCCAGTGTCCGGCCGGAACGACGATCGCGACGAGCACCAGCGCGGCGAACAGGCTCGCCTTGATGAACCCTCGGCGCCCGCTCAGGCCGATGTAGAGGCTTTGCACGAGCTGCTTCCACGTCGAGCCGGCCAGCGCAGCAAAGACGAGAACCGCGAGCACCAGCGCGCGCGGCGCACCGAGGATGCCGGTCAGCGTGTGAGCGATATGAGCGAGGATCGGCAGCGTTCCGGAGAGCGTCGTGGCGATCGCAATCGCAACGATCACGAGCAGCCAGGCGGCGAGCGCGCTTCGCATCGCCGCCTTCAGCTTCGAGGCAATCAGCGATGCATCGCTGACCGGCTTCGTGGCGATGAACGGTGTCAGCTCGTTGCTGACGGTTCCCGCGACGAACAGCGCCATGACCGGCGGGGTCAGCAGCATCGTAATGAGGATTTCGATCACGATGTTCGAGTAGTGCGCGAAAACGAACAGCATCGCGATCGGCACCGGTAACACCGTCGCGACGAGCGCCGGGAGAGAACGGCCGTATTTCCGCCATTCGAACCACGCTTGCGCACGCGCCTGCGAGCGGAAATCGGCGGCGCCGCTGCTCACCGACGTTGCGACGAAGCGCCAATCGGGAACATCGCCGCGGCGCGCGCGGCCGACGGCGTAGCGCGCGACGACGTACGCGAGCGGAATGTTCGGCGCGAGGATTGCGACCATCGCCGGCTCGGCCGCCCTGACGTTGAGCGCAACGAGCACGATCGCGTCGATCGTCGCCAGCCAGAAGACGGTGACGATCACGCGCAACCCCGGCAGCGGGTACGGCATCCACGTCAGCGCCTGCGTCCACGCGAGAAGCGATGCGGCGAGCAGCGCCGGCCACACGACCGGCACCTCGGACCCTGAAGGCCAGACGCCGAGGAAGCGGGTGGCGAACCAGAGGAGCGCCATGGCGAGCGAGCCGAAGATCATCGGCCACGCCGCGAGCGACGCCGTCGTCATCGGCAGCGTGAACATGCGCGGCGGAAACATCGACTGCCGCGCCGCGAGATCGCCGGAGAGCCCGAAGCTGAAGATCGCGAGGAAGTAGATGAACGTCGCCGTGAGCGGCACGATGACGACGAGCGCGAAGCTCTGCGCGCTGTCGAACCTCATGCGGCCGCCGGCGATCGCGAACAATCGAATCGCGGCGAGGACGGCGAAATAGGCGCCGAGCGCGATCGCGCCCCAGCGGTGGCGGGCGCGAAATTCCCATGCGATCGCGGCCGCGGGCGAGCGCATGATCACGCGCTCTGTGCTCGAACGAAGATCTCGTCGAGCGAGAGCGTTTCGCCGCCGAAGCGGTACGACTCTTTGATCGCATCGAGCGGCGCGCTGACGACGATCGATCCTCTGCTGATGATCGTCACGTGATCGGCGACCTGCTCCACTTCATCGAGAAGATGCGAGGAGAAGAGCACCGTGCGCCCTTCGTCTGCGATCGTGCGAATGACGGCGCCGAGGATGTCGCGCCGCACGATGGGATCGAGTCCGGAGGACGGCTCGTCGAGCACGAGCAGCTCGGGGCGATACGCGAGTGCGACGAGCAGTCCGGCCCTCGCCTTCTGGCCCTTCGACAGATTGCCGATCTTCGCGTTGAGGTCGAGCGCAAACGCCTCGCGCAGCTCGCTCGCGAATGCGTCATCCCAGCCGGGATAGAACGCGCGCGTGTATCGAATGAGCTCGTCGACTCGCATCCACCTCGGCAGATCGTTTTCCTCGGAGAGATAGCCGATGCGCGAGAGGACGCCGACCGGATCGGCAACCGGATCGCGGCCGAACACGCGCACCGATCCGCTCTCCGGCCGCAGCAGGCCGAGGATGTGTTTGATGAGTGTAGTCTTGCCGGCGCCGTTCGCGCCGACGAGGCCGTACACGCCGCCGCGCGGCAGCGAG
Organism: Thermoanaerobaculia bacterium; assembly: GCA_035516895.1. GTDB lineage: Bacteria > Acidobacteriota > Thermoanaerobaculia > Gp7-AA8 > Gp7-AA8 > Gp7-AA10. Next base: position 6,593 of record DATIZY010000206.1, on the reverse strand, counting down.
AGCGCGACCGAATCGAGCGCGGTCTTCGCACCGAAGCGCCGCGTGAGGCCGGAGACCTCGATCACCGCCGGGTCCGTTGTCATGGATGCGACCAGTGTACAGCGTCGCTTGCCGCCTCGATCGGCGCAAAGTGAAAATGAACCTCTGGAGGTGGCTTCTTATGCATCGCTCAGCCTTCGCAGTCCTCGCAATGATCATTGCAGGCGCAGCAACCGGCGCCGCCAGCAATGAGCAGGTCCGCATCGTCAACCACACCGGCCTGGAAGCGGATATCACGGTGAAGTATTCGCGGCGCCGCCCCCCCGATGGGTACAGCGTGACGAGAACAATCGGGAATGGCCGGAGCCTGACCTGGCCGCTCGAGGGGCGGAACGGTACGAAGATTTTTCTGATCGAGGGGCTCGCGGCATCTCAGCGCGGCATCGTCTGCAAGACGTTCATTCATACGAACGAGGATCCGGGCGAATGGACTTTCATTCATGTCTGGGGAAATCGATGTGACTTCGAAAAGAAATGAGTCGCCGCGCGCGTTGTCCCATGAAGCCACCTGAAGATGCAGAGGTGTCATGGTGTCGAGTTTCCTGGCGCAACACGCGTCGTGCGCGGATGGCGACGATTTCGTCAGTCACGAGACGAAACCGTCGGCGAATTCATCGTCTCGAGCTCGGGATCGAACCGTTGGCCGACGACGACGAAAAAGATGTCAGTGCGCCACGGCGCGATGCTTGGGCAGTGCGAACGCAGTCCCCTGCTCGAATCCGATCCCGATTCCCGTGACGGTCCCGTGGTGTGTATGCCAGGAGTCCATGGCATCGCCTTCGAATGCGTACCATGCCTCGAGCGATTGGAACACGTCGGGATTCAACTGCGGAGTGAACCGGACGAACATCGTCTGGCGGATCTGATCCTGCGTTCGCGCGGTGCTCCAAATGCGCAGATCGTCGATGCCTCCCTCTGGCATGAAGTCCCAGTCGGGGTCACTTCCGATGCGAACGTTCTCCGTCGATGTGTGCCGCGCGGCCGTCTCGGGTGCTTCGAGCACCAGATCTCCGTTGATGTAGTGCCTGCGCGTCGTCCCATCCGTCACGGCGGCGATGTGGACCCAGGTGTCCGGTGTGTCCGGAATGGTCCCGCCTGTCATTACGCTGGCGGAGCCGTTGAAATAGCTGCGCATCGTCGTGCCACAAAGTCCGAGCCACCAACCGGTGACGAATCCATTGCCGGCGATCGAAGAGCAACCGTTGGTGGAGTGAGCGTCACGGACCGAAACCCAGGCCTCGACCGTCATCTGGGGTGTGTCGAGGACGGCATCCGACGGGATTTCAATGTAGCCGTGTTGCGGAAAACCCTGCAGCTTCAGGAACTGATTCGGCTGAGCGGCGGCCGAGAAAGAGATCAAGACGAGTGCGGGGAGTAACCAGACGATTCTCACGCTTTTCCTCCGAACGAACGCTGTCTTCAAACTGTCGACGTTTGTCATTGTGCGCCAGACGAACGCGCGCAGCGACCCCGTCCGTGATGATTGAGAGTGCGGAGTGTTGTGCCGGACCCGGCAGAGGTGTGTTGATTGTTGGTGCGCCCAGCTGGATTCGAACCAGCGGCCTTCAGCTCCGGAGAATGGTGCTCAGCTTCCCGAAAAGTGAGCGCTGATGCGGGTTTGCTCGCGATCCGCCGAGTCCGATCCGTGCTACCTCATCTGTGGTCGTCCCCACTGCCGGACATCCGCATCGAGCGCGGTCAGCGCACCGAAGCGCCGCGTGAGGCCGGAGACCTCGATCGCCGCCGGATCCGTTGTCATGGATGCGACAAGTGTACAGCGTCGTTTGCCGCCTCGATCGGCGCAAAGTGAAAATGAGTCTCTGGAGATGGGTTCTTATGAAGCGCTTAGCCCTTGGCAGTCCTCGCAATGATCATTGCAGGCGCAGCGACGGGCGCCGCCAACAATGAGCAGGTCCGCATCGTGAACCACACCGGCCTGGAAGCGGATATCACCGTGAAGTATTCGCGTCGTCGTCCGGCGGATGGATACAGCGTCACAAGGACGATCGGCAATGGCCAGAGCCTGACCTGGCCGCTCGACGGTCGGAACGGTACGAAGATTTTTCTAATTGAAGGGCTCGCGGCATCGCAGCGCGGCATTGTCTGCAAGACGTTCATTCACACGAACGAGGAAGCGGGTGAGTGGACATTCACGCATGCGTGGGGAAATCGATGTGACTTCGAAAAGAAATGAGGTTTCGACTCGCGCTGAGCGATCCCGATGTGCGATTTAGCCGGAAGGCTTTGGTTTGAACGTCATCGTGATGACCTGAGGGACACTATTAAGAGAGACTGCTGCAGCGGGTTCCGGCGGATTCCCGGACAGCAGAGCCATGACATCACCGTCAGAGCGCACCGGCCAAAACTCATACAAGCCTTGCGGCAGAAGTTGCAGAAAAGCGTGTCCGCTGACATCTGTACGGAACGACAGACCATGCCGATTTGCAAACCGGCCGAAGACTGCCGGCGGGATCATCGTTCCGTTTACGCGCATGAGGAAGAAAACGCCGGGAATCGCTTCACCTGCTGTGCTCTGCGAGATCACTTCCAGAGAGCCGACGCCAGGCGGGACGTGCAGGATTACATCGTCGGACAGATCGGCCGAGACACGCGTAAACCCAAACGAGCCCTCAGGAGGAATTACGAAAACAACTCCGGGATGGTGCGGCGGCAGCGTCACTCGTCCCGTATCGTCGGTACTTTCCAGTACGTCGATGCCCGAATCCCCGGCAAGGAACACGTCTGCGCCTGCGATTGGGGCACCGGCCGAATTAACGGCGACCAGGGCATGCGAGTCGACCGTTCGCTCGAGCAGAATGTCCGTCTGATAATCGTCGTCGTCCTTGCCGATCTCGAAATGCTGAAGCTGATCGTATCGATACCCTTTCAGATACGCTCTAAGAGAGTGGCTCCCTTCCTGTACGGCACCAAATTCGAAATGGCCGTCCGCATCGGTCATCGTCTTCACGCCCTCCAGACCTCCTTCTCGTGGCGCTGTTCCGAACAGGGTCAGTTCCACACCCGGTAAGGCCTGCTGGGTCTCGGCATCGATGACGCGGCCCTTCACTCGATGGGAAGGAACGTCAAATGTCCACGTGACCGTGCCGGTATCGCTTTGCAAATGCGCAGACCGGGCGAAGAGCATCTGGCCGTTATCGATCAACGCGGCGAAGTAATCGCCACCTTGCCACATCTCTTCCGACGCAGAACCATTGTCATCACAGCGGACCGTGCCTGCCCATTCCTGATCGTGTTGAATGAATCGCACGATCGCACCGGGATACGGTCGCTCTCCGGATTGCACCTTCAACTTCAGGAACAACGGGACAATATTGAGCACCACCTCGCTCGTATCGCCCTCGGAAGTCGTTGCCGGCACGGCCAATTGTTGAAGCGGTCGCTCGCCGCGGAGCGAGACAAGATAGTTCGCCGACGGGAGATCATCGATCGTTGTTTCCGGGACTCCTGTTGCAAACGAGCCTTCTTTGACGATCTCAACGGGACGTTGCCCGACTGTTCTTACAAGCCGCCAATGAAGTCGATCCGTCGCATATGCCGGTGGGACAACGATGTGCAGGCGAGCAGCGGCTGACAACGAAATTGTCTTGAGGTCCGCGTCAGCAGGAACGTGCGGAAGCTGGGCCGACTTGGGAGCGTGTCCCGGGGCGCCCATAAGAAGTGTCGAAGGCCATGCTTCTTCCGACAACGCGATTTTGAAGTGGCCGGATTTGTCGGAAACCGCGAGACGTTTTCCACTTTGCGTCGCTATCGTCGCGCCGTAGATGGGCGCGTGAGACTTCGCGTCAATAACGACGCCCTTGACCGAGTGGGTGTGGCCGGATGTGGCAGCGGCCGCCGCCCAGAACAAAAGCGGCGTGAGAATCATGATGTCGATGGAGGTCGCGCGTGGTTCGTGCGAATCGCGACCCGGACGAGCACCCATTCGCTTCTCAGCGGGCGTGCAATGATTCGCACCCATTGCATCCCAACACAACTTCCGTTGGAGGTGCCATAGAAACTGTCCAGAGAGCTGCAATCGCCACCGGGACCGCCGATTCCGGTGTCACAGAAGCCGTCGGTCAGGCATCCGTTTGGCGGCTTGCAGCCGATGTCGAAGTCCCCGCAAGGCGGGACTTGATTCGGCGGTGTACACGAAGATGGACCGCTGAAGAACGAACTATCGCAATACGCGCATTCATTGACGGTGCCTCCTGGCGGGATGACACAGTCATAAGAAATGCAGAGATCTTGGGCTGCTGCGACAGTTGCCATGGACGTGACGAACACGAACGCCAAGAAACGTACGGACATGATCGCGTCCTATTGAGGAGTGACGGTAGACGTTCGTTTCCCTACCCGAAGAAGGCTCGCGACACCCCCCGCAATGACTTGGAAATGGAAAATATGCGCTGGGCGCTACGACTCATCGCGCTCCGCTGCCCGTCGCAGGCAGCAGAATGTTCTTATACTCCGCGCCGTCACTTTCTGCAGGGCGCGATCATGTTCATCCCTTCCCTGTGGGGGCACCGCGAAGGGTTGGAAGAAGCAGCCGCAGCGGGTGGGTCAGGTCACGGCGCGCGGCGGGGGTGGCGCGGGCGTTCCTTGATGCGACACGCCGTTTCGTGCGCCGCCGACGTGCTTCGAAGCCTGGTCTTCAGCTCACCACCGTCGACGAAGGCGCTTTCAGAGCACGTTTGCTTTTCAGGTCTTGGTGCGCCCAGCTGGATTCGAACCAGCGGCCTTCAGCTCCGGAGAATGATGCTCAGTTTTTTGAAAAGTGAGCGCTGATGCGGGTTTGCGCGCGATCAGCCTTGTCAATTCGATTCTAGCTCATCTAGGGTTGTCGCAGGATATCCGCGGATGTCCGTAGGTCGCAGAATTAGACACCCGATTAGACACCCCCTTCACGATCACCTCATGCGATTCGCCTCATATCGTTGGAATGCACGACGCCGACGACGTGATCTTCCGGATCCACCACGGGGAGCATCCGAAAGTGATAACGGGCGAAGAGCTCAACGACATCATCGAGGACATCGTCCGTCCCTACCATGACGACGGGAGATGCCATGATTTCGGCGACCGAAGCAGTCTCGGGCGCCGAAATCAATTCTCTTAAATCGACCACGCCGATCAGCGCACCGCGGTCATTCGACACATACAGGTACGACGGCGCACGTCCGCGGTGCCGGGCTGACCGAATGATTGCCAGTGCTTCGCTGACGGTCTTGCTTGCAGGGATAGATAGAAAGTCGGCCGACATCAATGCGCCTGCGGTCAATTCACGTTTGGAAAGAATTGTCCGAATTCTTGCAGCTCTTTCGTTCGGAAGGATTTCGAGAAACTCCTCCTGATGATCGTGCGGAAGGATCGAAAAGATATCTGCGACCTGCGCGATCGACATTTCGGAGAAGATTGCACGTGCACGTTCCTTTCGTAGATTGGCGACGAGCTGGCGCTGCGCCCGCGGCTCGGCCTCGACCAGCGTCTCTGCGGCTTTCTCTGAATCGAGGGCGGAGAAGAGCGCTTTCTGTTCTTCCGCCGGCAATTCTTCGAGTGCATCCGCCAAGTCTTCGCCTGGAAGCTCTTTTAATTGTTCTCGCGTGACCGAAAGCATGACCTCATCACTTGCGACGGCATCTTCGACCGAGAAGGGCTGCACGAACTTCCATGAAATCAGGTCATCGGCTTGCCAGCTCAACCCGCTGAGACTCCAGCGCCGCAGAATTCCATTGAGGGACCCGTCGACATGCACAAGCAGAAGTTTTCCTTTTGCTTCGAGTAAATGCACATCATTGACGACTTCCGTCTTTCGTCCGTCGATCTCCAGGATCGTTCGTCCCATCAGGTGCTCTTCGAGCATGATCCAGCCCTTTTGATCAACGAACAGCGGTACGTCGCCACTTGGCGGCAGCTTCACGATGACCGCATCAGGATCGATGCGAACGACCATCTCCCAAGGCACGAGCTGCGCCGGTTTCTTTCCCCACGCATGTCTCATATAGATGCCCACAGCTTCCGGGAAGGGTTCTGTCAGCCGAAATACCAGATCGGAGACTTTCCCGAGCTTCTTCCCATCTTCCGTCCGGACGCGACGATTCAGAAGCTCGGAGAAGAAGTGAAAGACGTGGTTCGATGGATCGCCTGTTGAACCTCTTGCTTGAGTCGCTGTCATACGCGACGTTCTCATCCCTTTACAGCGATTACAAACTTGAACAACATCAGTCCGATCAGGGCAAACAGATAAAACCTGAGGACGATCAGCGAGAATTTGACTAATGGAGTCATTTCGATCTTCGGTTTCCGGTACTTGTAGTTGACGGCTCGAATTCCGTTCACTAGGGCCTTCAACATGCCACTTCGAGATGTCATTGTTGGCTTATCTCAAGAGATTGGGGAAAATCGCGCTGACCGCGTACATCGTCGAGAGCACGATGATGGTCGCGACAATGCCGATGTTCATGATGTTCTGGAAGATGGTATTCGTGTGAGTACCCATGGTTTTCTTGTCATTCAATAGAAGAATCAGAAACACCAACGCGGCGGGCAACAGA
>DATIZY010000205.1:0-9661 GCA_035516895.1 Thermoanaerobaculia bacterium | reverse complement strand
ATCAAGCACCTGTAACGGGGTCAGAGCTTCCGTTGTGCTTTTTCTACGAATCGTAGAGTTCGGCGTGTTGGCTCGTCTACCCCGCGTAGCAAAAGCACAACGGAAGCTCTGACCCCATTACAATCGCGGCGTGTCGCTCAGAGGCGCGCTGCGATACGCGTGGCAGGCACTGTTCGGAGGTCCATCGATGCTGAAGGTCGGCGATCCCGCTCCAGATTTCGAAGTCAACGATCACCGCGGCAAGCGCGTGAAGCTGAGCGATTTCCGCGGCAGAAAAGTCGTGCTCTGGTTTTTCCCGAAGGCCGACACGCCCGGCTGAACGGCCGAAGGTTCCGGGTTCCGGGACCTGATCGACGAATACGACTCGAAGCGCGTCCAGATCCTCGGCGCCAGCTTCGATGACGCCGGCGCGAACGCTCGCTTCGCCGAGAAGTTCCATTTCCCCTTTCCGCTTCTCTGCGATACCGATCGGAAGATCGGCATCGCATACGGCGCGGCGACCTCGCCGAAAGACGAATACGCGAAACGGATCGCATACCTGATCGACGAGAAAGGCCGCATCGCCGAGGCGCACGCGAAAGTCGATCCGCGAACGTATCCGAAAGAGCAGCTGGCCTCTCTATAGCGCCGCTTCGCGGGCGCGTTGTCGGTTGTCAGTTGTCAGTCCCGCCCGGTCGACGGCAGCGCCGCTTCGCTGACAACTGACAACCGACAACTGACAACGCGCCCGCAGGCCGCTCTCGAGTGAAACCTTTCGCTCCGACGAGCGTTATACGTGGCATGCGTGCTTCGAGTCGGAAGAAGAAGGCTGCCATTTTCTCGGCCGCCGGTCTCGCTCTGGTGATCGTCATCGCCTTCGTTGCGATGAAGGCGAAAGGCAACGCCAACGAACCGCCCAAGCTGCCGGTGAAGACCGGCAAGGCGGAAACCGGCGACATCCAGCAGAAGGTCACCGAGGTGGGCAACATCGAACCGGAGGTGAAGGTCGATGTGAAGAGCGCCGTTTCGGGCAAGGTCGTTTCGATTTTGCATCGCGACGGCGATCAGGTGAAGCGCGGCGAAGTGCTCGCGCGCGTCGAGCCCGACCTCAATCAGGCGCAGTCGCTCGCGGACACGAAGAACGACCTCAACGCGGCGCAGATCAAGTATCAGCAGGCGAAGAAAAACTACGAATCGGACCACAGCCTCTTCCTGCAGGGCCTCCTGGCGACGAGACAGAACCGCGACAGCGAATCGGAGTACCTCGCCGCGAAGCAGGACTTCGAGAAAGCGCAGGACAAATACAAGATCGTCGAGAAGAACGGCATCCCGATCGCGCAGTCGCTCGAAGATTTCGAAGGATCGAACGTCGTCTCGCCGATGGATGGAACGGTGCTGACGAAGAACGTGGAGATCGGCGACTCGATCACGTCCGGCGTCTCGTCGTTCAACGCGGGCACGGTGCTGTTCACCGTCGCCGATGTCTCCAGGATGATCGTCAAAGCGGGCGTGAACGAAGTCGACATCGGCAAAGTGCACATGGGAATGCCGGTCAAGGTCACGCTCGATGCGTATCCGAAGGTCGCGTTTGCCGGGCGCGTCGATCGCATCGCTCCCGCGGTGCGCCTCGACGACAAAGTGCGCGTGTTCGACATCGAGGTGCGCCTCGACGCGCAGGGCCGCGAGCTCCGCTCCGGAATGACCGCGAATCTCGAGATGACCGGCGAGAAGAAAACGCACGTGCTCACGGTGCCTGTGGAGTCAGTGTTCCAGCGCGACGAAGGCGAAGTCGTCTACGTGAAGAAGAACCTCGATGCGAAAGCGATCGAGGCGGCGAAGAAGAAAAAGAAAGACGACGGCAAGATCGACAAGGACGCGTGGAAGACCTTCTTCGACAAGCGCGTCGTCGTCACCGGTCTCTCCGACAACACGCGCGTGGAGGTCGTCAAAGGCCTGAAGGCCGGCGAGGAGATCGCGCTCGAAGACCCGACGCTGCCGAACGACAAGAAGAACGAGAGCGACGATTAAGTGTGAGGGCCGGCTCGGGACGGCCGGCTGAGGCCGGCCCGAACACGGCGAAGAAACATGAGCGCACTTGCCGAATTCATCGAGGAACCCATGGGCGCGAAGGCCCTCATCCAGCTCGAGAACGTCACGAAGACGTACGACTCGGGTGAGAACGAGGTGCACGCGCTTCGCGGAATCGACGTCGCCATCCGGGAAGGGCAATTCGTCTCGATCATCGGTCCCTCCGGCTCCGGCAAATCGACGCTCATGCACATCCTCGGCTGCCTCGATTCGCCGTCCGAGGGGAAGTATTGGCTCGATGGCGAAGATGTGGCGACGCTGACGGCGCGGGCGCTCGCGCGCATCCGCAACCAGAAGATCGGATTCGTGTTTCAGACGTTCAATCTTCTGCCGCGTGCGACGATCCTGAAAAACGTCGAGCTGCCGCTGCTCTACGCCGGCCTTTCGCGCGAGGATCGCCGCGAGCGCGCGATGAAGGTGCTCGAGCGCGTCGGCCTCGGCAACCGGGCGAAACACCGGCCGAACGAGCTGTCCGGCGGCCAGCGGCAGCGCGTCGCCATCGCGCGCGCTCTCGTGAACAACCCATCGCTCGTTCTCGCCGATGAGCCGACCGGCAATCTCGATCAGAAGACGGGATCGGAGATCATCGAGATGTTCGAGTCGCTCGCGGGCGAGGAGACGATCGTGCTGGTCACGCACGATCCCGCGATCGCCGCGCGAACGGAGCGGCGCATCAAGATCGTGGATGGGCGAGTGGTCAACGCAGACACCGACTGAAATGTCAGTTGTCGGTCCCCGCCAGCCCTACTGACAACTGACAACTGACAACTGACAACGCGAGCGAAGCGAGCCAAAATGATTCTTCTCGAATCGATCATCGACGGCATCCGCGACATCAAAGACCACTTCGGTCGCACGATGCTGCAGCTCGTCGGCATCATTCTCGGTGCCGGCTCGATCGTGGCCACCTTTTCGCTCTCCATCGCCGGCAAAGCGGCGTCGATGGAGTACTACCGCGTGAGTGGCGGGATCCAGAAGGTCTTCATCTGGAACAAGCCGACCGGAAAAGTGACGCTCGACGCGAAGGCGCTCGCGTCGAAGGGGCTGACGTTCCATGACGTCACCGCGATCCAGCGCAACGCGAAGGACATCGACCTCGTGGCGCCGGTCGCCAACGACACGTATTCGATTCGCTACCGCGAGATCGAGGAGCCGCGCGACGTCATGGGCATCACGCCCGCGTATTCGCCGATGAACGACGTCCATGCCGCGCGCGGACGCTTCATCACCGACAGCGACGTGCAGACCGCGGCGCGCGTGGTCGTCTTCGGATCGGAGCGCGCGGCCGAGTTCTTCTCGACGGACAACCCGATCGGGAAAACAGTGACGATCGACGGCACCGGATATCAGGTCGTCGGCGTGATGCAGGAGAAGTACTTCAGCTTCGATCAGAAGCGCAACGTTCTGCGCTGGATGAACCGGCAGATCTACATCCCGATCACGACGATGTTCACGCGGCGCGGCGAGACTCTCGATCGCGGCAAGGTCAACATGATGAACGCGCGCATGGTGGACATCAAACACCACGAAGACGCCGAGGCCGAGATCCAGCGCGTGCTCTTCCGCGAACACGGGGTCCGGGACTACGAGGTCCTGTCGCGCGTCGCGAACCTCAAGCGCAACGAGCAGGACGGCCGCATGTACGACATGACGTTCATGATCTGCGGTCTGATCTCGCTCATCGTCGGCGGGATCGTCGTGATGAACATTCAGCTCGCCTCGTTCAACGAGCGCGTGCGCGAGGTCGGCACGCGCAAGGCGGTCGGGGCATCGCCCGGCCAGATCTTCGGGCAATTCCTGGCCGAGTCGGTGCTCGTCTCGATCTTCGGCGGCTTCCTCGGCATCTTCATCGGCAAGCTGTTCACCGACGCGATCACTTCGCTCACGCGCGATCCGGCGATCATCACGCCCGATACGATCGTCAAAGCGCTCATCTTCGCGGCGGGAACCGGACTGGTCTTCGGCATGTATCCGGCGATCCGCGCGTCGCGCCTCAGTCCCATCGAGGCGCTCAGGACGGAGTAGCGCATGTTCGTCGGCGAATCGATCCGCACCAGCCTCGAGGAAGTCCGCGCGCATCCGCTGCGCTCCTTCTTCACGCTCATCGGCGTGATCCTCGGCTCGCTCGCGCTCGTCGTCGTCCTGTCGGTGATGGATGGCGTCGAAGCCGCGGTGTATCAGGGTCTCGATGACCTCGGCCTCGACGGCGTTCTCATCATCCACGGACGCAAACCGACCGATCGCATCGAAGCGGCGAAAGCCGGACTTTCTCGCGGAATGCGCACCGCGGACGATCGCTATTTCGTCGAGAACGATCTCGTTTCCGAGATCGGTCCGGTCGGCAACAGCCGCTCGCTGATCACCGCTTCGGGAGTCACGCGGCGCGTCGACGTCTTCGGCATCGACGGATCCTTCGTGCGCATCAAAGGCCGCACGGCGAGCGAAGGGCGTTTCCTCGACGACGGCGATAACCGCGACGCGCGCCCGGTCTGCGTCCTCGGTTTTCTGCTGAAGCAGAAGCTCTTCGGCGGCGAGAACGCGATCGGCGAGCACGTGAACCTCGGCGGCCGCCGGCTGACCGTCGTCGGCATCGGCACGAAGTTCAACATGGAGTTTGTCGACGACGACGACATGCGCAAAGAGCAGGACGGAATCTACATCCCGTTCAGGATCTACGAACAGCTGTACGGCCGCGACGCGATCTCCTACATGCTGGCGAAGGCGTCCGATCCCGACAAAAGCGTCGATGCCGAGGATGAGGCGGTGCGCGTGTACGCGCAGGCGCACAACGGGATTCACGACGTCAAAGTGGAGAACGTCGGCAAGGACATTCTCGAGGCGCGCACGCGCATCGTCCGCGTGCTTCGCAACTGGCGCATCGTGTTCTTCTCGATCGCGGCCGTGTCGCTGCTCATCGGCGGCGTCGGCATTTTCTCGGTGCTGAAGATCTCGGTCGGCGAGCGGCTGTTCGAGATCGGACTCCGCAAATCGATGGGCGCGACGAACGCCGAGATCTTCGGACAGTTCCTCATCGAGTCGGTCACGCTCTCGGCGGTGGGCGCGTTTTTCGGTCTGGCGGGCGGCATCGCGCTCGTGCGCGTGATCGCGCACTTCTTCCCGGCCGGATTGCCGGTGTCGCTGTTCGGACTCTCGGTCGCGAGCGGATTCGCGATCTCGATCGGCCTGCTCGCCGGGCTCTATCCGTCGATCACCGCTTCGCGTCTGGAGCCCGTGGAAGCGCTGCGCGCGTAATTACTCGAGCGCCAGCGTATCCAGCTCCTCGCCCGTCAGCCGGAACACGATCCAGTCCGACATCGGCGCCGCGCCGATGTGTTTGTAAAACTCGATCGCCGGGGCGTTCCAGGTGAGCACCGCCCATTCGAGCCGTGTGCATCCGCGCTCCTTCGCCAGCGTCGCCAGATAGGTAAGTAATTGCTTACCAATGCCGCGGCCGCGAAACTCCGGCTTCACGAAGAGATCCTCGAGGTAAATGCCCGGCGAGCCGAGGAACGTGGAGTAGTTGTGGAAGAAGAGGGCGAAGCCGGCGTCGACTCCGTCCTCGCGCGCGAAGACCACCTCGGCGAATCGGGGATTGCCGAAGAGAGTGCGCCGCAGTCCCTCTTCCGTCGCAACGACTTTGTCCGCGAGACGCTCGTACTCGGCAAGGTCTTTGATGAATTGCAGAATCTGCGGAACGTCGGCCTCGGTGGCGTGGCGAATTTCCATCGCGTGCGATGATAGCGCCGCGATGCCGCTCTTCGCTGCCGCGGCGCCGGTCGCGCGCCGCTTCGTCGTTCACGTCACGCCGGAGATGATCCGGCACAGCCGCATTCTCGACGCGCTCTATTTCATCGGATTCTTCTACAGCGTCGCGGTGCTCGTCGTGATTTTGAGATCGGGGATGTCGGTGCGATTGCGCGACATCGCCGCACGCGCGAAATGGCCGTTCGTGATCTCGATGGCTTACTTCGCGCTGCTGAGCGTCGCCACGACGATCTTCGAATTCCCGCTTTCGTTTTACGGCGGTTTCGTCCTGCCGCATCAGTTCCATCTGACGACTCAGTCGCTCGGCGGCTGGCTCGGCGACTTTGGCAAAGGCTTCGCCGTCGATGTGCTGATCGGCGCGTTCGTCGCCGCTCTCGCGCTTCTGGCGATCCGCCGCGTGCGCCGGTGGTGGATCGTCCTGTGGCTCGGCTCGATCCCGCTCATCATTCTCGGCGTGATCATCACGCCGCTCGTGATCGATCCGCTGTTCAACAAATTCGAGCCGCTGAAAGACGTGCGCCTGCGCAACGATCTGCTCGCCGAGGCCGCGCGCGCGGGCATCGAAGGCAGCCGCGTGTATCAGGTCGACAAATCGAAGCAGACGACGACGATGAACGCGTATGTGACGGGAATCGGTCCGTCGAAGCGCATCGTCATCTGGGACACGCTGCTCGCGAAGATGGATCACGACGAGATCCTCGCGGTCATGGGGCACGAAATGGGCCACTACGTGCTGCATCACATCTGGATCGGCGTCGGGTTCGGCGTGGCGGTGTCGTTTTTCGGATTTCTGATCGCGCAATGGATCTACGACCGTGGCTTGCGATGGTGGGGTTTCACCGATCGCGCGGATCCGGCCGCGCTGCCGTGGCTGCTGCTGGTTGCAGCGGTGATCACGTTTCTGCTCTCGCCGCTGACGAATGGCTTTTCGCGGCACATCGAGCACGAAGCGGACAGATTCGGGCTGGATCTGACGCATCTCAACGAAGCCACCGCGAGCGCCGAAGTGAAATTCGCCGAGGACTCGAAGCAGGATCCGAGTCCGCCGCGATTCATCGAGTGGTGGCGCTACACGCACCCCTCGGCGCAGGAGCGGATCGATTTCGCACTGAGATACCACCCATGGAGGAAGTCGTAATAATATTTGCCGATGCTCGGACTCGCTCTCGCTCTCATGCTCACAAGGCCCGCCGCAACGACGCCGTTTCCGACCGGGCAGGTGCAGCTGGCGACCAACCACGATTTGTGGGAGTACGAGCCGGGATGGGAGTACACGATCGCGACAGGCTGCGCCCTCATCTTCACGTGTCCTGCCTACAGCCGTGCGAATTTCGACATCCCGTCGCCGGACGGCGTCTTTTTCGAGGATGGCCAGACAATTTCGTTCTGGGACGGCGTCCCCGAGGGCTTCCTGGAGTCCGGCAAGGGTTACACCGACCTCTTCTCGGACGATGCTGAACTGTCGGAGATCGCACCGATGGGCGGCGGACGCTTGCTCGTCGCCGAGCGATGGGCCGATCGCGCTCGCGGCGCGAAGCTGATCGAATTCGATCTGCACGGCCGCATCGGGGACCATCCGTTTCCCGAAGTCCTCGACGCGAACGGGCGTGCCCTCGGAGCCGAACACATCGAGCTGCTCGCGGATCGGTGCACGCTCCTCTACACGAACGGCCTGGACGATCCCAACGGCAATCGCGTGCGGCGCATGAACATCTGCACCGATACGGCGGAATCCGATTTCGCGACGCTGGTTGCCGGTCAGGATGCCGGAGCGATCCGCCAGATGCCCGATGGCAGTGTGATTGTCGCGAATGGCGATGCGATTCTGCGTTTCAGCTCGGACGGGTCGCTGATGAACAGCGATGAATTTCCCGGCGTAACTCATGTCGCGTTGACGCCCGGCGGTACTGAGTTCTGGGCGGCAGGCGTCGATAATGGCGCTCCGGTCCTGCGTTTCTTCGGCGACGGTTCGTCAATCATGATCGGCAATCCGGACATGCAACCGCCGGCCAGCGCGGATGACATCACCGAGCTCGTCGTCGCGGGCGAATGGCGCGCCGCGGTTGCCGGCCCGCCGCGCCGTCGCGCCTCGCGATAACGAGTGTGAGGGCCGGCTTCAGCCGGCCTGCTCGTGATTGCAAGCGCGCCAGGTCCACGGGTACTCTTCCCATCTGCTCACGAGTCGGGCGCGCACCGGGTTGTCACAGACGTACTGCATCTTCGATGTGGCGCTCTCGTCGCTCCTGAGAATGTGGTCGAACGATTCGTGCTGCCACAGCGGGCCGCGCATTCCGGATGCCCGGTTTGCGAAGTACGAAGATGCGCCTTTCAAACGCTGCAACACTCGGCGAGCGTGAAACCGTCGAGGGGTTGGAGGATGGTGTGGACGTGATCGGGCATGATGGCGATGCACTGCAGCCAGCAAACGCTCTTGTGCTGGAGGATGCACGCGTGGAGTGCCGCCGTGCGCGCAATCGGCGGAATCGTTTGTCGATTGCGACTTCGGAACGTGACGAAGTAGGTTTTGCCTTCTCGTACGAGATGCGGGAGGTGACGGCGGTACGCGAACGTGTCGTGTCCAATCGGCATCCGGGCATCATCCCTCGGTCGAACGTGAGTCGAACGTTTTGCTACATTCGGTAGAGGCCGACCGGCTGAAGCCGGTCCTCACACTAAACGCGGCGCGCGGTGTCGCGCAGCCGCTCGACCAGAAGCTCGCACATCGCGACCGAGAACTTCGCCAGAAGCTGCGGATCGAACGCGAGCGCTTCCGAGAGCGTCTTTTTGTCCCAGCCGCGCACCACCGCGTTCTCCTCGCCGGCGCGCACGGAGACGGTTCGCGGCGAATCGTCGATGAAGGAGACTTCGCCGAGGACGTCGCCGGGACCGACGGTGGCGAGGATGGACTCCTTCGCGACGATGTCGAGATGTCCCTCTTCGACCGTGAACAGCGTCGCATCGGCGTCGCCCGCGCGGATCAGGTACTGGCCGGCGCGCACGGTCTTCACCTCGCCGAATTTCTCGATCTTCCGCCGCTCGTCATCGGTGAAGTAGCGGAAGAGGGGATGGTCGGAATGCTGCGCAAACAGTTTGTTCATTCACTCCTCGAAAGATGAAGGATGAAGGATGAATTGCATGACGAATTCATCCTTCATCCTTCTGCACTCATCCTTACGACCATGTGATGCTCCACTCGCAATGCGGCGCGCCTTTCGCGTAGCACTGCGTCTGGCGGATGCGGACGTTGTTCGCGCCGGTGAGCTCCGCCATGCGCTCGATCCATCCGGTGATGCGCGAACAGCCGACGGACTCCGCGGGAAAATCGAGAAGCTGCACCGTGGCGCCGTGATCGGTCTGTTCCGTGACGCGAAGCTCGCCGCGGTCGTACATTGCGCGCCACATCGATGAGGCCTTCGACAGCAGCGCCGAGGGCGTGAGGACGAGAACGAAGAAGCGGTAAATGCCGCGAATGGCGTCGGCGGCCGCCTCGCGGCCCGCGCGGCGCGCGAATTCGTCGAGCGGCTCGCCCTTCAGCTTTGCCGCGGCCTCGGTCAATCGATTCAGCAGATGAACGGGAATCGTTTCGGTCGGCAGGATCGGTCCGCGCATGCGCTCCGCGAAATCATCCGGCAGGCCGCGGAGGATCTCGTCGCGCTGCGCCGGCGTCAGTTCCTTGTCGATGAACTTCTGAAGACTTCGAACAGGCGAGCCTTTGACAGTAACGGTTTCGTCTGCCATTCGAATTTTCGGACGCGAAGCGCCGAGTATAATCCACCGCCTTGGCGAGCGGCGGGCGGCGAGCGGCGAGCGGGCGCGCCATTCGAACGCA
>DATIZY010000204.1:0-3613 GCA_035516895.1 Thermoanaerobaculia bacterium | reverse complement strand
TGCCCTACAACATGAATGAGGGTGTAGGGCACGGCTGCGCCGTGCCGAACCCCGGGTCCCTCGCTACGCCCGGGATGACATCGCTGGCAGCCGCCGCGGATTGCGCATCAGCGCGATCATCTCGCGCACGGCGGCATCCAGGCCGACGAGCGACGCGCGCGCGACGATCGAGTGTCCGATGTTAAGCTCTTCGATGTCGTCGTTGACAGCGATCGCGTCGATATTGCGATAGTTGAGGCCGTGGCCGGCGAGCACGACGAGGCCCATCTTCCGCGCTGCCCTGGCCGCGGTGTTGATCTTCTCCAGATCCGACGCCCACGCGCCGCGAATCCACCCCTCGGTGAATTTGCCGGTGTTGATCTCGATTTTGGGCGCGCGAATCTTCTGGCACTGCCGGATTTGCTCGAGGTCGGGATCGACGAAGATCGAGACGTCGATTTGCGACTCGAGCAACTGCTTCACGATCTTGTCGAGGTTGCCGGCGTGCAGCATGACGTCGAGGCCGCCTTCGGTCGTGAGCTCGTCGCGCCGCTCGGGGACGAGCGTCACCTGATGCGGCTTGATCGTCTGCGCGACGCGCACCATCTCCGGCGTCGCGGCCATCTCCACGTTGAGGTGTGTCGAGACCGTCGCGCGGAGCCGCTCGACATCGCGGTCCTGAATATGCCGCCGGTCGCCGCGCAGGTGAACGGTGATGCCCTGCGCGCCCGCGAGCTCGCAGAGGACCGCGGCGGCGACCGGATCGGGCTCGTCGCTCTTGCGAGCCTCGCGAATAGTCGCGATGTGATCGATGTTGACTGCCAGACGCATAGCTGTAGGTTAACAGGCGTTAGGCGTTGGGCCCTAGGCGTTAGGGCACTTCCCCTAACGCCTAAGGCCCAGCGCCAAGCGCCTGAAATGCTCTACCGTTTCGAAGACGTCGAAAAATCCTACGGCCCGCACGATGTGCTGCGCGGGGTGACGTGGCAGCACAATCCGGGCGAAAAGGTCGGTCTCGTCGGCCGCAACGGCGCCGGAAAAACGACCATGCTCAACCTGCTGCTGAAGCAGGAGGAGCCCGACCACGGCCGGATCGTGCGCGCTTCGGGGCTGACGATCGGCCACGTCAGCCAGCACCTCGACGCCGAGCCGGGCATGACGCTGTTCGATTACGTCGAGACCGCGTTCGCCGACGTCCTGGAGATCGAGCGGAAGATGCGCGCGATCGAGCACGCCCTCGCTGATCCAAACACGAATCACGAGAAACTGCTCGAAAAATACGCGACGCTGCAACACGACTTCGAGCACGCCGACGGATACAAGCTCCACGCGGAAGTCGAGCGCGTGCTGACCGGCGTCGGCTTCGAGAAGAGCGACTGGGAGCGGCCGATCCACGAGTTCAGCGGCGGGCAGCAGAACCGGGCGATGCTCGCGCGCGTGCTGCTGACCCAAGTCGATCTGCTGCTGCTCGACGAGCCGACGAACCATCTCGATCTGCGGGCCATCGAGTTCCTCGAAGAGTTTCTGCGCGACTTCAGAGGCAGCTTCCTGCTGATCTCGCACGACCGCACATTCCTCAATCGCACGATCGAGAAGATCGTCGAGCTCGCGCATGGAAAGCTCATCGAGTACAACGGCAACTACGAGCGATTTCTCGAGCTGCGCGAAGAGCGCATGGAGAAAATGGCGGTCGACTACGAGCGGCAGCAGGAGTTCGTCGAGAAGACGCAGGAGTTCATCCGCCGCAACATCGCCGGCCAGAAGACGAAGCAGGCGAAATCGCGCCGGAAGATGCTGGAAAAGCTCGACGAGGCGGAGCGCCCCGAGACCGACGAGACGCTCGCAAACTTCCGGCTCGAGGCCGGTCCGCGCTCCGGCGCCGTCGCACTGACCGCGGACCGCATCACGGCCGGCTATGTCTCCATGGAGCACCGGCTTCAGCCGGTCGCTAACCCGGCGAAAGCCGGCGTCCCCATGGAGCACCGGCTTCAGCCGGTCGCGAACGCGGCGAAAGCCGGCGCTCCAGTGGTCAGCAACTTCTCGATCACGATCCGGCGCGGCGAGCGCTACGCCATCATGGGCGCCAACGGATCGGGGAAATCGACGCTGCTGAAAACATTCGCCGGCCGATTACAGCCGCTCGCCGGCACGATCGCGTACGGCCACAACGTTCGCGTCGGCTACTACGACCAGACGTTGGGTGATCTCGATCCGAACGGCAGCGTCATCGACGAGGTATGGAACCTCGATCACGCCCGCACCGAGCTCGAGGTGCGCAGCTATCTGGCGCAGTTCTCGTTTTTCGACGACGACGTCTTCAAGAAGACGCGCGATCTCTCCGGCGGCGAGCGCGGACGCCTCGCTCTCGCGAAGATCATGTACGTCGGCGGCAATGTCATGCTGCTCGACGAGCCGACGAATCATCTCGACGTCTACACGCGCGAGGCGCTGGAAGAGGCGCTCGAGCGGTTCACCGGCGCGCTCGTCGTCGTCTCCCACGACCGCTACTTCATCGATCGCATCGCGGAGAACATCATCCTCGTCGAAGACGGCGCGGCCGAGGTCTACGCGGGAAACTACTCCGATCTCGCGGAGAAAATGAAGGCGGGAGTTGCTGTCCCCCAAGTCCTGAGCGAAGCGAAGGACCCGCCGCGCAAGAAGGAAGGGGGTCCTTCGCTTCGCTCAGGACCAAAAAAAACTGACAAGCGCATCAAGAAGCTCGACGAGGAGATCGCCGCGCTCGAGGAGCGCATCGCCGGTGCCGAGCGGGAGCGCGAGCGCAACGAGCAGCTCATGGGCAACGAAGAGGTTTACCGCGACGGCGAGCGCATGAAGAAGATTCAGGCGCGGGATGCCGATCTCAAAGCGATGATCGACCTGCTGTACGAAAAGTGGGAAGCGCTGGCCCGGCAGAAGGAAGAACTGCAGTCGGCGGCGGTGGAGCCGTGAACGCGTCGATCATCGCCATCGGGTCGGAGATGCTCGGGCCGGTGCGCGTCGACACGAACTCGCTGAAGATCACGGCGGCGCTCGAAGACTTCGGCGTGGCGCTCGTGCGAAAGAGTGTGGTCGGCGATCGCCTCAGCGATCTCGTCGACGAGATCCGCTACAGCCTCGCTCACTCCGATCTCCTCGTCACCACCGGCGGCCTCGGTCCCACGGAAGACGATCTGACTCGCGACGCTCTTGCCGAGGCGTTCGGATTGAAGGCGGAGCTGGATGCGTCGATCGTCGACCGCATCGAGAAGCGCTTCGCCGCGCGCGGCTGGAAGATGCCCGAGGTCAACAAACGGCAGGCGATGGTGTTCGCCGGACAGACGACGCTGACGAACGAGCGCGGCACGGCGCCCGGTTTTCATTTGCAACTCGAAGGAAAAGACGTTTGGGTGTTCCCCGGCGTGCCGCACGAGCTCGAGTGGATGATCGAGTCGTACCTCACGCCATGGCTGCAGCAGAGGCTGGGCGAGCGAACGTTGCACCGCAGAGTTCTAAAGGTCGTCGGCCTGACGGAGTCGGGCGTCGAAGAGAAGCTGAAGCCGTACTACGAAGCGCACAACCACGAGCCGCTCACGATTCTCGCGAGCGGCGCGCAGATCGAGCTGCACTTGTCTCGCGAATCGAAATCGGAGATCGA
>DATIZY010000203.1:0-19880 GCA_035516895.1 Thermoanaerobaculia bacterium | reverse complement strand
CCTTTGCTAAAGAATTTCTTCGATTCGCCTCGCCGACTTGGCCGGCCTTTGTGGAATGCCTCGATTGCCTCGAAGTAGCTCGACACGATCATCAGGATCGCGAAGCCGGCGTGCTCCTTGTAGTTGTACGAATCGGACGTGAGCGCGTGAGCGTGAGTCAAAACCCAGCCGCGAATCTGGTCTTCGAAGACCTTGATCTTGTCGTCGATCGTCCTGAGGGGCGTGTCCACCGTGTACTGCGGGCTGATGCTGAGTTCATTCATCGAAATGGCTCCAAAAAGAGAGGCGCCTTTCGGCGCCTCTCTCGTCGTAACCGCGGTTGATAGAGCTAGTGAACCTTGCCGTCGCCGGCACCGGTGAGCGAGTCGGTCGGGCCGCTTCCATTTGGCTTCGGCAGAATGCCGATGTGGTGCAGGAACGCCATCGTTTTCCCGGCGTGGCCGGTGACGGTGACCTTGCAATTTTCGAAAAGCGACGTGACCCACGAGAAGTCGCCGCCGGAGTAGACGATTTCGCACTCGGTGAACGTGCAGTTCACGTAATTGCGGTCGTCCATCACGACGGTTTGTTTGTTGAAGGATTTCCCTATGATAGTTTCCACGGGTATTTGAATCTCCGAAACGCTCTTCTCCCAGAGCAGGGGTTGAAGGGTTAGGCAGCCGTGGAACAGCTTGACATGTTGGGCATCCGGCTTTACCGTTAGCCCGTTCCACATGTACTACCGGGTGGCGGCTGCCACTTGGATCACTCGGCCCGCAGTGTCACCTGCGGGCTTTTCCATCCTTCCGCATGACCTCCCTCTTTTACCCCCACACGGCGACACGCCGCTGGAGGGAATTCCGCTCGTCGTCACCTGCTACCATGACCGATCTCGGTGCACGACACGCTACGCCCTCCGAAACTCCGTGTCAAGGGGTTGATCTCGATCGTCCTAAAATTGAGAAATCAGGCGATATCTATTTGGTTTTATAAAAACTTATAAAGCGGAGTAATCATCAATTTTTGCACAAATAACGCGCCTGTTTTCCGCAACATTTAATCATTAAATCAGCTGTTTTTCCGCAGTTTTTCCGCAGTGTTTACATTATCATACCCACGTTGTGATGCATTTTCCGCCATACAGGCGGTTCAACGCCTGCCACGCAGCGTAGGCGTCCTCGGCATGATGACCAACGCGAACCACGTCTGGTTCGCCTACACAGAGGACGTGGGCTGCATTCCGCGTCGAATCTGGGATTCGCGTAGCGTGCCGGTCGTACGAATCAGCGGCTGAACACGTCACTCAGCACGCGCGCGAACGCTTCGGCCGGATTGTCGCCGACCCGATACTCCTCCGGTTTCAGCTCGTAGCGAAAGATCGTGCGGCCGTTTTTTGTGATCGTCGCATGACCTTCGCGCCGCTTCCGGCCGAAACGCTGATGGGTCACCGTGCCGCTGAAGTGAATCGTCACCGGCGCGTCCGCGGCGATCGCGAGTCCGAGGTTGCGGACGAGTGCGGGGAGCTGTGGGTCGGAGGTGTCGAGCGATACGCGCTTGATGTCGCTGAGGCGTTGCTGTGCGAACGCGAGCGCCGCGTCGTTGTCGGGCGATCCGCCGTCGATGAACGTCGCGATCGCTTCAGGCTCTTCCGGGCGAGCGGCGGGCGGCGAGCGGCGAGCGGGTTCGGGTTCAGGCGCTGGTTGCGGTTCAGGCGCCGGTTGCGGCCGGCTCTCGCTGGTCCTGCCGCTCGGCGCTCGCTGCTCGCCGCTCGGCGGAACAGGCGCCGGCGGCGGGGTCACCTCGATGGTTTGGACCGCCGGTTTCGGATGATGCCGCACTTCGGCCGGCGACATCGGCGAATCCTGCGCGATAGGCGGCCGCGATCGATACCACCACGTCGCAGCGGCGCCGATCGTGAGCAGAATCGCGATCGCGATGACGACGATCGTTTTTTGCGCGCTGCGCGATGTCTGCGATGGTTGCGGAAGGATCTGCGTGCGCACGGTCATCGCAGGTTCCGCAAAGCGGACGTTCTGCAGCGCCGACGCGAATTCGTTCGCGCTCGCGAAGCGGCGCTTGCGATCGCGCTCCAGCGCTTTCGTCAACGCGGGCCGAAGCTCGTCGGGCACGATCGAAAGATCGATCGGCTGGACGTTCGTCCCGCCGGATGCCTGCAGAAAATATTGATGCGGCGACGTCGCCTCGAACGGCGGGCGTCCGGTGAGCATCTCGAAGAGCACCACACCGAGCGAGTACAAATCGGCGCGCGCGTCAATCTTCTCTCCCGGCTGTAGAAATCCGAGCTGCTCGGGCGACGCGTAGCGAAGCTTGCCGACGAACATGCCGGTCTGCGTCTTCGCGGAATCGCCTTGCTCCGTTTTTGCGACGCCGAGGTCGATGATTTTGACGTTGCCGCCGGGGGTGAGCATCAGATTTTCGGGACTGATGTCGCGATGAATGATGCCCGCGCGGTGGATGGCGTCCAGCCCGGCGAGTGTCTGCAGTGCGATGCGCATCGCGTCGAGCGGCGCGATCCTGCCGCGGCGTCGAATCAGCTGGCCGAGGTTCTCGCCTTCGATGAACTCCCAGACCATGTAATGCGAGCCGTCGGGAAGCGCGGAGAAATCGTGCAGCGTCGCGACGTTCGGATGCTGGACTTTCGTCGCCAGCTGCGCCTCGCGCAGAAATCGCTCGTGCGCGTCGGCGCTTTGCGAGATCTGGGTGCGAATGACTTTGATGACGCGCGTCGCGTGGAGGTAGACATGCTCGACTTTGTAGACCTCGCCCATGCCGCCGGCGCCGAGCCGCTCGAGGACGCGGTACTTGCCGTCGACCACCTCACCGTTCTGAAAGCTCACCGCGACGATGATACGAGTACACTCTCGACCACGTCCATGAATCGGGGTGGCTTTCCGACGACGCGCAGCAGCGTCGTGCTCGCGCTTGCAAGCGACGACTCCGCCGAGCGCACGCGCGCGTTCGACGCGCTGGTGACGATCTACTGGAAGCCGCTCTACAAGTATGCTCGTTTCGCGCATCACCGCCCCGCGGATGAGGCGGAAGATCTCACGCAATCCTTTCTCGCCCGGGCATTTGAGAAGGATTGGCTCGCCGGTTACGACGCGGCGAAGGCGAGCTTTCGCACGTTTTTGCGCGTGCTGTTCGACCGCCACATCGCGAACGAGATCAAGTCGGCGTCGCGGTTGAAGCGTGGCAGCGATCAGCCGCACCTCGACTTCGCGGCCGCCGAGCTGGAGATCGCGCGCGATCGCGATCGCGCCGGCTCGCCCGAAGACTATTTCCAGCGCCAGTGGGTGCGCAGCGTGTTCGCAGCCGCGGTCGATCGCCTTCGCGAACAAACGAACGCCGATGATTTCGCGATCTTCGACGCGTACGACCTCGATGAGAGCTCGCGCCTGTCCTACCGCGATCTCGGCGCGCGATTCGGAATGAGCGAAGCGACGGTGACCAACCGGCTCGCCGCGGCGCGGCGGCGCTTCCGCCGGATCGTGCTCGACATTCTTCGCGACGCGACCGCGTCCGAAGCCGAGTACCGGCGCGAAGTGCGGGCGTTGCTCGGGATCGACACATGACCTGGCTGGGCGACGATGCCGTCGCGCGTCTGCGAACGATCGCCGGAGAGCCCGATTTCAGCGGCACGCGATACCGGCTGCTGCGCGAGATCGGCCGCGGAGGCATGGGCGTTGTGTACGAGGCCGAGGACCTCGAGCTGCGGCGCCAGGTCGCGATCAAGGTCCTCGCGCCGGAGCTCACATCGCAGGCCAGCGCAGAACGCATGCTCGCCGAAGCGCGCGTCATCGCGCAGCTCGAGCATCCCGGAATCGTGCCTCTCCACGACGCCGGCACGCTCCCGGACAGCCGCGTGTTCTACGTCATGAAGAATGTCCGCGGACGGACGCTTGGCGAGAGCGACGGCCTCCGCACGTTCCTGCGGATGTGCGAGGCGGTGGCGTTCGCGCACGCACGCGGCATCGTGCATTGCGATCTCAAACCGTCGAACGTGATGGTGGGCGAATTCGGAGAAGTTCTGGTCATGGACTGGGGTGTCGCGAAGATGATCGGCGAGCGCGCCGTTGCCGGCACGCACGGTTTCATGCCCCCGGAGCAGGAGCGCGGCGAGCCGCTCGATGCAACAGCCGATGTTTACGCCCTCGGCGCGATGCTGCGAATGATGTCGCCGCCGCCGCGACCGCGCCGCCTCGCCGCGATCGTCGAGAAGTGCACCTCCGCGGACCGTGCATCGCGCTACGCGACCGCGGGCGAGCTCGCCGCCGACCTCGTCCGACTCATCGACGGTCAGCCGGTGAGCGCGCACCGCGAGAGTCGCCTCGAGCGCGCCGGCCACTGGCTCGCGCGCAACCGCGCGCTCGTCGCGCTCATCCTCGGATATCTCGTCATGCGCGTCCTCGTGTTGCTGATTGCCCATCGTTAAAGGATTTCGATCGAACGTTGAATAGGTCATCGGAGGCTCACATGAACAAAATCGTCCTCGGACTTCTCCTCGGCGCCGTTCTCGGCGCGGTCGACGGCGCGACGGCCTGGTTCACGCCCGAAGTGCGCGCGCAGATCGCCGGTATCATCGTCGGCTCGACCGTCAAGGGCATGATCGCCGGAGTTGCTGCTGGCTGGTTCGCTCGAAAGGTGCAGAACACGGCCGCGGGAATCGCGTTCGGTATCGTCGTCGGCGCGGTGCTGGCATACCTCATCGTGCTCGCCAACGGCAACAAGTACTTCTTCGCGATCATGCTGCCCGGCACGTGCGTCGGCGCGATCTGCGGCTGGGCGACGCAGCGCTACGGCGCGGTAAAGAGCTCGCGCGCGGCGGCGGGCGTCGCTGCGATGCTGCTGCTCGTGGCGGTCGGAGCGCGCGCCGATGCGCCGAGCGCGGCCGATGCCTTCAATCGCATGAAGTCGCTTGCCGGAACGTGGAACGGAAAGCTCGGCGAGATGCCGTTCACGGTGACGTATCGCGTGACCGGCGGCGGATCGACGCTCGTCGAGACGCTCTTCGGCGGCACACCGCACGAGATGGTGACGATGTACACGCTCGACGAAGGCACGCTCGAAGCGACGCATTACTGTGCGGCAGGAAATCAGCCGACGCTCCGCTACAACGCCGCGAAATCATCGGCCGACAAACTCGTCTTCGATTTCGTTGGCGTTCGCGGACCGACAAAAACGGGCTACATGCACGACGCCGAGTTTCATCTCGGCAGCGGAGACACGCTGCAATCGAAATGGAACGGCGTCAATGCGAACGGTGAGGCCGCTGACTCCCACGAGTTCAGTCTGACGCGGGTGAAGTCGAGCCAATGAACTGAAGGAGGGCGTCATAGTAGCGGGCGCCCTCCACCGACGCGATCTCGCAATGTCCCGCGGTCTCGGACACGAGCAATTCCTTTCGCGTACGGAGTCCGTTGTACAGGTCCATGCCGAGCTGAAACGGAATGACTTCGTCGCGTTTGCCGTGCATCACCAGCACCGGCAGGCCGGCTTCGTTCAGCCAGCGCGTCGTCATCAGCGAAAACGGCGCGAAATACCCGAGGGGAACGGGGTGATAGAGGGCGTTGCCGATCGCCGCGAGTGAGGGGAACGAGTTCTCGATGATGACGCATCGCGCTTTGCGCTTCGTCGCCACGTACGCCGCATACGGGCCACCGAGCGATTCTCCGTAGAGGACGATGTTGTGCGACTCCGCGTGCGCGAAGTCGTACGCGGCGAGCGCATCGCGAAACAGCGCGCTCTCGCCCGGCGTGCCTTCGCTTTTTCCATAGCCGCGCCAATCGAAGAGCAGCACGGACACGCCGCGGCGCGAGAGCTCCTCGGCGATCGGGGCGCGCTCGGTGATATTGCCCGCATTGCCGTGGAAAAAAATCAGGAGGACGTGGGTCCCGCCGTCAGCCGGACCGAGCCGTGGCGAATGAGCGAGCCGGCGAAGAGCCGGCTCCACGCCGGCTGCTCGATAGAACCAGCCATGCAGCCGAACGCCGTCGCTCGTCAGAAAGTGCACGTCCTGCGCGGCCGTTTTCCAATTGCCTTCCGGAAACTTCGCTGGAAAAAACATCGACGAACGCCGCACGAGCTGGGCGTACGCGAAGAGAAGGACGAGGACGATCGCGAGGGTGATGAGCGCGGCGCGCATCTGTGTGTGCCGGCTTCCGCCGGCCGGCCGGCTCGAGCCGCTCCGCACACTCTATGCCGACAGCCGCTCCCAGTCGGAGTCGGGCGCGTCGAGCGCCAGCGCGAGGCCGCCGTCGGAGCCGACAAACACGGGATCTTCCATGAATGTCACTTTCCCGCCGCCGACCTGCTTGAGCGCTTCTTCGAGCGCGCCGGGAAGATTCTTGATCAATCCTCCGCCGCCGGACAGGATGATGTTGTTGCGCACGCGTTCCTGGAACTCCGGCTCCACGCGCGAAAGAAGGTCGAGCATCGTCTCGATCACCGGCGGCAGGATCGTCTCGCAGGCTGCCTTCATTTCGTTTGTGATGTCGAGCTCCGTCGGCACTCCTTTGACCGGCGCCATCACGACCGCGCGCGGCGCCGGCTGACCAACGAAGCTGAACTTCTCTTTCCACTCGCGCACCATGAAGATCGTCACGTTTGCCTGCGGATAGCGGTCCTCGATCAGCTTGAGCAGATGCTGGTCGATCGAGTCCCCCGCGATCGTCAGCGTCCGCTGATCCTCCTCGGTCGGATAGCGGCCTTTCATCACGCAGAAGTCCGTGGTTCCCGCGCCGATGTCGATGATCATCGTGTGCAGGAGAGCGTTGAGGCCGTACGCCACCGCGAACGGCTCCGACACGATCATCAAACTGTCGACGATGCCCTTCATTGAATTGCGCAGGTACTGTTTGTTCGTGCGCAGCGCGGCCGCGGGCACGCCGACGACCGCGCGCACGTTGCCGGCTTTTCCGTTCTTGACTCCGACGAGACCCAGCAGATGCTGGAGCAGCTCGCGGACGGCCTGCACGTCCTTCTCCGATCCTTCCTTCAGCAGTCCGCGCTCGAGCGGGCGATGCAGATCGAGCATCGTGCGATTGGTCACGGCGTCATGGCCGATGAGCACGTTTCGTTTGAGGATCTTTTTCGCGACCATGTCGGCGGGCCAGCCGACGAAGCTGTCGACGACGAAGCGCTCGCCGTTCGATGCGGAGATCGCGCTTCGCGACGTGCCGAGGTCGATGCCGACGTGGAGGATTTCTGTCATTCGCTGCCTTTCAGTTTCACCATAGAGGCGCAGGGAGGGTCCGGAGACGCTCCGTGTCGCCGTCGTGACTACGTTCCCTGTTTCGCATATTCGGCAATGCCGCGATAG
Source organism: Thermoanaerobaculia bacterium (assembly GCA_035516895.1). Classification (GTDB taxonomy): domain Bacteria; phylum Acidobacteriota; class Thermoanaerobaculia; order Gp7-AA8; family Gp7-AA8; genus Gp7-AA10. Next base: position 12,562 of record DATIZY010000203.1, on the reverse strand, counting down.
AGCGCGGACGCGATCTGCTGCCGGTACTGCGGCTCGCGCAGCATCGCCGCTTCGCGTTCGTTCGACAGACACCCGACCTCCGCGAGGATGGCCGGCATGTTGGTGGCGACGAGCACGACGAACGGCGCGCGCTTGACGCCCCAGTTTTCGACCCCGGGGTCGATCGTCCGCAGATTCGTGAACAGCTGCTGTTGCACCGCGGCGGCGAGCCGCTGGGACTCGTCGCGGCGCACACCGGCGTAGACGCGGTCGAGGAGCTTCCTCATGTCCGCCATCGAATAGCCCGACATCCCATTCTCCTCGGCCGCAAGCTGTGTTAGGCGGGGATCTTTGGTGGGACCGAGGTAGTAGGTTTCGATGCCGTGGCTGCTGGTGTGACTCTGAAGGGAATTGACGTGAATCGACACGAAGATGTCGGCGTCGGATTCGTTCGCCAGGCGCGCGCGCTCGCGCAGCGGAATGAGGCGATCGTCGGCGCGCGTGACGATGACTTCGAATCCGTTTTTCTGCAGCAGATCGCGAAGACGGCGCTCGATGTCGAGCGTGATGTTCTTCTCGACGAGGTTCGACGACGACTCCGCGCCGGCGTCTTTTCCGCCGTGCCCGGCATCCAGGACCACGCGGCGAATCGCGAGCGGGAACGCGGCGGCTTTGACGGGCTCGAACGAATCGGCGAGCGATGCGCGGCGAGCGGCGAAGAACGCTCGGATCGGCGCCTGCGTCCGTACGACGGGCGGCTCGCTCACGAGATAGCTCGATCCGAGCAGCGTGACCGGGATCAGAACCAGCGGGAGACGGCGCATCCAAGCGTTTTCGGACGGCGCAGCCGCGCGGGGACGCGGGAGCACACCCCGCATCGTGTCGAGGTTGTCCGTGATCGCATCGCGGAGCAGCTGGCGCTTCACGCGATCGTTCGTTCCCGCTCTCATTCCACTCGCCCCGATTTGTGTGGCCGACGCACAATAATACCGCTGACGGAGGGCAAAAATGGCCGAGAACAGGGTTTACAAACTCGTGGAAATCGTTGGAACCTCGGGCGAATCGTTCGCCAAAGCGGTCGCCCAGGGGGTCGAGCGCGCGTCGAAGTCGCTGCGGAATCTCGACTGGTTCGAGGTCACCGAAATGCGCGGACGGATCGAAAAGGGACGCGTGTCACAGTATCAGGTCAAGATCAAGGTCGGTTTCCGCCTCGAGGAGTAGGCGGGTAGGCGGCGTGCATTAGCTGACCCCATGGAGCTCCGCATTCCGTTTGCGACGCTGCTGAAAATCGGCCTGGCAATCCTGCTGGCGGCGATCCTCGTCCGCCTGTGGGGCGTCATCTTGACGCTCGTCTTCGCCACGCTGCTGGCGATTCTGCTCGATCCGCTCGTGCTCTGGCTGCAGCGCCACGGCTTCAAACACGCGCTCGCGGTCATCGCGGTGACCATTCTCGTCGTGGCGATCCTGTTCGCGCTCTTCTTCGGCCTCGTTCCGGCGATGGGGCGCGAGCTCGCCGACGTGACGCAGCAGATTCCCGATCTGATCCAGCGCATCAATCGTTCGTATCCGACGATTGGACGGGTTCTGATCCGCAGCGGCGTCGCGGTCACGACGGTGGAGCAAGCGATCGCCGCGAAAGGATTCACCGCCGGCAAATTCGCGGTGGAGGCGGTGACGGTCCTGGTCTTCGCGGTGGTCGTCGCGCTGTACCTTCTGCTCGAAGGGCGGCGCGCGTTTTCGTGGCTCATCACCTTCGCGCCCGCGGGCACGCTTCGCTCGCGCATCGATCGGACGGCGAGCGAGGTGCGAGACGTGGTGCTGGCCTACATGCGGGGAGCGTTCATCACCGCGACGATCTGCGCGTGCTACGTGATGGCGGTGCTCACGTTTCTGAAAGTTCCCGCCGCGCTGCTCCTTGCCGCGCTCGCGTTCATCGCCGATTTCGTCCCGGTGGTCGGCACGATCGTGATGATGGTGCCGGCGACGCTGTTGGGTCTTGTGATTTCCCCCGGCCGCGCGCTCGAGGTCGCCGCTGCGTATCTGCTGTATCACGTCATCGAGGCCTACATTCTGATTCCGAGGATTTACGGGCGCGAGATGCGGGTGTCGACGCTGACGGTGCTCGTCGCGATCGCGATCGGCGGATCGCTCATCGGCATCCCGGGCGCGGTGCTGGCGCTTCCGGCAGCGGCGGCATATCCGATCATCGAGCGGATCTGGCTGCGCGACCGCCTGCCGTCCGATACGGTCACGCGGCACGAGGAGCTCGAAGAAGGAGCGGCGCGGTGAGGCCGCGGCCTTAGGCGCTGGCGTCAGGCGTCGGGCGTCAGGCGTCGGGCGTCAGGCGTCGGGCGTCAGGCCTCAGGTGTTAGGCGTTAGGCGTTGGGCGCTAGGCGTCAGGCGTCGGGCCTCGGGTGTCAGGCGTTAGGCGTTGGGCGGAGGTCTCGGGCGTCACGACTGTCGGTGTTGGTATCTCCGCCACGTATCGGTGATCCGACGATCTTGATCTTGATCGGTCTGCACGCCGCCACAACGGTGGCTGCCAGATCGCGAATTCTGAGCCCGACACGTTGGGACCGAAGGCCCGAGGCCTGACGCCCGACGCCTAGCGCCTGGCGCTTACCGCCGAAGCCCAAGCGCATCCTCGAGAAAATTCAGCTGGGTCATCCGCAGATGCTGCACGAGAACGGGATCGACGACTCCGTGCCGCGATTTCGGATAGACCGCGAGGCGGTACGGCTTGCCCGCTTTCTCCAGCTCGTAAATCAGCTGAATCGTGTTCTGCATGTGCACGTTGTCGTCGATCGTGCCGTGCATCAGCAGCAGCGATCCGTGCAGGTTCGCCGCCGCGAACCGCGGTGAGCTGTCGTGATACCCCTCGGGATTGTTCTGAGGCATGAGCATGTAGCGCTCGGTGTAGATCGTGTCGTAGTCGTGCCAGTCGGCGACCGTCCCTCCGGCCATCCCGGCGGACCACATCGTGCTGTGCGTGAGCGCGTAGGTGGTCATGAACCCGCCGAAGCTCCAGCCGTCGAGGATGACCCGGGTCGAGTCGACCCAGGGCTGCGACTCGAGCCACTTGAGTCCGTCCTCGAGATCGCGCAGCTCGAGCACGCCGAAATGCTTGTAGACCGGCCACGCCGATTCCGCGCCTTTACCGCTTGCAGTGCGGTTGTCGCAGACCCAGACGATCGCGCCGTGCTGGGCGATGAGCTGCCACCATAGATATTGCACGCCGCGCCAGCCGTTGCGCACCATCTGCGTGTGCGGGCCGGAGTAGGTGTACTCGTAGACGGGATATTTGCGCGAGGGGTCGAAGCCGGGCGGCTTGATCATCATCGCGTTCATCGTGAAGCCGTCGCGCGTCCTGACTTCGAGAAATTCGGGCTTCGACATGCCGTAGTCACCGAGCGCGGGAACTTCATTCGCTTCGATCACGCGAACGCGTGTTCCGTCGTTGCGCATCAGCGAGACCTGCGGCGGCGTCTGAATGTCGCTCCATGAATCGATGTATTGCGTCATCGACGGATTGAAGATCGCACGATGCTCGCCGTCCGCCTGCGAAAGACGCGTGAGGCCGCTGCCGTCGAGATGCACGCGATAGACGTCGGTGCCCAGCGCCGAACGCTCCGTGCCGGAAAAGTAGATCCAGTCGTTGTTGTTGTCGATGCCGTGCAGATTGCGCACTTCCCACGGCCCGTTCGTGATCTGGCGCTTCAATACGCCGTCTGCGCCGTACTGATAGAGATGCTCGAATCCGCTGCGCTCACTGAGCCATAGAAACGATCCGTCTTTGAGCCAGGTCATGCTCGGGTCGAGATCGGGATTCACCCACGCTTTCGTCGTTTCACGAAACAGGGTCTTCGGCATTCCGCCGTGCACTGCGGCCTCGTCGAGGTCGAGCCACGTCTGCTCGCGATTGGTGATCTGGTAGACCACGTTGGAGCTGTCGGGCGTCCAATCGACGGCCACAAGGAGGTAGTCTCCACCGCTGTACGACTCGGTCGAGATCTCCTGGGGAGCGGCGCCGTTGACGGCGACTGTGAACAGTTTCGCAATCGGATTGGGATAGCCGGCCTTCGGGTAAAGCTCCTCCTCGATCCGCTGCATCGTCGGAATGTGATCGACGATCGTGAATCGCTTCACGGGCTTCTCGTCGAGCTGCATGAAGACGATGTGTGAAGAGTCGGGACTCCACCAGTACGCGCGATAGTGGCCGCGGCCATACACCTCTTCGGAGTAGACCCAGTCGAGGACGCCATTGAGCATGTCGTCGTTGCCGCTGGTGGTCAGCTGGCGCTCGCGCTGCGTGGCGAGGTCGACGACATAAAGGTTGTTATTGCGGACGAACGCGACCAGCCTGCCGTCGGGGCTGAACGTCGCCTCCTGCTCCTCGCCCGGCGTGGACGTCAGGCGGGTCATCGAATCGGAGTCGAACGTATAGAGATACAAATCATCGCCGGCAGTCAGAACGACGCTGCGCTTGTTGGGGCTGAAGTCCCAATTGCGCTGCCGCGTCATGCGTTTGGCTTCCTCTTCGCTGAGACCCGCCTTTCGTGCAGCTGCCTGCAGCTTCGCGGCGTCGAACAGCGTGCGCGTCTTTCCCGTCTGCGTGTCGATCACCGACTGTTCGACCACGTCGCCTTTTTCGTCGGTGCGCGGCCACGTGAACGTGTGGTCGTCGAGCCAGACGAATCCGAACTGGGGCGTGCCGGAGAACGAGACCTTCCGCTTCGGATCGAATATGTTTTCGAGCGTGAGCTCGCGCGGCGTCGGCCGTGGCGGCGCGGTCTGCACCTGCTGCGCGGTCAGTGTTGTAGCGAACAGAAGGACGGCGATGAGTGTCTTTCGAATCATGGAGGCGAAGTTTATCCCGAGCGGACGCGAGCGAGGAGTCGTACGAAGTCCTGAGTCCTGAGTCCTGAGTCCTGAGTCCTGTGTCCCGAGTCCTGAGGAAGGGCTCCCTGGCCCGGCGGGATAGTACAATCCGCGCACTTATGAGCACCACTCTCGAACTCGCACATCAATTCGACGCCGCGCGCGCCGCGGGGCGTCCACCGTTCAAAGTCAAAGATCTCGCGCTGGCGACGCTCGGCCGCTCCGAAATCCGGCTCGCGGAGCACGAAATGCCCGGCCTCATGTCTCTGCGCCGGAAATATGCGGCCTCGAAGCCGCTGGCCGGTTCGCGGGTCATGGGATCGCTGCACATGACGGTGCAGACCGCCGTCCTCATCGAGACCCTCAGGCTCCTCGGCGCCGATGTTCGCTGGGTCAGCTGCAACATTTTCTCGACGCAGGACCACGCCGCGGCGGCCGTCGTCGTCGGCGACGGCACGATCGAACATCCGCGCGGCGTGCCCGTCTTCGCGTGGAAAGGCGAGACGCTCGAAGAATACTGGTGGTGCACATCGGAAGCGCTGATGTGGCCGGACGGGGGTGGACCGACGCTCATCGTCGACGACGGCGGCGACGCGACGCTGCTCGTCCATCAGGGCGTTTCATGCGAAGGCAAAGCGCGCGTGCCCGAGTTCAATCCGGCCGACGAGCCGGAGGAGTGGGGCGTCATTCTCGATCTCCTGCGAAAAGAGATCGCGCGCGATCCGCAGCGCTGGACGCGCGTCGCGGCGAAGATCAAAGGCGTTTCGGAGGAGACGACGACCGGCGTACACCGCCTCTATCAGATGATGGACGCCGGCACGCTGCTCTTCCCGGCGATCAACGTCAACGACTCCGTCACGAAATCGAAATTCGACAATATCTATGGTTGCCGCCATTCGGTCATTGACGGACTGAATCGCGCCACCGATGTGATGATCGCCGGCAAGCTCGCCGTCGTGTGCGGCTACGGCGAAGTCGGGAAGGGCTGCGCACAGGCGTTGCGCGGCCAGGGCGCGCGCGTGGTCGTCACCGAAATCGACCCCATCTGTGCGCTGCAGGCTTCAATGGAGGGCTACCAGGTCCGGCGCATTGAGAGCGTCGTGAGCGAAGCGGACATCTTCATTACGGCCACCGGAAATCGGGACATCATTACAGCCGAACACATGGCGCGAATGAAGGATAAAGCGATCGTCGGCAACATCGGCCATTTCGACAACGAGATCGACATGGCGGGACTGAAGAAAATCGCGGGCGTTCGCAGAGTGAACATCAAGCCCCAGTACGACGAGTGGGTGTTTCCCGACGGTCACAGTGTCCTCATCCTCGCCGAAGGCCGCCTCTTGAACCTCGGCTGCGCGACGGGGCATCCGTCGTTTGTGATGTCGGCGTCGTTTACAAATCAGGTCCTTGCTCAATTGGCGCTCTGGCAGAACAAGGGCGAGTACAAGAAGGCCGTCTATGTGCTGCCGAAAAAGCTCGATGAGGAAGTGGCGCGGCTTCACCTCGAGCATTTATCCGTCGAATTGACCAGCCTCACACCGGAACAATCGAAATACCTCGGCACTCCTATGGAGGGGCCTTACAAGCCGGACCACTATCGTTACTGAGGTACAATGCGCGCTTTAGGAGGTTGATGTGCCTAGAGGAAGACGCGCAGGGTGGAACATTTCCGCGGAAGATGCAAAGGAATTTCTCCAGAACCTCATTCATGACGGAAAAGTGGCGGCGTCCGAAGTCGCGCGCTTTTTCGAGATTCGTCGATTGGAAGAGCGGCTCGCCCAGTTGCGTGGCGGTCCGGCGCCTCGGCGGGGACGTCCGGCCGCAGCATCGAAACCTGCAGCCGCTGCCACGCCACGAAAGCGTGCTTCGCGCCGCCTGACACCGCAGCAGATGGCCTCGCGCCAGCTGCAGGGGCGGTACCTCGGATTGATCCGTCAGATTCCCGCATCGCAGCGCGCGCGCTACGCGAAGATCGCGAAAGACAAAGGCCGCGAATCCGCGATCAAGGAAATGCAGAGCGCGCTCAACAAGTGACGCGCGAAGACGCGTCATCCTGAGGACGAGCGCAGCGAGGACGAAGGATCTCCGAGCGGAATCCTTCGCGTCGCCGCAGCGAGGACGAAGGATCTCCGAGCGGAATCCTTCGCGTCGCCGCAGCGAGGACGAAGGATCTCCGAGCGGAATCCTTCGCGTCGCCGCAACGAGGACGAAGGATCTCCGAGCGGAATCCTTCGCATCGCCGCAGCGAGGACGAAGGATCCTTCGCCGTGTCACGCGGCTCAGGATGACGCAAACCTTGACCATCGACCCATCCTCGATAATCATTCGCGAAGTGACCGCAGTCTCTCCGGAAGTTCCCACCACCTGGATCGGCACGTTTTACCGCTCGGCCATCGGCAAGAAAGCCGTGATGGCCGTGACGGGCGTCTTCCTGTTCGGGTGGATCTTCGCCCACATGCTCGGCAACATGAAGCTCTACCTCGGGCCCGAGCACTTGAACGAGTACGCGCACTGGCTCCGCGTGATGGGCGGGCCGGCGCTGCCGAACGGCGCCGCGCTCTGGATCGTCCGCGTGTTGTTGATTATCGCCGTGTGGTTTCACATCCAGGCCGCGACGCAGCTCACGCTGATGAACCGGAGCGCACGGCCGATCGCGTACACGAACCGCGATTACGTCACCGCGAGCTATGCGGCGCGCACGATGCGCTGGGGCGGCGTGATCATCCTCCTCTTCGTCATTTATCACCTTCTGCATCTGACGACGGGGACGCTGCACCAGAATTTCGTCCCCGATGATCCGTACCACAACGTGGTGACCGGATTTCAGGTGTGGTGGGTGAGCGCGGTCTACATCATCGCGAACCTCGCGCTCGGCCTGCACCTCTATCACGGCCTCTGGAGCATGTTCAATTCCGTCGGCTGGAGCCACATCAAGTTCAATCCGTGGAAGCGGGTGTTCGCGACGGTGTTCGCGCTCGTGATCACGCTCGGCAACATCTCGTTCCCGATCTCAGTGCTCTTAGGAGTGGTGCGATGAGCGAGCTCGACGCGAGAATTCCGCCCGGACCCGTCGCCGAGAAGTGGTCCTACGCGAAGAACCATTACAAGCTCGTCAACCCGACGAACAAGCGAAAATTCGACATCATCGTGATCGGCGCGGGCCTCGCCGGCGCGTCCGCCGCCGCGTCGTTCGCGGAGCTCGGCTACAACGTGAAGTGCTTCGTCTTTCACGATTCGCCGCGGCGCGCGCATTCGATCGCCGCACAGGGCGGCATCAACGCCGCGAAGAATTATCAGAACGACGGCGACAGCATCTATCGCCTCTTCTACGACACGGTCAAAGGCGGCGATTACCGCTCGCGCGAAGCGAACGTCTATCGTCTCGCCGAGCTGTCGGTCAACATCATCGATCAGGCCGTCGCGCAGGGCGTCCCGTTCGCGCGCGAGTACGGAGGAACGCTCGAGAACCGCTCGTTCGGCGGCGTGCAGGTCTCGCGCACGTTTTACGCGCGCGGACAGACGGGCCAGCAGCTTCTTCTCGGTGCATTCCAGGCGCTCGAGCGGCAGATCGCCCTCGGCCGCGTGACGATGTTTCCGCGCCACGAGATGCTCGATGTCGTCGTCGTCGACGGCCAGGCGAAGGGCATCATCACGCGCAATCTCGTGACCGGCGCGATCGACGTGCACGCCGGCGACGCCATCGTCCTCGGCACCGGCGGCTATTCGAACGTCTTCTACCTTTCGACGAACGCAAAGGCGTCGAATTGCACCGCGATCTGGCGCGCCTATCGCCGCGGAGCGTATTTCGCGAATCCCTGCTACACGCAGATCCACCCGACGTGCATCCCGCAGACGGGCGAATATCAGTCGAAGCTGACGCTGATGTCGGAGTCGCTGCGCAACGACGGACGCATTTGGGTGCCGAAGCAGAAAGGCGACAAACGTCCGCCGAACGAGATTCCCGAGGGCGACCGCGATTACTACCTGGAGCGGAAGTATCCGAGCTTCGGAAATCTTGCGCCGCGCGACATCGCCTCCCGCGGGGCGAAGGAAGTCTGCGACGAAGGACGCGGAGTCGGGCCGGGCGGACGCGGCGTCTATCTCGACTTCTCGGAATCCATCAAACGGCTCGGGCGCAAGACCATTGAAGAGCGCTACGGCAATCTCTTCGAGATGTACCACGACATTACGGCCGAGGATCCGTATGTGGTGCCGATGCGGATTTATCCGGCTCCGCATTACACGATGGGCGGATCGTGGGTCGATTACGCATTGATGGCCACGATCCCCGGACTCTTCGTGATCGGCGAAGCGAACTTCTCCGATCACGGCGCGAACCGGCTCGGTGCCAGCGCATTGATGCAGGGACTGGCCGACGGCTATTTCGTCATTCCGACGACGATCGCCGAGTATCTCTCCGGACAGATGAACAAGAAGGTGTCGCCCGATCGCGCGGAGTTCAAGCAGGCGCGGGCGGATGTGGACGATCGCGTGAAGCGATTGCTGTCGGCGAAGGGAACGCGCTCCGTAGATTCGTTCCATCGCGAGCTCGGCCACATCATGTGGGAGTACTGCGGCATGGCGCGCAGCGCCGAGGGCCTCAAGAAGGCTCGGGTCGAGGTGCGCGCGCTCCGCGACCGCTACTGGCGCGAAGTCCGCGTCCTCGGCACCGGCGAAGAGCCGAATCAGTCGCTGGAGAAAGCGGGCCGCGTCGCCGACTTTTTCGAATTGGCCGAGCTCATGTGCATCGATGCGCTGCACCGCGAGGAGTCGTGCGGCGGCCATTTCCGTGTCGAATATCAGACGGCGGACGGCGAGGCGCTGCGCAATGACGACAAGTTCCTGTACGTCGCGGCGTGGGAATTCACCGGCGACGACGATGAACCGCGCCTGCACAAAGAGCCGCTGACGTACGAGGAAGTGAAGCTGGCGACGAGGAGCTACAAGTGAAGCCAGCAGGCGGAAGGCAGAAGGCAGAATGAATCTGACGCTTCATGTGTGGCGGCAGGCCGCAGGTTCTCCCGAGGGACGTTTCGTGCAGTATGAGGCACGCGACATCAGCCCCGACGCGTCGTTCCTCGAGATGCTCGATGTCGTCAACGAGCAGCTGATCGAGAAGGGCGAGGAGCCGATCCATTTCGAACACGACTGCCGCGAGGGCATCTGCGGATCGTGCGGCATGATGATCAACGGCATCGCGCACGGGCCGCTCGGCGGAACGGCGACGTGTCAGCTGCACATGCGCCACTTCAGGGACGGCGACGAGATCCGGGTCGAGCCGTGGCGGGCACGCGCGTTTCCGGTGATCAAGGACCTCATCGTCGATCGCAGCCCGCTCGACAAGATCATCCAGGCCGGCGGATTCATTTCCATCAACACCGGCAGCGCGCCCGAAGCGAACATGATTCCCGTACCGAAAGTCGTGCAGGAGCGCGCGATGGACGCCGCGGAGTGCATCGAGTGCGGCGCGTGCGTCGCGCAATGCCCCAACGGGGCCGCCCAGCTCTTCACCGCCGCGAAGGTCTCCCACCTCGGCCTGCTGCCGCAGGGGCAGCCGGAGCGCTACGAAAGGGTGCTGCGGATGGTTGAGGTGATGGAGCAGTATTTCGGCAGCTGCACGATGTTCCGCGAATGCGAGGCGGTGTGCCCGAAGGAGATCTCCACCGACTTCATCGCGCGCATGAACCGCGACTACATCGTCGCGCGCTTCAGGAGCCGTTAGGGCGCGGCGCGCTGCACCGCGCCCCGGGCGCGGCTACTTCACTTTCGAGTCGACCTGCTTCGCCAGGTCGAGGTGTCCCTGAATCACGGTAAGCGTATTGCTCGCCCAGTTCTTGAGATCCGGGTCCTGAATCTTGGAGACGGCGTTCTTGAACTCTTTGGCGTCCTTCTCGTGGTCTTTGACCATATCGCTCATGTACGCCTTGTCGAAGGCTGCGCCGGTTTTCTTCTCCAGCGCATTGGAGGTCGTCTTCTCCTCCGCGCCGGGCGTTGTCGGCAGCGTCAGGCCCTTCTGGGAGGCGAGCGCTTTGAGCTCGTCGTTGGCTTTGCCGTGGTCGGCGACCATCTTGTTGCCGAAATCCTTGACGTCCTGGCTCGTCGCTTTTGCCGCTGCGAGCTGACCGAGGTCGACTTCCATCATGCCGCCCTCGGCGGCTTTCCTGGCGAAATCGGAATCGCTCGCGTTCAGCGGCGCCGTGCTCGTCACCGCGGCGCTGCTGGTCGTCGCTGTGGCGGTGCCGGTCGTGTCGGTGGCCGTCGTTTCCGTGCTGCTGGTGGCGGTGTCGGTGGCGCTTGCCGCCGTGTCGGTCGCGGTCGCGTTGTTGCTCGCGTTCTGTTCGTTCTGACAGGCGAACATCAGCACGGCAATGAATGCGAGCAAAAAGATCCCAGTGCGTTTCATATGATGCGTACTCCTTTCAGCGACCGCTTGCGGTGCACGAAAAGTTCCAGCGGCGGGCTTACAGAAGCGTGCGGAGTGCCGTGGCGAGCTTGCGGTACTCCGATTCGTCGTTGTAGAGCTGGGCGGACACTCGGAGGAGCCGTTTTGGCGGACGCGGCCATTGCATGACGGGCACTTCAATATTGAATTGATGGAACAGCGCGTCCTGCAGGGCGTCGATCTGAAGCGGCGAAACGGGATTGGGGTCGCCGTCGGGCAGCGGCACCGACGCCATCGCGCCTGACATTTCGTCGGGTGCCGGCTTGTCGGCGCCAAGAGCGTCGCACAGGATGTCGCGTGCGCGGAGGACGAGCGTGTGATTGCGCCGCATGATTTCCGGCCAGCCGCCGGCGATCAGGCCTGCCATGAATCGCAGCGATTCGCCGGCGCACAGCCACGGCGTCGGATCGAACGTTCCGGTCCAGTCGAATTCGAGATGGAAGCGCGAGCGATCGGTGCGCGGAGAGTTTGCGCCGTGGCTGATGATCGCCGGCCGCACGGCGTCGCGCTTGTCGGCGCGCACGTAGAGAAACGCGGCGCCCTTCGGCGCACAGACCCATTTGTGCAGGTTGCCGGTGTAGTACGCGGGGCCGATCGCGCGAATGTCGAGCGGCACCTGCCCGGGTGCGTGCGCGCCGTCGATGAGCGTGTCGATCCCGCGCGCGTTCATCTCGCGGACGATCCAGCCGGCCGGAAGGATGATTCCGGTCTGGCTCGTGATGTGGTCGATGAGAAGCAGCTTCGTGCGGCTCGTCGCCCCGGCGACGACGTTGTGCACGACCTCGTCGGGCGACGCGAGCGGAAACGGCACGCCGGCGACCTTCACCTTCGCGCCGCTGTGCGCGGCGGTGAAGTCGAGCGCGTTGCGGCACGCGTTGTATTCGTGCGTTGTCACGAGCAGCTCGTCGCCCGGCCCGAGGTCGAGCGACCGCAGCACGGAATTCACGCCGGTCGTGGCGTTCGGCACGAACGCGAGGTCTTCCGGCGACGCGCCAACGAAGTGCGCGAGCTCGCGCCGCGCGTCATCGAGCAGCGGCTCGATCTCTCGCACGAGAAAGCGCACCGGCTCCGACTCCATGCGCCGGCGCAGCTCTTCCTGCTTTGCCAGCACGTGCTTCGGCGTCGCGCCGAACGAGCCATGGTTCAGATACGTGATCGAGGGATCGAGAAGCCAGACGTCCTTCAAGGATGAAGGATGAAGGATGAAGGATGAATGGGGAGCCGCAGCCGGCGATTCATCCTTCATCCGTCTGCCTTCATCCT
>DATIZY010000202.1:0-15700 GCA_035516895.1 Thermoanaerobaculia bacterium | reverse complement strand
CCCTCGCATCGTGTAGGGCACGGCTGCGCCGTGCCGTACCCCCGGTTCGGCCGAGCACAACTCGTGGTTGGCGCTAGAAACATCGGATGCCGAGGGATCCTTGCCAACGCGCGGGGGTCCCTCGCATCGTGCAGGGCACGGCTGCGCCGTGCCGAACCCCCGGTTCGGCCGAGCACAACTCGTGGTTGGCGCTAGTACGGGTCCGCGCTCAATTTCCCATCGACGACGTCGATCAGCCGATAGCCGGAAACCGGCCGGTGCGCGAAGTCGATCGTGTCGCCGGCCGTGAACTTCCACACCTTCAGTCCCCGATACGTCAGCGGTTTGCCGCGCTCGAGGACGCCGGCCGGATGATCGACGAGCAGCAGGTACGCGGCGCCGGGGCCGAACACTGTCCCTTTCTCGTTCGGCGTGACGATGACCGACGTCTGCTCGTCGACGCCGATGCCGTAAATCGGCTTGCCCGAATACGCGCGCGCGAGAAATACGATCGAGCGGCCGAAGCGATCGCGCTGATGAAAATGCGTATCGGTGAGCATGCCGCGCAGCGCCGGCCATCGAAAGAAGTTCGACGAAAGGCTGACATCGCGCGAGAAGGGATCGGCGAGCACGTCCTTCGACACGGCGCTGACGTCGGGGCAGGCGTCGTAGACGACGTCGCCCTGGATCGCCAGTCCGGCGCTGTTCCCGCCCACGCCGCCGCCCCGCCGGAACATCCGCTCAACGGAGCGCTGCACCTTCGTGCCTTTGATCCAGCGGATGTAGTTGCACTGGTCGCCGCCGGCGAACCAGACGATCTCCGCATTGCGGACCGCGCGGACCACGTCCGGACGATTCGCGGAATCGCGGTCCGTGATGACGAATGTCTGCGCCGAGTCGACGCCCTCGAGCGCCATGAAGACGGGATTGAGGCCCTGGTCGCCGGAGGCGCGGATCACGACGACGTCGAGCTTCGCTGTGCACCTCGTGCATCCGCGAACCGCATCGACCATCGCCTGCAGCGCGCCCGGCTCGGCGCTGCTGCCGGCGAGATCGAGCACAGGGCCGTGCAGCTTCGGGTGAACGTCGGCGGGATTGCCGGCGAGAAAGACAGCCAACGCGGCTTCGATGATCACTTGAGGTACCTCGCCAGGAATTCGTAGATCTCTTTTCGCGACTGCTTCGCGAGCGCGGTGTCGATGCGGTTGAACTCGTGCCCTCCCGGAGCGTTCTCGTAGATTTTGTATTCGAACTTCTTGCCCGCGGCCTTCAGCGCGTCGATGAGATGCTCGACCTCCATCACGTTCACGTCCTCGTCGTTCGTGTTCGTGTGAATCAGCAGCGGCGTCTGCAGCTCCGAGGCGTGGAAGTACGGAGAGCGGCGGCGGTACTCCATCGGATCATCGACGGCTTCTTTGCCGATGAAGGACTTGAACGTATCGCGATAACCCTGCGATTTGTAGCCCATGCGCGCGACGAGATCGCTCACCGGCACGCCGGCATACGCGACGTTGTACGCGTTGGGAAACTTGAAGATGTTCATCAGCGTCAGGTAGCCGCCATGGCTCCAGCCCATGATGCCGATGCGCTTCGGATCGATCGTGGTGAGGTTCTCGACCGCCCAGTCGCGCGCCGCTTTGACATCGTCGACCTCGGCGCCGCCGTAGTCGATCTGCTCGTAGAACTCGCTTCCGTAACCGGTCGAGCCGCGGTACTCGGGCGCGACGATCACATAGCCCTGATCGATCAGCTCGCGAACGATGTGCGCGTACCACGTGTCGAAGTCGCCGTGCACCCCGCCGTGAATCAGCACGATCAGCGGCGCCTTCGCGTGCAGGTTCTTCGGGGTGAAGACGTACGCCGGAATGATCATCGGATTGCCGGCACCCTGCGCCGTCGGATTCGACATCCGCTCCGGCTTCGGACTCGTGAGATTCACCTTGTCGATCGAGGCGACGTCTCCGACCTTGAAATACCAGAGCACATCGTCCCCGGCCTTGAGAACCTGCTCGAAATCGCGCTCGTTCTGCGCGAAGGCGGGCAATGCGAGAAGGCAGGCCAGGAGAAATCCGAATGCGTTTCGCATGACGCGGGATGTTACACTGCGCGAAAACGTCAAGAGGGGAGTTCGCATGCGGAGATTGATCCTCACGCTTACCGCGCTGTCATTCGTCGCGACCGCCGCGTTCGCAGTCGACCCGGGACGAGCGGAGGGGGCGATCATCGTCGACGGCAACCGCATCCCGCTCGTGTATGCCTACGCCGTCGGCCACCAGAGCAACGAGGTGACGAATCGCAAAGACGACATGCGCATCGTGCTGACGGACAAGCCGCTGCCCGATGCGACGAAGCTCGAAGACATCGACTACTCGTTTCCCGACGGGACGTACGGCATGGTCGTCTGCGTCTCGCACGACGACAAGGTCTCGCACGTGGTGGTCCAGCATGCGAAGGGCCTCTATGACGGCGGCTACTTCGAAAGCGATCCGAGCTACACGTTTCACCGGACGAAGAGCAACGGCGGCCCGATCGCCGGGACGCTCTCGGCAAAGAGCGTGACGACGAACACGATGACGTTCTCGTTCGACGTGGAGTTCGACGCCGCGGCGCGGTGAGTTCTGACCGCAGAGGCGCAGAGAATCTCCGGGTTCGATGCCTCCGCGGTGATTAGCCGAGCCGCTTCCTCGCCTCGCTCTCGCCCCACGGGAAAAACACGACTTTCAGCGCCTCGTGGCGGTCGAAGCGGCCCATGCCCTCGTGAAAATCGTTCAGGGAGTCGAACGTGGCCTGCACGACCCATTCGACGTCGAGGCCCGATCGAAGCAGCGCGAGCATGCGGTGCCATGTGCCGAACATCCGCCGGCCGATGATGCCCTGCAGCCGCACGCCTTTGAAGATCACGTTGCGCGTGTAGTCGTCGATTGTGACCGCGTGCCCCGACGGGAGACCGAGCAGCGAGAGAGTGCCGCCCATGCGGACGACGTCGAGGCCGAAATTGATGGCAGCCGGCGATCCGGACATCTCCAGCACGACGTCAACACCTTGACCATCGGTAATGGCCTGAATGGCGTCCTTGACGGATTTCGCGTCCGTCGCTCGGACGTTGAAGGCGTGCAGATTCGCGAAATCGCGCGCCGAGGCCCAGCGCCGGGCGGTCTCGAGCGCGTGATCGCTGACGTCCGTCACGATGACCGTGCTCGCGCCGCTGTGCTCGGCGATCGCTGCCGCCATCGCGCCGATCGGTCCGAAGCCCGTGATGGCAACGGTTGCGCCGGCCAGATCGCAGACCTGCGACGCGTGGACCGCGTTGCCCAGGGCGTCGAGGAAGGCGCCGACGCGGAGCGGGACGTAGGAGCCCAGCTTGATGACGTTCGTGGCCGGAACTTTCACGAACTGCGCGAACGCGCCGTCCTCGTGCAGGCCGTAGATTTTGGTGCGCGCGCAGATGTGGCCGTTGCCGGTGCGGCATTGCGGGCATTCGCCGCAGACGACGTGCATCTCGGCCGAGACGTAGTCGCCGATCTTCAGGTTCTCGCGCTGCGCGCGCTCGCCGAACTGCTCGATGAAGCCGCAGAACTCGTGGCCGTAGATGCGCGGCGGATGCACCGAGTCGCGGATCGACGGGTCCCAGTGATAGATGTGTTTGTCGGTCCCGCAGATCGCAGCGGCTGCGACGCGGATGAGCACTTCATCGGGACCCGGCTTCGGAACGGGACAATCGCGGACTTCCGTTCCGGCGGGACCGTCAACGGGAGCGGATTTGACGACGGCCTGCATCGCGAGCGGCGGCGGATGCTATCACGTGTGAGGAGCGGCTTCAGCCGGTCGTGAGTGGGCCGTCGAAGCCGGCGCGCACACCAAAGCGCCGCAACGCGTCGATCATGCCCTCTTTGTCGCGCTCCCAGAGGTCCTTGTGCAGGCCGCCGTCGACGCGATAGATCATCTTCGCCGGCGAGCCGCATTCTTCGAACATGCGGTCGGCCATCCAGCAGGGGCACGCCTCGTCTTCCGATCCGTGCAGGATGAGGACGGGCTCGCGAAGCGCGCGCAGGACGCCGATCGTGTCGAATGCCCGGCCGCTGACGAGGTGCAGCGGAAAGCGGGGGAACGCCACGCGCGCGATGTCGGACAGGTTGGTGAACGTCGACTGCAGG
This sequence comes from Thermoanaerobaculia bacterium, assembly GCA_035516895.1. Lineage (GTDB taxonomy): Bacteria > Acidobacteriota > Thermoanaerobaculia > Gp7-AA8 > Gp7-AA8 > Gp7-AA10. Next base: position 11,567 of record DATIZY010000202.1, on the reverse strand, counting down.
ATCAGCGCGGCGAACGGATGGCGCCGCACGACCTGCGCCGCGATGGCGCCGCCGAGGGAGAAGCCGAAGAGAATCGACGGAATGTTCTTCGGGCGGATCGCATCGTGAAACCTCGCCGCGGCGAACGTGTCCCGGATCACGCCGCGGATCGACGCGCGTCCGCTGCTCTTTCCGTAGCCGCGATAGTCCCACAGCAGAATGTTGAAGCCGTTGTCGACGAGGTGCGGCATCAGATGGGCGACGTTGGTCAGGTTGCCCGTGTTGCCATGGCAGTAGAGCGACGAGGCGATCGGATGTTTCGCGCGCAGATACCAGCCGTGCAGCCGCTCGTGATCGGACGTTTCGATCCAGACTTCCTCGCACTGCCCGGGCGGAATGCCGTAGGCGGCAGGGTCCCAGCTTTTGACCGGATCGCGCGAGGGGTTGAAGAGCTGCGTGGCGCGAAAGACGCGGCGAGCGACATCGAGAGCAACGATGGTGGCGCCGCCTGCAATCAGCGGCACAGAGTATTTCGGGAGACGCCGCACCTTCCGCACTGCTGAGCATTAGAGCAAAACAAAGGCCGTGCTAAATTCCCGCGCGTGGCGCGCTCCGTCGACAGCCGAACGCGGGTTCGGTACCAGGAAACCGATCAGATGGGCATCGTCCATCACGCGAATTACATCGTGTGGTTCGAAATCGGGCGGACGGACCTCTGCCGCGAAACGGGCTTCACGTACCGGCAGATCGAGGATCGAGGACTCATTCTCGTGGTGACCGAAGTGAATTGCCGCTATCGCGCGCCGTATCACTACGACGACGAGGTTCTGATCCGCACATGCATCACCGAGGCGGTGAGCCGGGCGATGACGTTCGGCTACGAGCTCCTCGATGGCAGCGGCGAGCGCGTGCACGCCACCGGCTATAGCAAGCACGTGTGGGTCGATCGCGGGACGCGCCGGCCGACGCTCGCGGATGAAGAGGTGATGAAGGCGTTTGCGCCGTTCCTGCCGTAAGGCGGGCGTCCCGCCGTCGCGCGTCGATCGCCGACAATGTGACGCCGCGACGGTCGGACGGCCGTTGCCCTATTTCGCCGCGGTGCGTTTCGCCGCCGCCGACAACCGCGATTTGTAGCGGTCGGCGGTGTTGTCCTTGATGATGCCCTTCTTCGCGGCCTTGTCGATCTCGGAGAAGGCTTTGTTGAGATCCGGGGCACCGCCGCGCGCTTCCTTGAGCGCGCTCTTGAGGCGAGACTTGCCGGCGCGATTGCGCACGCGCGCCTTTTCCGCCTGGCGGCGCTGTTTTTCGGCCGACCGAATATTTGCCATGAAAAAGACTCCTCTTATTTAGTATCGATTCCGAGCTGCTTCAGCCGCTCTTTCGCCAGCGCAGACTCGCGCGAGTTCGGGTATTCGTGGACCACGTACTGGAACTGCACGATCGCACGCGGCCGGTCGTTCATCGCCAGATACGCGTAGCCCTTTTTCAGAAGCGCGCCGGGCGCCTTGTCGGACTTCGGATACTTGTCGACGACGCGGTTGAACTGGTCGATCGCGTCCGAATATTTCTGTTGCGAGTAAAGACTCTCGCCGATCCAGTACTCGGCGTTCGCCCCGAGCTCCGAGTCGGGGAAGCGCTGCAGGAAGTCGCGGAAGCCGGCGAGCGCCAGATCGTAATTGCCGCGCTGGTAGTCGCGATACGCCGCCTGGTAGACGTCCATCGGGTTCTCGGTCGGCGTCGCCGGCGCGGGCACGGTGACTTCGGCGGCCGCCGGCTGCGCCGTCGTCGCTGTCGCCGGCGGCGGGGCGGTGGTTGTTGCCGGGGCCGCCGGCGCCGTCACGACGGGCGGCGCTGTCAGTCGCGTGACCGTCGCCTGCAGATCGGCCACGTCGTGCTGCGTCTGGGTCATCTGCTGCACGAGCTTGTCGATGCGATAGTTCGTCTGCTCGATCGAGCCCTGAGTGTTGTTCGCGCGCTCCTCCATCTGACCGACTTTCGCGATCAGCGTGGCATTCGACTTGAGCAGCTCCTGCGTCTGATCGGCGATTTTCTGATTGACGCTCTGCACGTCGCTTTTCTCGGCGGCGTTGTGTTTGACCTGCGCCAGCTGATCCTGCAGCTCGGTGATCTGGCTCTGCAGCTTCTGGACGTCGGACGATGTCGCGCAGCCGGCAGCGACGATGAGCGCGAGGGGGAGGAGTTTCTTCATTTGCCGACGATCACCAGATGGTCGCGACGGTTCTGAGCCCACGCCTCTTCGGTGTGGCCCGGATCGAACGGGCGCTCTTCGCCGTAGCTGACCGTGCGAATGCGGCTCGCATCGACGCCGAGGGCCACGAGGTAGTCCTTCGCGGTGTTCGCGCGGCGGTCGCCAAGCGCGAGGTTGTACTGCTCGGTGCCGCGCTCGTCGCAGTGGCCTTCGATCAGCAGGTTGTATTGCGCGTTCTGCTTGAGCCAGGTCGCGGACGCCTGCAGCGCCGATTGCGCGCTCGCGGAGAGCGTCGAATCGTCGAACGCGAAGAACGCGTCCTGCAGATAGCCTTTGTCGTGCACGACTTTGTTCAGCTCGTCGACGTCGGTCGGCAGCGTCTCGACGGTGACCGACGGCTGCGGCTGCACGAAATCGGGAGGATTCGTCACGTGCGTCTCGGTGGTCGTCGCAACCGCCGGTACGTTCGGAACGGATGCCGTCGTCTCCGTCGGCGTCACCTGTGGCGGCGGCGGAGCCTTCTTGCTTCGGCATGCGGGCGCGAGAACCACCGCGATCAGCGTCAGTCCGAGAAAAAAACCCTGCACTGCTTTCTTCATGATTCGGATGATAACCCTCACTCAGATTTTTTGGACCAATCGGGATCTTTGTTCTCACCTTCGAATGTGAGCTGAATCAAATCGGTTCCATCGGTGCGCATCCGATAGACCTGCCATTTTCCGCTGCGGTTGGATTGAAATGCGATCCACTGGCCGTCCGGCGACCATGTCGGCTGCTCGTTGGATCCTTCGCCGGCGATGATCCGGCTCTGTTTCGTGACCACGTTCGCGATTCGAATTTGAAATCGGCCGTTGACTTGCGAGGTGTACGCGATTTCTTCGCCGCTCGGCGACCACGTCGCATCGTCGTTCCATTCGCCTTCGAACGACAGCCGCTGCACGTTCGTCCCTTCCGCATCCATCAAATAGATCTGCGGCGTGCCGCTGCGGCCGGACGTGAACGAAATCTGCCGGCCGTTCGGGCTCCACTCCGGCGTCGACTCGATCGAGGAGCTCGTGGTGAGCCGCCGCAGATTGGTGCTGTTGTCGCGAATCACGTAGATGTCCGGGTTGCCGGCGACGGAGCCGACGAATGCGATGTCGTTGCTCACCGGCGAGAACGTCGCGGAAGTGTTCAGGTTGAGGCCGGTCTCGACATGAATGCGTCCGCCGCCGCGCCGATTGATGATGTACATCTCGCTCCGTCCCCCTCGGAACAGCGTGTAGACGAGGCGATCGTTGTCGGCGGAGAAGCTCGGAAGAATCGACATCGCGTTGTAGCGCGTGATCTGCCGCTGATTCGTTCCGTCCCAATCCATCAGCCAGATTTCCCACTGCCCGCTGCGGTTCGATGCGAAGGCGATCTGCGAAAGGAAGATGCCCTGCTTGCCGGTGAGCTCGTGGACGAGATCGCCCGCGAGCATGTGTGCGATGCGCGGCAGCGCCGCGGCGACGCCGCGATAGCGCTTCGGCCGGAACTGCTGCGAGATGCCGGTCGCGTCGTAGAGAATCGCGGACACGACGTAGTCTTGGCCCTGCTGCTCGACTTTGAGATTGAGCAGGAACTCGGCGTCCGCGGCTTTGATCAGGTCCGCGCCCGGCGGCACGTTCGGCGGAATCGGCGCGATCGCAAACACGCCCGACGCGGCGAGATCGCGCGTCAGCGGCGCGAAGAACGGCTCGTCGATCTGTTCGATCGGAACGGTTCCTTCCGGACGCGGCACGGCGATCCGAAAGATCGTCAGCGCCTGTTCCTTCCGGATCTCGGGATGGATTTCGGTTTGCGCGTGAAGCGAAGCTGCGACGAAGAGCGCGAGAAGAATCGTCAGTCGTTTCATCTGAATTTGAGGTGCACTCCGAGGTATCTGCCGCTGTAGCCGAACGGGAGGGGCGGAAGCGTCCCGGCTTCGAGCACCGCGCGCTGTGCGGCGAGATCATACGAGGTGTTGCCGCTCGGCATCTCCAGCTTGACGTCGTGCACGGTGCCATCGGTGTTGATCATGAAGTAGACGGTCGCGGTGGTCAGATCGTTCGCCCCCGCGGGACGTGTCCAGTGGCTTCCGATCAGCCGGATCATCTGCTGGACGTAGAGCGGGTAGGGAAAATCTCCACCTTCGAGTCCGGTCACGCCCGTTCCGCCGACCGGCACGTCGGGCGCTGTCGCGGTGGCGGGCGGCGCCGGCGGCGCCGCGGCGGGTGGCGGGTAGGGCGTGGCGGGTGGGCTAACTTCCGCAGGTTTTTTCGTCGAACGGCCGAACGGCGAGGGCGGTGCGGTTTTCTTCTTGTCGAGCGGCTTCGGCTTCGCGATCGGTTTCGCTTTCGGCTGCGCGGCGGCAACCGGTGGTGCGGCAGGCGTCATCACCGCCGTCGGCAGCTGCTGGGCGAGTCGAATGATCATGACCGGCGTCGCTGCGGTCGACACGTGATGCCAGGCAGTCCACGCTGCGATCGCCGTGATCGTTGCGTGGAGCAGAACGGACAAAAAGATTGCGGCGCCCGCGCCGCTTTCGAGCTTCGCTCGCTGCGCGAGGATGTCACCGACGCGATCGTCCATTCCTCTCCACCGGTTGCGTGACCATGCCGAGCTGCTCGACGCCGGCGCGGTTCATGATGTCCAGGACCGCGACGACGCGTCCGTACGGCACCGACTTGTCGGCCTCGAGCAGCGCGCGTTTCACGCGGCGCTGCCGAAGCATCGGACCGAGGGACAGGTCGAGATTCGTCGAGCCGACGGCGACGCCGTCGAGGTACACCGCGCCGCTCGCCGCGATCTGAATCTTCGACGGATTGTTCGACGCCAGCTCGAAGCTCTTCCCCTCGGCCGTGGGCAGGGCGACGGTGAGGCCTTGCGTGAGCATTGGCGCCGTGATCATGAAGATGATCAGGAGCACGAGCATGACGTCGACGAGAGGCGTGACGTTGATCTCCGCCATGTCGCCGTAGTCGTCGTCGCTTCGAAATCGAAAGGCCATCGTGAATGAGACGAATGTTCGCGGTTTGCAGTTCGCCGGCCGGTCGCAGACCGCGAACGGTGAACTACATGAAGTTCCTTTCCGTCAGATTGAGAAATTCGAGCGTGAAGTCCTCCATCTCGCCGCGCGCCTGACGCAGGCGCTGCACGAAGTGGTTGTAGGCGAGGAGCGCGGGAATCGCAGCGAAGAGTCCGGCCGCGGTGTTGATGAGCGCTTCGCTGATGCCCGGCGCGACGGCGGTGATCGACGTCGTGCCCATCGAGCCGATGTTTGCGAATGAATCCATGATGCCCCACACCGTTCCGAACAGCCCGATGAACGGAGTCGCCGCGGCGGTGGTGGCAAGCAGCGACAGGGAACGGCCGAGCCGGGCCGATTCGATGCGCGACGCGCGCAGGAGCGAGCGCTCGACGCTGTCGAGCGAGCGGATCGTCTGCGCCCCGTGCGTGTGCGCGAGCTGAGCTTCGATTTCAGCGTAGCCGGCGCGAAACAGGCCGACGAGCGACGACTGCGCCGCGCTCGCGGTCACCGACTGGACATCGGCGAGTCTCTTCGCTCTGCGAAAGGCCGTCGTGAATCGCCGCGACGCCATCTGCGAACGCCGAAGACGCCTCGAAATGATGAAGATCGTGGCCCACGACGCCAGCGAAAAGAGGAGGAGGATGGCCAGGACGGTCTTCCCAACCCACCCCGTGTGTAAAAAAGCCGTCCAGAGCTGCACGAGGGCGAATGTAACACGGTAAGCCTTCGCGGCCGGTCAAGTTTTGGTGGCCCCGGGGTGACTCGAACACCCGACCAAGAGTTTAGGAAACTCCTGCTCTATCCACCTGAGCTACGGGGCCTTACGCGTTGCTAATCGTACCTCCTGAACCGGAAAGAATGGCGTCGAATTCGCAATCTCAATTCACAGTAAATCTCGGTGGGAGGGTGGTCTTTGAAAACGAATCTTTCGCTACTCGCGCGGGTGGTTCTCGCGGCGAGCCTGATCTCGGCAGTCCCGCAGCTCTACGCCGATTGTCACTGGTGGCAATTCGGAAAATGCGACCGCGCAGATGTCCACGGACTTCCGCCGGAAGCTCCGCGTCAGGGAGTGGTGATCACGGTCGATGTGTCGAAGAACCACGCGTACCTGTTCCAGGATGGGCAGCTCGTCGCTGACGGACCCGCCGCAACCGGCAAGGAGAGCGTGCTCGAACACGGCGACGATGTCTGGGTCTTCCACACACCGCGCGGTCATCTGAGAGTGCTTCGCAAAATCGTCCACCCGGTCTGGACCAAACCCGACTGGGCGTTCATCGAAGCCGGCGAGAAAGTTCCGCCGGCCGATTCGCCTCTGCGTCAGGAGAAAGGCGTCATGGGCAAATACGCCCTCGCCCTCGGCGACGGGATCTACATCCACGGCACGGATGAGCCCTCATCGCTCGGCAAGAACGCGTCGCACGGATGCATCCGTCTGCCGGCGAAGCTGATCTCGAAGATGTACGCGATGGCAAAGGTGGGAACCGACGTGTACATCTTCGACAGCGAAATACCGCAGACAGCGGAGGTGCCGGCGAGCGACCTCGATTTCGGCTCGCATCACTAGCCGATCTTGAAGACGCCTTTGAGGAACTGATCGGGGCTGGCCATGAACGTCCGCCGGTTCGCGTCGGACGAGAAGTAAAAAATGTGATTCTTGTACTCGTAGATCGGCGTGGACGCGCGGATCGAGATCTTGCTGCCGTCGACGGGATCGAGCGCGATCGCAGGCGAGAAGGGCAGTGCGGCGCGTACGGCTTCGTCCTGCGGTGTGGGAGGCGGGGGCGCATCGGCAGTATGAACGTTGCCGGGCGGCTTCGGCGGCGGACCTTCATCCGTCAGCACGGGCGGCGGCGTGAGAGGCGCCGGCGCGGGATGTGTCGTATCGATCGTCTGAATGTCCGAGGCGGCGGGCGGCGCGCTCGACGTCGGGGTAGAGCGGCCGCAAGCGACGAGCGCCAATGCGGCGGCGACGATCGCGAATCGTTTCATCGGTCTGACGATCTCTGCAGATGCTGTTCCATCAGATCTCGGCGAGCAGCCGCTCGCGGCCGCGTCGCAGCCGCTCGACCGCGAGGCCTTCGTTGGTGTCGCGCGCGAAAACCAGGACGAGATAGTAGCCTTCCTTCAGCTCGCAGGTCAGCACTCGAGCGTGCTCGAAGTCGATCGTCAGTCGCTGCGGTACGCCGGCGTTCAGCCGCGCGCAGGCGCGTCGAAGATCGGAGAGAAAGATCCCGGTGTATGCGCCGATTGCGCGCAGCCCTTCCGGTCCGATTTCAAAAACGCTTTCGGCCCAGAGGTCGACCGCTTCCCCTTCGCGATCGAGAAAGACCGCGCCGATCGCGCCGGGAGTGCTCTGCAGAGTTTCTCGAAGAATGGACTGGAAGGTCACGGTCAAGAGTGCAAAGTGCCGGGTGCCCGGTTCCGCGGCGGGCAGTCGATCAGGCGGCGCCCCGCACCTGCTCTTCGATGACGATGTCCCCGCGCTTGACCGCCTGCACGAAGGCGTCCACCACGCGTGGATCGAAGCGCGATCCCGCGAAGCTCTTCACCTTTTCGACGACGTAGGACAGCTCCATGGCTTTCTGATACGGACGATTCGTCGTCATCGCGTCGAAGGTGTCGGCGATGGCGATGATCCGCGCCTGCATCGGGATCTGATCGCCCTGCAGGTTGTCCGGATAGCCGCCGCCGCTCCACTTCTCGTGGTGGTACTTCATGCCCGGAATGATGTCGATCAGCTGCGCGACGCCGCTCATGATCGCAGCGCCCTTGGCCGGATGCTGCTTCATGACCTCGAATTCGTCGTCGCTCAGCGCGCCCGGCTTGCGGAGAATGCGGTCGTCGATGCCGATCTTGCCGACGTCGTGCAGCAGCGCGCTGATGCGCAGATCGCGCATCTCTTTTTCCGGCAGCGGAATGTTCTTGCCGATCGCCATCGAATAGCGTGCCACTCGCTCCGAGTGGCCGCGGGTGTACGGGTCCTTTGCGTCGATCGCCGCGGCCAGCATGCGAACGGAGTTGATGAAGAGCAGATGGTTCTCGTGCGCCGCCTTCTTCAGCCGCTCGATCGACTGTTCGATGGCCTCCGACATCACGTTGAAGTTGTCGGCGAGATCGCCGATCTCGTTGTGCGTCTTCAGCTCGACGCGCTGCTGGTAGTTGCCTTTCGCGATCTCGCGCGTGCGCTGCGCGAGCAGCCGGATCGGATGGGCGATGCCGGATGCGAAGACGATCGCCGCGAGAATCGCCAGGGCGAGAGCGATCGAGCCCCACTCGATCGTCGCGTGCATCATCGTCTTGACCGAGGCGTACGCCTGCGACTCCGGCTTCTCGACGACGACACCCCATTCCGGCCGGCCGACCGGCGCGACGGTGCCGAGCATCTTCGTCGACTCGCCGCGCACGTTCTCCTCGTACGACTCGGTCAGGCGCACGGGAGCCTTCGTGAATTCCTGGACGATCTTCAGTCCCGAGAAATCGGGACGCTCGACGTCGATGCTCGGCTCGCTGTGGATCAGCACGCGGCCGTTGCGATCGACGATGAACGCGGTCACGTCGCCGCGGCCGACTTCGCGCACGTGATTCGTGATCCGCTTCAGGCTGACCAGTCCTTCCGCCACGCCGTTCACTTTTCCGTTGTCGATGACGGGAACAGCGATGACGACGGCCGCCTGATTGAGCGCGGTGAGGTACTGGAACGTTCCGATCGCGATCTGCCCCTTCGTCGCCGCGAGGCGAACGAAGTCCATCTCTTGCAGGATCGGCGTTTCGAGGCCCGCCGGTTTCGCTTCGGCCCCGTCGCCGGCGTTGTTCACGATCCGCAGCGCCACGAGATCGCTGTCAGGCGAAATGTACGATCCGATGACGCCGCGCCGGTCGATGTAGCCGAAGACGTCCGTGTCGGGCGGCAGCGCGCGCTTCATTGCGATCACAGACGCGCCGATCGTGTTCAGCTCCTGCGTGTTGCTGGCGATCAGGGTCTGGGTATCGGTCGCGATGCTGACCGCCGCGCGCGTGAGGTATTTCTTCTCCAGCGTCTCGAGCGAGTCGCGGTTGATCCCGATCAGAAAATAGTGCGACACCACCAGCGGCAGCAGGCCGACCAGCACCATGGCGCCGAGCAGCGTCCAGAGGAGGCGCGGACGCCGCGAGGGGGTGTCTTCGGGAACGACTTCGGACATTTGCTAATTATAGAGGTTCGAAGTTCAAGGTTCGAGGTACGAGAGAGGAGGTAAGACGTTCAACCTCTGACCTTTTGACTCTTACCTCGAGCCTCGAACCGCCGATGCTTGGCCTTTATGTCCACCTTCCGTTCTGCCGCGTGCACTGCGCGTACTGCCCGTTCGCGGTGAGCACGGACCTCGCGCTGCAGGACAGGTACGTCGAGGCGCTCATCCGCGAGATCGATTCGGCCGCGGACGGCGCCCGAGTTGATACGCTTTTTTTCGGCGGCGGCACTCCGTCGCGGACCGCGCCGGAGCATTTGCGCCGCGTGGCCGCCGCACTGCAGCGCGGATTCGACATCGATCGCGGCGCGGAGCGGTCGATCGAAGCGAATCCCGAAGACGTTACCGCGGACGCGATCGAGCTCTGGCAATCGTTGGGAATCAATCGACTCAGCATCGGCGTGCAGTCGTTCCGCGATGCCGAGCTGCAGCCGATCGGCCGCATCCACGGCGCGGAGAGAGCGCGCGAGGCGGTTCGCGTTGCCACTGCCGCCCCCCTCCGCACGAGCATCGACCTCATCCTCGGCCTCCCGAATCAGACGGCCGATTCGTTTCGCGCGTCGATCGACGAAGCGATCGCGAGCGGCGCCGGCCACCTCTCCGTCTACATGCTCGATCTCGACGAAGACACCGCGCTCAAGCGCCGCGTCGAAGCGGGCGTCGTGCAGCTGCCGGATGAAGATCTCGTCGCCCGGTTGTACGTGGAGATGGTCGCGACGCTGCGCGATGCCGGCTTCGCGCAGTACGAGATCAGCAACTTCGCGCGTGAGGGCGAAGAGTCGCTGCACAATCTGCGGTACTGGAAACGCCAGCCGTATCGCGGCTTCGGCCTCGGCGCGCATTCCTTCATCGGAGAGCGCCGCTTCGCCAATACGCGTGACATCCGAAAATATATTGATGGTAATGTTTACGATTTTGTGGAAGAATTGAGCGACGTCGAGCGCCGGCACGAGCTCGTCTTCCTCCGGCTGCGTCAGGCGGCCGGCATCGACTCGGACGATCTGCGGCGACTCTGCGGCGAGGAGGCTGACGAATGGATCGAGCACGGAGTGAGCGAGGGCTGGCTGCATCGGGACGGTTCCCGCGTCGCGTTCACACCGGAAGGTTTTCTCGTCAGCTCGGAGCTCATCTCGCAGCTCTTCTGATCGCGCTGCCCGTGTTCGCGCAGGACATCTCGTTCGATCCGTCGATCACACAGGCGGAGTTCTCGAAGTTCTCGCGCGTGATCGCGCAGGGGATCTTCGCCACGCCGGTCGCTCCGGCGCGATCGAGCGGGCTGCTCAGCTTCGACATCGGCATCGCCGCGACGGCGCTGGAGATCGACAAGAACGCGTTGTACTGGCAGCGCTCCGTGCCGGCCAACTCCGACTTCGTTCACGGCAGCTACGCCGCGGTGCCGCGGCTCGTCGTCACGAAAGGCATCGGCGCGGCGACGATCTCCGGCTCGTACGCGAAGTTCTCGAGCAGCGGCGTCAAGACCTATGGCGGCGCGCTCGATCTGCCCATCATCCGCGGCACCGTCGCCACTCCCGAGCTCGCGCTTCGTGCATCGTACGCGACGGTCACCGGCGTCGACGTCTTGAAGCTGAAGACGTACGGACTCGAAGCGTTCCTCAGCAAAGGCTTCGGTCCGCTGATGCCGTACGTCGCGTACGGGCGCATGCGGACCGATTCGCGCGGCACCGTCACCCCGGCACTCACGCTTCGCGATCGCGGCGACGACACGCGCTGGACGCTCGGGCTGCGCTTCTCGCTTCTTCTTCCGAAGATCTCGATCGAAGCGACGCAGGCCGTGCAGCGCAGCTACGCCGCGAAGATCAGTGTCGGCTTCTAGTCTTCGCCGCCGCCGGATTCGACTTCGCCGGCGCCGTTTCCGGGACTCCGAGAACTTTGCGGATCGTGCCCAGCGTGAAGCTGCCGTTCGGTCCGTAGCCGATCATCTGGCCGTTGATGATGTACGTCGGCGTCGAGTTCACTCCATTGTCGAATGCCCGGCTGACCTGGTCGAGCAGCGACGCGCGCTCGGCGGGCGAGCGGTAGATCGGCTCGATTTTTTTCCAGTCGATGTCGTTGTCGGAGCAGAAGTTCTCGAGCGTCTTGTCGAAATTGCCTGCCTGGCCGA
>DATIZY010000201.1:0-15572 GCA_035516895.1 Thermoanaerobaculia bacterium | reverse complement strand
CCGATCTCGGAGCGCGCGATCTCGAAGATGAACGCGCCGACGTCATGCCGCATCGCCGCACGGAACAGAGCACGCGCGGCGTCGTACGTCAGCGCGCGGATGTTGAACGCCGGGACCGTGAACGGGCGCGGCATCTCGCCGCGGCCGATGGCCATGTACAGCGGATAAATCGAGGAGGATGCGGCGCCGCGGCTGCGCGCCTCATCGTGGATCTGCTTTCGTGCGGAGGCTTTCGCGTTTCCGTCGCCGAAGACGGCGTCGCGAACGAGGCTGTCGATGTTCATGGCCGAAGTTTATCCCTACCGCGAGCCGCGGGTTGGGAGCGAAGGATCAACGACGGCGGAATTTTGAGCGCGCGCAAAGGGTGCAATGGTCTCGACGGCTGCTTGAGCCCCTGTGGTGTCTTCGCCGCGCGTTCTTGCACGTGGCACACCTCACGACGACGCTTCGCTCCCGCCGCCCGAGCCGATCCCCGAGGATCCGCTATCGCCGTCGACGCCGACGAACGAGCGGATCTGCGCGATGAGCGATGCGACGTCGAACGGTTTCTGCACGGCGGCGTTCGCGCCGAGCCTGGCAAGCTCCGCGTGCGGCACGCGCTCGCCGCTGAGGATCAGAACGGGCAGCTCCGCACAGCCGGGCTCGCTTCGAAGCGTGCGGATGACTTCATCGTTCGCGATGCCGGGCATGTTCCTGTCGAGAAGGACGAGAGAAGGTGCCTGCGTGCGGGCGGCCTCGATGGCTTTCGAGCCGTTGTCCGCGGTGACGGCGTGGAATCCGAATTCCTTGAGGAGATTGCGCATCAGCGCGAGAATCGGACCGTCGTCATCGACGACCAGAATGACGGGCTTTTCACTCATCGCACTGCGGATGTCCGAACTTTGCAGTGTACGATAACTCGCTCTTCTCGTTGAAGAGAAGTTGCCCGCTGCCGGGGACGTCACACACAGGAAGACTCATCGGCAACCGTTGATCGGCAACCGGGAACCTATGGCAATCCGCCACGATCGCAAGCAATCGATTCTCGACGTCATGGGACCGGTGATGGTCGGGCCGTCGAGCTCGCACACCGCGGGTACAGCGCGGCTCGGCCGCGTCGCGCGCGAGATCCTCGACGAGGATCCCGTCCGCGTGCGCTTCTACCTTCATCCGCCGCTCGCGGCGACGTACCGCGGGCACGGCTCCGATTTCGCGCTCGTCGGCGGCGCGATCGGGCTGAATGTCGACGATCCGCGCATTCCGGAGGCGCTGCGCATCGCCGAGCAGGCCGGCATCGACATCGAATTCCACGACGAGGACCTCGGCGACGTCCATCCGAATACCGTGCGCATCGAGATCGAAGGCAAAACACGAAGCGCGGAGATCGTCGGCTCGTCGATCGGCGGCGGCGTCATCGAAGTTTTCAAGATCGACGGTTTTCAGACGCGCTTCAAAGGCGACTCCCCGACGCTGCTGCTGTTCTACCGCGATGTCCCGGGGATGATTTCCGAGGTGACGAGGATCATCGCGGAGGAGGGGGTGAACATCGCGTCGCTCTCCTGCTCGCGCAAGCAGCGCGGGAGGGATGCGTTCATGCAGATCGATGTCGATTCGCCGATTTCCGACGCGGCGCTCAAACGGATCTGCTCGATTCACGACGTTGCCGATGCGCGCTATCTCGACAGAATTCCGTGAGAAGGCGTGGCGTTAATGGTTGCCGGTTACCGGTTCACGGTTGACGGTTACCGGTTGCCGGTCGAACAATTGCGGTGCACACGCGTGGCACGTCGGCGTGCTGCGACACGGCGCCGCGCGGCTGTCGTAAGCTGGCAATGCGCAACCGGCAATCTGGCAACCGGGAACCGTTAACCGGCAACCGGGAACCGTTAACCGGCAACCGCGAACCCGCTAGCAAATGATCGAATCATTCAAACAACTCGAAGAGATCGCAAAAGAGCGCGACGTCGCCGACGTGTTTCTGGAGACGGACGAGCAGGAGCACGGGATTCCGCGGGAGCAGATCGTCGAGGCGCTGCGCAAGCGCCGGCAGGTGATGCGCGACTGCGTCGATCGCGGCAAGAACGGCGGCACGTCGATGGGCAAGCTCGTCGGCAACGAGGCGAAGCTGCTCAACGAGGCATACGAGAGCGGGCGCACGTTTCTCGATCCGCTGACGATCAAAGCGGAGCTCTACGCGCTGTCGGTGATGGGCGAGAACTCGCGCATGGGCGTGATCGTCGCCGCGCCGACCGCTGGCGCGGGCGGGGTCGTGCCCGGCATGCTGCTCGCGCTCGAGGAAGAAAAGAGAATCGATCCGGAGAAGACCGTGCGCGGGCTCGTCGTCGCCGGCGGAATCGGATCGATCATCGCGCTTTCGGCGAGCATTTCTGGTGCGGCGGGCGGATGTCAGAACGAAGTGGGTGTGGCGTCGTCAATGGGCGCCGGCGCGGTGGCGTACATGATGGGCGGCAACACGCATCAGATCATTCACGCCGCTGCCCTCGCGCTCAAAAACACGCTCGGCCTCGTCTGCGATCCCGTCGGCGGGCTCGTCGAAGTGCCATGCGTGAAACGCAACGCGCTCTTCGCGGTGCACGGCCTGACAGCGGCGCAGCTCGCGCTCGCAGGCGTCGACTCGGTGATCCCGATGGACGAAGTGGTCGAGGCGATGGTGCGCATCGGCCGCTCGCTGCCGCGCGGCCTGCGCGAAACGGCGGAAGGCGGCCTCGCGACGACGGAGACGGGGACGGCGATCGCGAAGCGGCTGAAGGAAGACGCGAATCAGCGCCGCGCCGCCCGTGCCGCGGAGCGCGAACGCATCGCCCAGGAGAAGAAAAAGGGACTGAGGACTGAGGACTGAGGACTGAGGACGAGGACTTAGGACTTAGGACTTAGGACTTAGGACTTAGGACTTAGGACTTAGGACTTAGGACTTAGGACTTAGGACTTAGGACTTAGTCCCACCCACCGAAGTGCGTGCGGTTCGCAACGCGGAAACGGGCGCGACTCTGTCCTTAGTGGCTCAGTCCTCAGTCCTCAGCACTAAGTCCTAAGTCCTGAGTCCTGAGTCCTGAGTCCTAAGTCCTAAGTCCTAAGTCCTAAGTCCTGAGTCCTGAGTCCTGAGTCCTAAGTCCTAAGTCCTAAGTCCTGAGTCCTGAGTCCTGAGTCCTTTCCACTTTTTTAGGGGTAGTAGCCTCGAATCGTCTTCGCACGCGCGTCGCTGACCTGCACCGACACCTCGTGCCACTTCGAGCCGGGCTTCACGTCCGCCGCCGGATAAAAACCGAGGATGTATTGCGAGCGGAGCTCGTTCTGGATGTCGGTGTAGATCCGGCCTAACTCCGCCGCCTGCTCGATGAAGTAGACGTTCCCGCCGGTCTCGCTGCAAAACTTCGACAGTTTGTAGCGCACGTCGACTTCGGTGCCGTGGATGCCGATGCCGATCGCATAAATCGGCACCGCTGCGCGGCGCGCGTACTCGAGGGCCTGATCGAACGAGAACTTCGACGCGGTGTCCATGCCGTCGGTGATGACGATGAGCGCCTTCTGTCCTTTGACGCCGGTAAAGTTGTAGAGCGAGTAGACGATCGCGTCGTAGAGCGCCGTCGCTTCTTCCGCGCGCAGCTTTGCGAGGCCGGCGTTCACGTCGGCGAGCTTCGGCGACCAGCGCTGAATCATCTGCGGCTGCGTATCGAACGAGACCAGGAACGCGCGGTCGCCCTTGCGCATCACGTTCGAGAAGAACTGCGACCCCGCCTTGCGCGCTTCGTCCATGCGCGGCTGCATCGACGCAGACGTGTCGACCGCCATGCCGATCGACAGCGGCAGGTTGTTCACGTGTTCGAACTTCGTGACCTTCACCGGCTTGCCGTCGTCGAGCACCTTGAACGCGCTTTCAGGGACGTCATTCACCGGATGCCCGTTGCGGATGACCGTCGTCGGCAGCTCGACGAGGTGCACGTTCACCTCTTCCATGAACTGCGGCGTGTTGATCATGACGAGGTCTTCGACGGGCGCCTGCGACGGATCGTCTTTCAGCGATGCCACCGCGCGGATGTAGCCGACGCCCTCCGTCCTCGGCACGTCGATCGTCTGCACCCACGGCGGTCCGAAGAGCGTCGCCACTTTCGTATCGTTGAGGAACAGCTCGACGCTGTCGAGCTTCTTGCCGTCGGGCACGTTGACCGACATCTCCACTTTCGTTTTGCCGTGCACGTTGAGCGCGACGCGCGGCGACACGATGTGCACGCGGAACGGCTCGTTTCCGGCGTTGCAGACGATCTCGTCGCCGGTGATCGCCTCACCCTTTTCGTTGAGCGCGATCGCACGCACCTTGCGCAGCCGCGGCACGTCGCCGAAATCGAGATCGAGCGTGTAGGGCGGCTGGCGCTTGGTCATCACCATCTTGCCGTCGAGGAAGAATTCGACCGCCTTGATGTCGTTGCCGTACGCCAGCGTCTCGATGTGCTGAATGCCGCTGAGGAGGTCGTCGGGCAGCGGGATGATGCGCAGGCTCGTCGCCTTCGACTCCATGTCGTCTTTGAGCTGGCCGAGGGCTGCGGCGGCGGCGTCTTTTGCGGCGCGCTGCTCGGGCGTGTCCTCGATCTCCGGCACGCTCAGATCCTTCTCGAGGATCACCTCGGCGTTCGCGTTGGCATCGGCGACTTTGATGCGCGCTTTGTAGGTCGAGGGACGGAGCAAGCGATCGATGACGACGGCGACCTTGTCGTCTTTGATGTCGCCCGGATAGTCGAAGCGGTACTGGTAGTTCTCGAACAGCTCGCCGTCTTTGAGCACCTCACCCGTGACATCGAGGCTGTACGTCTTCGAGCCGTCGACGTCTTTCAGCGTCAGCTCCGAGCGCGGAATCATCACCGTCATCTGCGCGTCGGTGCGCCCTCCCTGCTTCGCGGGGAACTGCACGGAGTATTCGCCGTCGAGCTTCGACGCGCCCGGATCGGCGAGCACGACCGAGCGGAGGATCTTGTGCACGTCCTCTTCATTGACTTTCGGCGGCTCGAAGACCTTCATGATGTCGGTCTTGTTCAGCTCGACCTGGTAAATCGCTTTGAGGATCTCGTCGCCATCTTTGCAGTCGCATTCGAGCTTCGTCGGCGACACGAGCGGAGGATTGCACGGACCGAAGACGATGTTCACCGCCTGCTGAATCGTCGGCGCCTGCGCGATCGCGTCGCCCGACAGCAGCTGGCCGAGGGAGTCGTAATCCATCCCCATTCCACCGATGCCGTACGGCACCCACAATTTGTACTCGCCGCCGCGATCGGAAAAGAAGATGAAGCGGAAGTCGTGACCGAGGCCGGGGATGTACGCGTACTCCCAGATCTGCATCGGCTGAAGCCAGCGGCAGTTCTGGGAGTCGATCATCGCCGTCGGCTGACCGTGAATCAGGTAGACGCGCGAGCGGTCGGAGGAGACGTTCTTGAATTCCTCCTTCACGTCGGCGAGCCGTTCGTAGTACTGGCGGCGGAACGTGTCGTTCGTGGTGCCCTGCATCGCGTCGCGGCGGCGCCAGAAGTCGGTGATGTAGATGTCGCGCTGCGGATCGGTCTCCAGCAGCAGGAACGTATCGATCTCCTCGGGTGTGATGATGGGGTCGACGTCCTCGAGAAATTCTCTATATTTATCAGATAAGTTTTTTATGCGCTCTTTTCGCTCGCGACGCGAGAGCTTCCGCAGGCCCGGCGACTGTTTGGGCGGCGGCTGATCGGCGGCCGGCTTCGTATCCGGCGGATTGTTTGTTTGAGCGACAATGTTCGGAACGGCGAGAACGAATGCGAGGACAAGGAGCAGGAAGTTCCGTCTCATGAGCGGTCTCTGATGCGCGTCTACCTCGACAACAACGCCACGACCCCGATCCATCCTGCCGTGCTTTCGGCGCTGCAGGAGGCGCTGTCGGACGTCTACGGTAACGCTTCCAGCATTCATAAAGAAGGCCAAACGGCACGCCGCAAAATCGAGAACGCCCGCGAATCGGTTGCGCAGCTCCTCGGCGCCACCGCGCGCGAAATCGTGTTCACCAGCGGCGGAACCGAGTCTAACAACGCCGCGATCTTCGGCGCGGTGCCGAGCGGCGGTCGTCATCACATTGTCACAACCGCGATCGAGCATCCGTCGGTCATCGAGCCGGTGCAGGAGCTCGAGCGGCGAGGGCATCTCGTCACGATCGTCAGCCCCGATCGCAGCGGACTCGTTCCCGCGGAGCGGGTGATCGATGCGATCCGTCCGGAGACGCGCCTGGTCGCGATGATGCTCGCGAACAACGAGACCGGAGTCATTCAGCCGGCCGGCGAAGTCGCCCGGGTCTGCCGCGAGCGAGGAATTCATCTGCACTGCGACGCCGTGCAGGGCGCGGGGAAGATCGATGTGAACGTCGAGATGCTCGCGGTCGACACGCTCTCGCTCTCCGCGCACAAGCTGCATGCGCCGAAGGGCATCGGCGCGCTCTACGTGCGAAGAGGCCTCGCGCTCGAGCCGTTTCTTTTCGGCGGATCGCAGGAGCGGCGCCGGCGCGCGGGCACGGAGAACGTTCCGCTGGCGATCGCGTTCGGCGTGGCCGCGGACCTCGCGCGCGAGCGGCCCGACGTCGGCGCACTGCGCGATCACTTCGAGCTGCATCTCGCCGATCTGGCGATGTCGATCAACGGCGCGACCGCGCCGCGCGTGCCGAACACGTCGAGCATCACGTTTCACGGCGCGGACGCGGAGGGCATCGTCATCGGTCTCGATCTGAACGGCGTCGCGGTGTCGACCGGCTCGGCGTGCTCGTCGGGGCGCGTCGAACCGAGCCGGATCCTTCTCGCGATGGGTCTCACGCCCGACGAGGCGCGGAGCACCGTCCGCTTTTCGCTGAGCCGCCTCACCACGGCCGAGGAGGTCGAGAGGGCGGTGGAGGCGGTGCGCGATGTGGTGCCCCGGGCGACGCGCAGTACACTAGTCTCGGGTCCGAATGTCTGACAGGCCGATTCTCGAAGGGGATCTGCGGCGCATTCAGATCGCCGACGTCCTCAGCTTCGTCTCGATGATCCGTGGCAGCGGCAGGCTGCTGCTCAGGAACGGCCGTCTCGAGCGGTCGCTGCACTGGCTCGAGGGGGAGATCACGCTCGCGACCTCGAATTCGCCCGAGCAGTCGCTCGGTCAATTCCTTCTGCGCAACGGCAAGATCACGCAGGAGCAGTACGACGAATCGACCCAGCGCGTCGGTCCGAACATGCGCCACGGCAAAGCGCTCGTGCAGATGGGCGCGATCTCGCCGAACGATCTCTGGTGGGGCCTGAAAAACCAGGCGCTCGACATCATCTATTCATTGTTCACGTGGAACGAGGGATCGTTCAGCTTCGTCGAGGCGGGCGAGGAAATGCTGAACGAGCGCATCGTGCTGTCGATCAACACGTCGAGCGCCATCATGGAAGGCATTCGACGCCTCGACGAGACGGCGCGGATCCGCGAAAAGATCACCAGCATCGAGATGGTGTTCGCGAAGACCGCGGAGGTTCCCGATTTCAAAGAGCTCGACATGAGCGGCGACGAAATCGCGATCTACAACAACATCGACGGCCAGCTGACGATCCGCGAGCTCATCGCGAAGTCGGAGCTCACCGATTTCGAAGTGACGCGAATCCTCTTCCAGCTGCTGATGGCGCGCCTGATCGAAGTCGCGCCCGAAGAGAGGGAGATGCGCACGGTATTCCTCGACGTCGAGGACTCGCCGGAGCTCCTGAAGATCATCTCGACGTACAACGACATGTTCGGGCGGCTCTTCGAGTCTCTTGCCGCGGCGGTCGGCGACGACTCCGCTCGCGACATCTTCTCCACCGCGCTGGAAACCGCGGCCAGCGACGACCTCTGGAGCGGGGTCTTCTTCGATCAATGCGGCCGCTTCGACGAAAACATGCTGATGGCCAACATCTCCGAGCTGCCGTTCGAGCGCCGTCAGAGCGCGCTCGATGAAGGGCTCAACTCGCTGCTCTCCGTGCAGCTGTTCGAGGTCTCGCAGCATCTCGATCCCGAGGGGAAGGTCAACGTGTTCCGGTTCATCGAGGATCAGAAGGCGACCCTGGAGAAGACCGCGTAGTTCGCGGCTTGCGGTTCGCGCGAGCTGTGAACCGCGAACGGCGAACTCCGAGCGGCGAGCGGCCAACAAATAACGGCCAACTGGTATTCTTGGCTTGCAATGTTCCCGACCCTTTTCCGCATCGGCAGTTTCGAGGTCACGTCGTTCGGCCTGATGATGTTTCTCGCATTCATCACGGCGGGATGGGTGCTCACGAAACAGTTCAAGCGCTACGGACTGTCGGAGGATCTCGCGTCCTCGATCGTCATGGCCGCGGCGATCGGCGGCATCGTCGGCGCGAAGATCTATTACGCGATTCTCTTCCACGACTGGCACCTGCTGTTCGATCGCGCGGGCCTCGTTTGGTACGGCGGACTGATCGGCGGCGTGATCGCGTGCTCCTGGCTCATCTGGCGAAAGGGCGTCGACTACTTCACCGTCGCTGACGCCACCGCGCCCGCTCTGGCGATCGGCTACTCGATCGGCCGCATCGGATGTTTTCTCGTCGGCGACGACTACGGCCGGCCGACGAACTCGTGGGTCGGCATCGCATTCCCGAAAGGCTCGCCGCCGACGACGGCCGAGAGTCTGCGGCAGTTCGGCGTACACGTCGATCCGTCGATTCCGCCGGATCAGGTCCTGCGCGTCTATCCGACCCAGACTTTCGAAACGGTCACGGCGTTCATCGTTTTCCTGATTCTGCTGCGCCTCAGCCGCCGCGAGCATGCGAAAGGCCGCGTCTTCGGATGGTTTCTCGTGCTGATGGGCATCGAGCGCATCCTCGTGGAGATCGTCCGCGCGAAGGACGACCGCTTTCTCGGGCCCTTCACCATCGCGCAGCTGATTTCTGCGATTGCGGTGATTCTGGGGGTGGTTTTACTAATCTATGCTGAGCGAAGCGAAGCATCTCGGGTGGCGCCGCGATCAACCTGATTGATGCGGCACGCCTGCGTTTACATCATGAGCAACAAGAGCCATCGCGTGTACGTTGGCGCGACGGTCGATCTCGTCAGGAGAGTTCATCAGCACAAGAGCGGCACGTATCCCAGCGGCTTCACCGCTCGATATAAGTTCGATCGCCTCGTTTACTTCGAGGTCCTCGATTCGTACCGAGCTGCGCTCGCCCGAGAGAAATATCTGAAAGGGCTTCTTCGCCGGCGCAAGGTCGAGCTTATTCAGCGTGATAATCCGAAATGGCTCGATCTCAGCGTGCGATTTGAGGACCTGTTGATGGCGCGCTAGTCGCGATCGCACTGGAGATCCTTCGCTTCGCTCAGGATGAATCTCTGTATGAACCTGAAATTCGAAACCGCTGGCGAATCCCACGGCCCGCAGCTGACGGTCATCGTCACCGGCATGCCGGCCGGCGTGCGGCTCGACCGCGAGCGCATCAACCGCGACCTCGCGCGGCGGCAGCATGGCTACGGCCGCGGCGGGCGGATGAAGATCGAGCACGACGAGGCCGACATCACTTCCGGCATCCGCGGCGGCGAGACCCTCGGATCGCCGATCGCGATCACGATCCGCAATCGCGATTTCGAGAACTGGCGCGGAGCGATGGACCCGTGGACGCTCGACGAGGCGGAATCCGAAAAGCGCCGCGTGCACGCGCCGCGGCCCGGCCACGCCGACCTCGCCGGCGGCTTGAAGTACGACCGCCGCGACCTCCGCGACATCCTCGAGCGCGCCTCGGCCCGCGAGACTGCGTCGCGCGTCGCGGCAGGCGCGATCGCGAAGGAGCTCCTGCGCGCGTTCGACGTCGAGATCCGCTCGGGCGTCGCCTCGATCGGTTCAGCCGGCGATCCCGATCTCTCGCCTGCGTGGGATGAACTCGAAAAAGTCGATGACGACTCGCCGCTGCGCGCGATCCGCCGCGATCACGAGCAGGCGATGGTCGAGGCGATCGATCGAGCGAAGGAAGCAGGCGAAACACTCGGCGGAACGATCGTCGTCGCCGCGCACGGCCTGCCGGTCGGACTCGGGTCGTACGTGCAGTGGAACGAGAAGCTCGACGGCCGCATCGGCCAGGCGATCCTGTCGATTCACGCGGTGAAGGCGGTCGCGATCGGCGATGGCGTCGCGGCCGTGCGGCGCAGCGGTTCGGATGTTCACGATGCGATCTACTTCGACGACGAGCGCCGCTACCACCGGCGGACGAATCGCGCGGGCGGGCTCGAGGGCGGCGTGACGAACGGAGAGGACGTCGTCGTGCGAGCGTTCATGAAGCCGATCTCCACGCTGCGGCGCGGCCTTCCCTCGGTCGACATCGACACACGCGAAGAGCACCGCTCGGCATGGGAGCGGAGCGACGTCACCGCCGTGCCGGCGTGCGGCGTCGTCTGCGAGGCGATGCTGGCGATCACGCTGGCGGACGCGATGCGCGAGAAATTCGGCGGCGACTCGCTTGGCGAGATGCGGCGGAACTACGATGCGTACCTCGAGCAGCTCTCGCGTTTTTGAGATCGCGTGCGCGCTGCTCGTCGCGGGTTGCGCGCACATGCCGCACGATTTCGTTCACGGCCCGCAGGGGCGCCTGCATGTCAGCGACGGCGGCCATGGCAGCGCCGTGCCTGTCCTCTTCGTACACGGCAACGGCGCGAATCTCACGCAATGGCGTGCCCAGCTCGATCATCTGCGGCCAACGCGGCGTGCTGTCGCGTTCGATCTTCGTGGCATGGGGCGATCGGATCCGGCCGCGAACGGCGACGACTCCGTTCGCGCGATGGCCGATGACGTCGAAGCGGTTGCCAATGCGCTGAAGCTCGATCGATTCATCATCGTCGGCCATTCGTATGGCGGCGCGGTCCTCGCGCAGTACGCGGCGGAACATCCGGAGCGCGTTGCCGGAGTCGTGTTCGCCGATGCCGCCGGCAACGTGAAGATCAGCGATGAAGCGGCGCAGAAATTCTTCGCTGCGATGCGCAAGGACAAGAACAAATTCGTGCGGCAGTGGTTCGCGCCGATCCTCAAGGGGTCGCCGGAGACGGTGCAGAACGCGGTTTTCGAATCGGAGGACCACACGCCGGCCGACGTGATCGCCGGCGCGCTCGACGGGCTGCGCCACATCGACATGCGCGCGCTCGTCGACGCCTATCACGGGCCGAAGCTGGCGATCGCCGCGGCCGACATCGAGAACCCGTCGTCGCTGCACGTGCAGTTTCCGGAGCTTCCGGTGAAAAAGATCCATGGCACGGGTCACTGGCTGATGATGGACAAGCCCGACGAATTCAATCGAATTCTCGACGAGTTTCTCGCCGGCATCCGTCAGTAGATCCCCGGAATCAGCCGCTTCGTGCGCGCCGCGTACTCGCGATACTCGTCGCCGAGCGCGGATGTGAGCGCATCTTCTTCGACGGAGATCCGGTACGCGATTCCGGCAAGCGCAAAGCTCACCACGACCGCAAAGCTGATCCAGTTGCAGAACGCGAGGCCGAGGCCGAACGAAGAGAGCAGGCTGCCGGCGTAGGACGGGTGCCGCACGACGTGGTACAGCCCCGACTGAATGACTTTGTGATCGCTCGCGATCGCCACATCGACGGTGAAGTAGCGCTTCAGCGTCGCGATTGCGGTCCAGCGGATCGCGATGCCGATCGGGATCAGTGCCAGACCGCCCCAGAACGTGTACGGACGGATCGCGGCCGGCATCTCGGCGAAGCGCAGTGTCGTCAGGAAGCCGCCGAGGAACGGGCCGCCGCCGAAACCGATCCAAAGGACGACCAGTGACAGCCGGTCGCGCTTGTCCGCCCCCGTCCTCGCGGATCGGCGTCGAACGCTGATGAAGATCTCCGACGCAATCCACAACGAGCACACGAGGATGAAGATGGTCATCGGCGTCATGGTCATAATGTACGCGTGGACAAGGCCAGGGTTCGCGAGCTTTTTCCCGTCACGCGCAACGTCGTCTACTTCAATCACGCCGCGGTCGGACCGCTTTCGACGCGCGCGTACGAGGCGATGGAGCGGCACGCGCGCGATCAGCTCGACTTCGGCGCGCTGCACTGGCGCGAGTGGTACGCCGAATACGATCGCCTCCGCGCAGCCGCGGCGCGGCTGATTCATTCCCAGGCCAACGAGATCGCGATTCTGAAAAACACTTCCGAGGGGCTGTCGTTCGTCGCAGAAGGCTATCGATGGACCCGCGGCGACAACGTCATCACCACCGCGCTCGAATTTCCTTCGAACTACACGCCGTGGAAATTCCTCGAACGGCGCGGAGTCGAGTGCCGCGTCGCGCCTCTACCGACCGTGGCGGCGATCGAGCCGCTGATCGACGCTCGCACGCGCATCGTCAGCGTCTCCTCGGTCGCCTTTCACAACGGGTTCGCGGCCGACCTCGATGCGATCGGCGAGCTTTGCGCGCAGCGCGACGTCCTCCTGTGCGTCGATGCGATCCAGAGCCTCGGCGCGCTTCCCATCGACGTTCGCAAATCGAGGATCGCGTTTCTCGCCGCCGACGGACACAAATGGATGTGCGGCCCCGAAGGCGCGACGGTTTTTTTTGTGGCTGAGGAGCATCGCGACCGGCTCGATGTTCTCGAGCACGGATGGACGAACGTGCAGCGGCACGGAACGTTTCTCGAATCGGGCGTCGATCTCGTTGAAGACGCGCGGCGGTTCGAAGCGGGATCGCTGAACACGAACGGCATCTACGGCCTGCATGCGGCGATCGAGCTGCTGCTGGAGATCGGCATCGACGAGATTGCGTCCGAAGTCGTTCGCCTCGCCGCGCGTCTCGCGGATGGCCTCGAAGCGATCGACTGGCGCGTCGGATCGCCGCGGCCGATCGCCTCCGGCATCATCGGCGCGATTCCACCGGGCGTAGAGCCGTCGGTTCTACGGTGGCATCGCCTGCTCGAAGAAAACGGCGTGGTCTGCGCGCCGCGCGAAGGGATGCTGCGTCTCGCGCCGCATTTCTACAACGACGACGATGAAGTCGATCGCGTCATCGATCTGCTGCGCTACCATTGATTCATGCTGACAGTGATTGTGGTGGCGGGGCTGGCGCTGGTCGCCGGCGTGGTCCTCGGCTGGCTCGTCGCATCGCCGCGCGTTCAGCGCGCCGAGGTGGCGCGGGCGGTCGCCGAGACGCGGGTGGAGGAGATCGAGCGAGCGCGAGCATCGGTGGGCGATACGTTTGCGGCCGAGGCGCAGCGGGCGTTTCAGAATGTGGGGGAGTCGCTGTTGCAGATGTCGAAGACGCAGATCGACGGCTCGCTCGACACGAAGCGCGCCGAGATCGAGACGCTGCTCACGCCGGTGCGCGACATGCTCGATCAATATCGAGGCGAGCTCGTGAAGAGCGAGCGCGTGCGCAACGAAGCGTACGGCGGGCTGCAGCAGCAGATTCTCACGCTGATGTCGCTGCAGCAGCAGGCGCAGCGCGAGGCCTCGCGTCTCGCGAACGCGCTGCAGTCGCCGGCGGTTCGCGGCTCGTGGGGCGAGAGCTCGCTCAAACGCTGCGTCGAGCTCGCGGGCATGAGCGAGTTCTGCGACTTCGATACGCAGGAGACGTTCTGGAACGACGAAGGGCGGCGGCTGCGCCCCGACCTGGTCGTCCGGCTGCCGAACAAGCGGATCATCGCGGTCGATGCGAAAGTGCCGCTGAGCGAGTACCAATCCGCCGCGAGCGAGAGCGATGAAACGCGAAAACGCGATCTCCTGCAGTCGCATGCCAAAATGCTGCGGCGCCACATCGACACGCTGAGCCGGCGCGAATATCAATCATCGATTGGCGACACGCTCGACTTCACCGTGATGTTCCTGCCGGGCGAGCATTTCCTCTCCGCGGCGCTGGTCACCGATCCGTCGATGTTCGAGTACGCGGTCGACAAGAAAATCTACCTCGCGTCGCCGACGGTTCTCCTTCCGCTGCTGCGCGCGGTCGCTGCCGGCTGGAAAGCGGAACGCACCGAGGAAAACGCGAAGCGGATGCACGACGCGGGCAGCGAGCTGTTCAACCGTTTCGTCAAAGTCATGGAGCACATCGCGAAGATCGGCTCGGCGCTGCATGGCACCGTCGAGCGGTACAACGAAGCGATTCGTTCGATCGACACGCGCCTCTGGCCGAAAGGTGAGGAGCTGCAGCGGATGTCGGGCAGCGGCAAGGAGCTCGCGCCGCTCGAACAGATCGAGGCCGTTCCGCTCGAATCGGCGAAGCTGCGGCTGACGATGCAGGGCGAAGCTCCGGCTGACGTCGTTCCGTTCGAGAAATGACGCGACGCGTGATCCCGAGCCGCGCACACGGCGAAGGATCTTCCTGATGCAGAACGGGCGGGGCAGCCGGACAGCCGAGCGCGTCGCCGAACGCCGAGCGGCGCATCAGCTGCTGGATGCGCCGCGCGTCTTCGAGGACCCGCTCGCGCTGCGGATTCTCGATCCGCACGTCGCGTCGCAGCTCGCCGCGAATCCGCTCGAATTCGAAAGCTCGCTCATCGCGCCGTACATGCGCGCCGCTCTCGCGGTGCGCAGCCGATTCGCTGAGGATTCGCTTCGCGACGCGGTCCTCTCCCGCGGCATCCGGCAGTACGTCGTCCTCGGCGCCGGCTTCGACACATTTGCGTATCGCAATCCGTTCGCCGATCTCCGTGTCTTCGAGGTCGATCATCCGTCGACGCAGGCCGTGAAGCGCGAGCGCCTCGCCGCCGCGGACATCGCCGTGCCGCAGAATCTGACGTTCGTGCCGATCGACTTCGCCTCGTCGCGGCTGGCGGATGTGTTGAAGCTCGACGGTCCGGCCTTTTTCTCGTGGCTCGGCGTCGTGCCGTATCTCGAGCTGGATGCGATTCGCGAGACGTTTCGCTTCGTCGCGTCGCTCGCGCGCGGCAGCGAGCTCGTTTTCGATTACGGCTCGCCGCGCGAGTCGCTGAGCTTCCTCGCACGGCGCGTCTTCGACCGCCTGGCGGAGCGCGTTGCCGCGGCCGGCGAGCCATTCAAGAGCTTCTTCGAACCGGGAGAGCTTCGCCGGATTCTTCGCGAGGACGGGTTTTCAATCGTGGAAGATCTCACGCCCGACGATCTGAATCGCCGCTACTTCGACGGCAGGCGCGACGGGCTGCGGATCGGCGAAATGGCTCACCTCGCCAGAGCCGTCGTCTGACCGGAGCGCCTCGCTCCGGCTTCAAATTTATTCGGCCTTGTGCCACAATGGCGTAAATCCGCCTCAGCTCACGTACATGCCTGAAAACATTCTCGTTATCGAGTACGAGCCGCGGTACACCGACCGCGTGAAGCAGGCGCTGGCGGGCCAGCCGATCCAGCCGGATTTCGCCCGCGACGGCGATGAAGCCGTGCGCGCGCTCGACCTTTCGAATCCGAAGCTCATCGTGCTGTCGACGATCGTGCCGAAGACGAACACCTCCGACATGATCCACGCCATTCGTCAGCGCGAGCATCTGCAGCAGACGCCGATCCTGCTGACGATCTCGGGATACACCGGAAGCAGCCCGAAGCAGGACGCGATCCGCATGGGTGCCACCGACATCCTTCCGAAGCCGTACTCGGAAGGCGATTTCCTGAGCAAAGT
>DATIZY010000200.1:0-8559 GCA_035516895.1 Thermoanaerobaculia bacterium | reverse complement strand
TCGACGGGAAAGCGAAGCTTCGGATTGTCGATGCGCGGCCAGTCGAACTTCGGGAAGTACTGCGTCTTGCGTGGATCGGCGGTGTTCGTCATCGACAGCGTGTAGCCGGTGCGGCCGTGGAATGCTTCGCGGAGGTGCATGATCTGCGTTCCGCGCTCCGATTGATATCCGCGGCGGAAGTTATGGCGCACTTTCCAGTCGATCGCCGACTTCACGGCATTCTCGATGCCGAGAGCGCCACCTTCGATGAAGAACATGTGTTTGTTGTGCGACGGCGGCACGGCAATGCGCGAGAAGGTCTCGACGAACTCGGCGAAGTAGGTCGTGTAAATGTCGGAGTTCGCCGGCTTGTTCATGGCGACATCGGCGAGCTTCTCGCGGAACTCCGGCGTGTCGACGCGCGGATGGTTGTAGCCGATGGGACACGACGCGAAGTTGGTGAAGAAATCGAGGACGAAGCGGCCGCGCTTCGAATCGAACACCCACGAGCCCTTCGATTTGCGAAGGTCCATGACGATGTCGTAACCGTCGGCCAGCATGTGCCGGCCGAGGACGTTGTGGACCTCGGAGGGTTGGACGACGATACGACGGTCGGTGATGGATGACACGGGCATGCGGTTCGCTCCTAGCAAGGGCTTGGCCTGCGATGATATCAATTGCGTTGCCGGTTCCCGGTTGCGACAGGCAACCCGCAACTCCAAGGAGACTCCATGAAAGACATCGTGATTCTCGGCGGCGCGCGAACGCCGATCGGTTCGTTTCTCGGAACGCTTTCGGCTCTGCCCGCTCCGAAGCTCGGATCGATCGCCATCAAGTGCGCGCTCGAAAACTCCGGCGTCCAGCCCGGCCGGATTCAGCAGGTCATCATGGGCAACGTGCTGCAGGCAGCGATCGGGCAGGCGCCCGCGCGTCAGGCGGGCATCGGCGCGGGCATTCCCGTCGCGGCCGGCGCGGTGACGGTGAACAAAGTTTGCGGCTCGGGACTGAAATCGGTCATGTACGCGGCGAACGACATCCGCTGCGGCGAGTACGACGTCGCCGTCGCCGGCGGAATGGAGTCGATGTCGAACGCGCCGTACGCGCTCACGCAGGCGCGCACCGGCTATCGCATGGGCAACGGCAAGATGATCGACATCATGATTCACGACGGCCTGTGGGATCCCTATGGCGACAAGCACATGGGCACCTGCGCCGAGATGTGCGTGTCGAAATACAAATTCACGCGCGAGCAGCAGGACGCGTTCTCGCTCGAGTCGTATCGCCGCGCGCAGGACGCGGTGAAGAGCGGCAAGTTCAAAAAAGAAATCGCCGTCGTCGAGGTGCCGTCGAAAAAGGGATCGTCCGTCGTGGTCGATGACGAGGAGCCGTTCGCTGCGCCGCTCGACAAAATGCCGTCGCTCAAGCCGGCGTTTCAGAAGGACGGTGGCACGGTCACGGCCGCGAATTCTTCGAAGATCAACGACGGCGCCGCGGCGCTCGTCGTCACTTCCGCAGAGTACGCGCAGAAGAACGGATGGAAGCCGATCGCGCGCATCGTGGCGCAGGCGACGACGGCGCAGGAGCCGGAGTGGTTCACCACCGCGCCCGCGAAGTCGATCGACCTGGTCCTGAAGCGCGGAAACATGACAATCAATGATATAGATTTATTCGAGGTCAACGAGGCCTTCGCCGCCGTGGCGATGGCGGCGATGGTCGACGCGAAGATCCCGCACGAGAAGCTCAACGTCAACGGCGGCGCGGTCGCGTTAGGCCATCCGATCGGCGCGAGCGGCGCGCGCATCCTGGTGACGCTGCTCTACGCGCTCGCCGAGCACAATCTCAGGCGCGGCCTCGCCGCGATCTGCATCGGCGGCGGCGAAGCGGCGGCGATGATCGTGGAGCGCGCCTAACACATCGCATCGGCGAGCTCCGTCAGATTCGCGAACTCGTACGACGGCTCTCCGCCGGGCAGCGCTTTTTCGCCGAGGCGGTTGATCCACGCGTTGGGGACGCCGAGCGCGTTCGCCGGAACGATGTCGTGGTAGTCGCTCTGCGCCGCGTGCAGCCATCGCGCGCTGCCGATCCGCTTTCGCGCTTCATTGAAATGCGCGGAGCCCGGTTTGTACGAACGCACCTGCTGCGCCGTGACGATCACATCGAATTCGACATCGAAGTGCTTGCGCGTCCCGGCGAGGAGATCGTCGTCGATGTTGGAGAGGATGCCCAGGCGAATGCCAGCGGCGCGGAGGCGTTGAAAAGCGGGATTCGTGTCGGGAAAGGGTTCCCAGGACGGCAGGCTCTCGGCGAGGCGCGCCCCGGGTGCGATCCGCTCGCCGGTTTCGCGTAGAACGTCGCGGTAGGGCCGGTACCCGCGCTCGACCTGCGGCTCGATTTCCATATACGCACGGAGCGCGTCGTCGCCGTTGACGCCGATCCGCTCGAACGCCGCCCGGATGCCGGCGCGCCAGTCGATGAGCGTCCCGTAACAGTCGAAAGTGATGACATCGAATTTCGCCACAGAGTCGTATGCTATAGCCATCAATGTACGAGTCGGCTGCTCGGAACCTTCGGACGACCGAACGGTTTCTGATCGATCCTCCTCTATCGGCGCAATTCGGATCGTCGGTCGTCTTCGTGTGCGACATCTCGCTCAAAGGCGCGCGCTTCACACACGCGCATCCGCTGGAGATGGGAAGCAAGTCGATCTTGCGGATGGTCGTCGAAGGCCGGCCGTCTCCGGTGGCGCTCGAAGCGGTGATCGTGTGGACGCAGCCGGAGGGCACCAGCGCGGGCAAGTTCGTTTCCGGCGCACGCACGTATGCGGCTCCGGAGCACGTCGCGCTGCTTTTGCGAACGCTTCATGCGGCGGGGCGGACGACGCGCATCGAGGAGCTGCGAGGATCGGATCGCTTCTTCCTCAAACCGAATCTCGCCGCGCGCTGGAACAGCGAGCGCGTGACGGTCGAGGACCTCTGCGCGCGCGGCGCGCGCATCGGCGTCGCGCAGAAGCTCGATGCCGGCACTGCCGGAGTGCTGCGGCTCGAGGAGCCGGTCGACGTGGAAGTGAAAACGCACGTCGTCTGGTCGAGCGTCGAGGCCGTCGATCCGCTGAAGCATCGCGCGGGCCTGGCGATCGAAAACAAAGGCGAACAGGTGCGGCTCGCCATCGGACGCCTCTCCGAATCCGGACGCGCAACGCTCGACACGCAATCCCTCGGCCTGAAGCTCAAGATCATTCGCGCGCGGGCGCGGCAGATGGCGCCGTCGCACCGCGATGTCGAGAGCTCCGGCGTTCCGGCCGAGCAGTACATCCTCGTTCAATGCGTGCGCGAAGAGCTGCGCCTCAATCCGGAAGAGGCGATGCACTGGTATCGCAAAGCGCGGCTGCTGATCAAAGATCCGAAAACGAAATCGACCGCGCCGGCGATCGCCGATCACCCCGATGCGCTCGCGGTGTGGGAGTACCTCGACCGCTCGGTCGATCCGTCGATCATCGGCCGGATGTTTCAATTGCCGAGCGGCAAGTCGATGTAGCTGTCGCCGTACCAGCGGATTTCGAGCGGCGCGCCGGCATCCGCGACGCTCTCGTCGATGACGTTTTTTCCGCTGCCGTAGTTGATCTCGCGATCGGGCTGTTTGATCAGGCTGACGACGGCCACGACGCGGCTGCCTGCGGCGAGACGGCGGCTCATCAGGCGGCCGGCCTCGAAGCGAATGCGATGCCGCCCGCCTGGGGTGAGCAGATGCCGATGTCCGAGATCGACCACGAAGCTTGCCCGCGACCAGTACGGCGCGAGCTGAACGTATTCGCCCTTCGGCGTCCGCTCGTAGAGGTCGATCTCGAAATCGAAATCTCGCTTGTTCGTCGACACGTCGAGACTGCCGGAAAACAGGCCGCTCATCTCCGTTTCCCGCGGCAGCGGATCGCTTACGAATTCGAGGCCATTCCGCGTTTCGATCGCTGTGTCGAGAACGCCGCCACCGATGCTCGGCCTGGCTGCGTCGCTGCGGTCCTTCAAATCGACCTTTAGGGTCGCGAACGAGTCTGCTTTGTGCTCGCTCAGGTGCTCGGGCGTCAGATACAGGCGCATGCTCTTCGATGACATGGCGGCGATCGACGGTGCGTGCTTCCACTCGTTCGCTCCGGTCACTTCGTAATTGACGTGGTCCTTCAGCAGAGCCGGTTTCGGCGCGTTCTTGAAGATGAAGTCGAACCACTCATAGCGAAGCGCTTCGAGATCGACCATCGCCACGGGATCGAGCCGAAGGCCGGCAAGGCTCGGGAAAGGCTGGCCTAACAGGCCGAAGGTGCCGACCTGCGCGCCGAAATGATGATACGGACCGATGAGCAGATACTCGTCCGCCTTTGGATCGTACTTCTGATGTTCGTTGAGGTAGTAGACCGCGGCGCCCGGACCGCCGAAGTAGTAGCCGGCGGTCTGCAGAATCGGGATCTTGATGCGCGCGAACTCTTTTTTGTACGGGATCATCGCTTGCCAGTACGCGTCGTATGCCGGATGGGAGATCCATTTGTCGAAAATCGGGTTCGGCGTGCGGTCGATCTTGTCGAGGTCGCGATAGGGCCGGCCGCTCATGTACCAGTCGTGATTCAACCGGTCCCAGCGAATGGAATCGCCGTAGAGGGCATCGTCGAGAAGCTTGTTGTCGGTCGTGTAGAGCGGCCATGGATAGATGAAGTTCCAGACGACATTGCCCTCCATCGGGACGTCGATGGCCGGAGCGGCCGGCGCGCCGACGACGATCGTCTTCAGAGCCTTCGGCATGTGCTTCGCGGCGGCCCACGCCGTGAATCCCGAGTAGCTGCCTCCATACATTCCAACGCGGCCGTCGCTCCATGGCTGTGCGGCGATCCAGTCGATCAGCGCCGCGGCATCGTTCCCATCGTGCTCGTAGGGAACGGGCCGATCGGGACTGCAGCCTTTTCCGCGGGTCAGGCCGACGACGGAGTTGTAGCCGTGCGACGCGCCGAGCCGGGCCCGCTCGAAGTTCGAGCGCGGCTCCGCGTAAATGGTGAACTCCAACAGCGTGGCCGTGCGCGCCGGCGCCTTCCGCGGTCGCAGCACGAGCGTGCAGAGCGTCGCCCCGTCGGGTGTCTTCACGCGAAGGTCGCGTTGGATCACGTAGCGGCGCGCGTCGTCTTCGTCAATGAGCGGGCGCACCAGCGGTGCCGCGGCGCGATATGCCTCGGCCACCTGCTCGTCGTGCAGAAGGTCGACAGCGTCGGCGAGCGAAATCGTTTTCGCGCCTTTCAAGCGCTCGAGGTCGTTCTTGACGTTGTTCTCGAAAGAGTCCGGACTCGCCGCCATTGCGCGAAGCAGAAGCCCCGCCGCGCGATCGTCCATCCGCTGCAGCACCTTGCGAAATTCGCTCTTGTACGCTTCATCGAAATTCGGAGCTGCCGATGCCCTGGCCCGCGCGTAGATCTCGTACTGCACGTTCATCCAGTCGGCGAACGCCGGCTGCGTCGCATGCTCTTTCGCGCGCAGCTGTTCCAGGCTCGAGATCGCCCCGGCGTAATCTCCCGCTACGAGCTGCACCCGAAAGCGCTCGTCTCCGTGGTAGGACGCGAGCACTTCTTTCGCGAGCTCCGGCAGCGCGTCGCGGCCGTGAAAATCGAACGTTTGCCCGGAGAGAGTCCCGGCGAGGAGGAGCAGCAGACAGGTTCGCATCGCCAACAGGGACGCCGCGCGAACGCCGAAGTTAGAGCAGGCATGCGGCGAACGCTTCAATTGCCGGCGCGCTCCAGTCCGGGGATGTGGAAGCCGTATGAGGACGCGGCTGCGCCGAGCAGCCGGTCGTGAGTCGCGAAGGTGAGAGGGCCCGTTCGATTCGCGCCAAGAAGCGCTGTTGCGAGATAAATCGCATCGAGGGTCCTCAACGGATCTCCGAGCGGCTGCGCTGCGCGTTCGAGAACGGTCGGAGTTACATCGAACAGGTCGATCGCTTCGATCAGTTGCTGCAGGGCACGGGACGCTCTGGCCGTTTTCTCAGTGGAGTACTTCGGCGCGAATCGAAGGCGGTCGACAGCCCGAAAACATTCGACTTTGAGAGTCGCGCTGCTGATCGCGGCATCCGTCGCCCACTTTTCGCGCGAGCGTGGCTCTTGAAGCACCAGCCGAAGAACGACCGAGGAATCGAAATAGACAGTCAACGGCGATCGCGGTCTTCGCGCAGGAGAGCGACAGCGTCAATTTTGGGATCGAGAGGTGGCGGCAGCCTGACATCCTGCAGCCGCCCTTTGCCGCGCCGAACGATCAAACCTGGAGCGATTTCATCGGCGGGAACCATTCGGGCCACGAGCGTTTCGCGGTCGTAAACCTCGACGGCGTTGCCCTTCCGCACGTGGCGCAGGTATTTGCTGAGATGTGCTTTCAGCTCCGAGATCTTGACGCGCTTCATCATGACCTGATGGTGGTCTCCTGGCGACCCGATGTCAAAATCGTGGCGTTGCGCCGCATTCCCGCGAGCCTGGCGCGTTTGATCGCGCTCTTTCGAAACAGGCGCGAGAAATCCGCCTGCTCGAAGCGCAGGAGATCGGTGACCGGCGTGGCGCGATATTCGGCTCGTGCAACAAAGGCCGGATGCGGCTCGGCGGGCTGCTCGTTCCAGGGGCAGAGTTCCTGGCAGATGTCGCAGCCGAACGAGTTGCCGGCCAGCTCGACATCGTCGGGCAGCGCTCCGCGATGCTCGATCGTCAGATAGCTGATGCACCGCTCCGAGGCGACGGTGCGATTTGGCAGAATGGCGCTCGTCGGACAGGCGTCGATGCAGCGCGTGCACGCGCCGCAGCGGTCCGCGACCGTCGCCGCGTTCATGTCGCTCTCGAGCGAGGTGAGGAGCGTGCCGATGAAAACGTACGAGCCGATCTCCTCGTCGATCAGCATCGCGTTCCTGCCGATCCAGCCGAGGCCGGCGTTCGCGGCGAGAGCGCGATCGGAGAGAGGACCGGTATCGACGTACCGCCATGTCTTCACGCCATCGGGCATCGCTTCCTCGATCCGCCGCAGCATCCGGTCGAGCACGTCGTGGTAATCGTCGCCTAACGCATAGCGCGCGATCGTGTGGCTGAGGGCGCCCGGCGGCGAGTCGGGCCGTTCCGCCGCGTAGGGCACCAGGATCACGATCGCCGACTTCGCCCACGGAAATCGCGTCCGGGGATCGAGCCGTACCGCGCGATTGTTCGCGAGGTAGTGCATCGTCGCGTGGTGACCGCGGTCGATCCACTCGGCGAACGTCTGCGCATGCTCGTCGCGCAAATCGGCCGCGCCGGCGCGAATTGCGCCGCCCTCGCGCGCGACGCGCTCGATGGCCGGCCAGATTTCCGAGAGTTTCATTTCGTTGTCATCGAGATGAGCATTTCATCCGGCTCGCCGCCCCCGCCGCAGCACGAACGTCGCGACCTCGGGACGGCAGAGGATGCGCAGCGGCGGAATCGATCCGATGCCGCGGCTGACGTACATCAACACGTTGCGCACGCGGTGAAATCCGGCCGCGTACTCCGCCTCGTGCCGCGACGGCACGACGACGGCGCCGAAAAACGGGAAGCGGATCTGCCCGCCGTGCGTGTGCCCGCACAGCAGCAGATCGATTCGATGCGCGCCGAGGAGGTCGATGATGTCGGGGTGGTGGCTGACACCGATGCACGGCAGATCCGGATCGATGTCCGCGAACGCCTTGCCGGCGTCGGGCGTGCCCCGATACATCTCGTCGATGCCGATGACCTGCAGCGGCAGTTTGACCGAGGCGTTCGTCAGGAAGCGCACGCCGCGCTCGGTCATCGCTCTCTGCACTTCCTCGGCGCCGGCCCAGTAGTCGTGGTTGCCGAGGACCGCGAAGACGCCGTCGCGGGCGCTGAGATCGGTGAGCAGCCATTCGGCCATCAGCGGGATGTGGCGGCGCCAGGTCACGAAATCGCCGCCTAACAGCACGAGATGCGGATCGAAGCGCTGCACCTGCGCGACGACTTCGCGGTAGAAGCCGCGGCGCATCATCGCCGCAACATGCGTGTCGGTCACGAAGGCGATGCGATAGCCGTCGAGCGTTTCCGGCAGATCGTCGATGAAGATCTCGTGGCGCGTGACCTCGATGTCGTAGACGTCGTTGTGCGCGCCGAGCCTGCGCACGAACGCGAACGGCACGTGCGCGCGGCGAAGCGCGATGACGTCCGACGGCTCATCGCGAATGCCGGCGAGCGGAGGATCGGGAAACGCGAGCGCGCGGATGCGGTCGAGGATCCAGTAGAGGCCCACTGCCGCGGCGACGATGAGCCATGCGCCGCCGATGCCGGCCAGAAGCGGCGCCTCGTTCGGCCGGTCGAACCAGCGCCGAACGATCCAGAAGAGCGCGGTGAGCAGCAGCTCGGCCGGCGGCACCGTGTACATCAGGAAATGCCAGGGCGAGCGCTCGGTGCGATGGCTGCCGAAGACGACGCGATTCATGATGAAGAGAAACATGCGCGCGTCGCCGAGGAGCGCGAGGACGACGAAGATGGCGAAGAGGACGAGCATTTGCGAAGGATGAACGATGAATTACCAACGATGAACGATGAACGATGAACGA
>DATIZY010000199.1:0-42011 GCA_035516895.1 Thermoanaerobaculia bacterium | reverse complement strand
CCACTCTCCATCAGGGGAGACTGCCAGTGTGCGGTCCGGACCGGGTTCAGCAACGAGAACTCCCGTGGGCGGCTGCAACTGGAACCGGGCGGAGCGAATCGGCCGCTCGTTCGGCCGGATCGATCTCCATGTGATCGCGCCAACTGCGCCTAACATGATGAGACCCATTGCGAGCAAGACTGAGCGCATCGGATGCCCCGCAACTTTTGTCGGCTCGACATCGGTCATCCACCGAAGCTGCAGCAACACGTCATGTGCGGTCTGGATCCGCTCGCTCGGATCTTTTTCAAGACAGGCCCGGATGAGACGATCGAGTGGTGCCGATCCCCCGACGTGCGGCGCCTCATGTTCGAGGATCGCGGCGATCAGGCTTGCCTTGCTCGTCGCGCTGAATGCCGGCTTGCCCGTCGCCATCTCGTACAGCACAAGACCGAGCGCGAAGATGTCGCTGCGCGCGTCCGCTTCGTTACCCTGAAATAGCTCCGGCGCCATGTACTGAATCGTCCCTAGGATTTCCCTCTCCTCGGTCACCTGCTGCGCCGTCGCTTCCTCCGGCGTGGAGTCCGTGTGCTGCTTGGCCAGTCCGAAGTCGAGCAGCTTCACCCCCGACTTTGTAATCATGATGTTCGCCGGCTTGAGATCGCGGTGAACGATGCCGGCGCGATGCGCTTTGTCGAGCGCGTCGGCGATCTGAACCCCGTACTGGATCACCTGCTCGATCGGGAGCGGTCCACTAGCGAGCCGCTTCGCGAGCGTCTTGCCCTCGCAGTATTCCATCACCAGGTAATCGAACCCGTTCTCACGCCCAACGTCATGAAGAGCGCAGATGTGCGGATGATTGAGCGCCGAGATTGCTTTCGCCTCGTGATCGAACCGGAGCTTCAGCCTCGCGTCGGCGGCGAATTCGGCAGGGAGGATCTTGATCGCGACCGTTCGACCCAGCCGCGTGTCGCGCGCGCTGTACACCTCGCCCATTCCCCCCGTCCCGAGCGTCGCGACGATCTCGTACGGCCCTAACCGCGCGCCTTTAGCAAGAGGCAAAAGAAAACCCCGAAGAAATGCATACTGCGGGATCGGGCGGCCGTCAGTGACGATCCGTACGATTCACTGTGCGGCGTCAATGAAGCGGCGGCCGAATTCGGCCGCCGCCCCAAAGGTACTCAATGCTTGGCAATGTTGACGATCCGCTCCGCCCGATTCCACTGTTCATACGACCCGTCATAGAGCTTGGGATGATAGCCAAGGTAGCGCAGCACGAAGTAAGTCATCGACCCTTCCATGCCGGTCCTGCAGTAAATGATGATCGGCCGGCTGTTGCTAACGCCGAGTTCGGCGTACGTCTTGCTGAGCTGTTCGGGCGGCAGGAATCCGTTGTCGTCGACGTTCATCATCCAGGACGCCGACTCTGCGGTGGGGATACAACCAGCGTTCACAACGTATTCACCTTTGTCGTATCCGAGGTATTGGCGTACCGGACGCGCATCAAGGATCGTTACGCGAGGTGGACCGGTTAGAACCAGCCTCATGACGTTCTTGGCGGCGAGGACGTGATCGTTCACATGAGGTTTGAAAGCGACCGGAGTCACTGACTCGATCGCTGTCGTAACCGTTTGCCCTGACGCAACCCACTTCGCGTACCCGCCGTCGAGCAGCGATACGCGATCGCCGACACCAAGGTAATCGAGCGTGAAGAATGCGCGCGTCGCCAGCAGCGGATCGCGGCTGTAGACGACGATGCGGTTCGCATTCGCGATTCCCGCGTTGGTGAAAAGCGTGGCGAGCTGCTTGACTGCAGGAAGCTCGTCATGGAGGTAATTCGAGCCGACGACAATCTCGTTCCGGGGAATCAGACGTGCGCCCGGGATGTGACCCGCCGCGTACTCCTCGGCACTGCCGATGTCGAGGATGACGACCGTCGGGTCGTTGAGCTGGTTCGCCAGTGTTGCCGGCTGAACAACCATATTGGTATTGACCACTGCAGCGAGTGCGGTGGCCATCAGAAACTGGAACATAAACACCTCCTTGTGACGCGCCCACGTCAGCGACAGGGACGGGCGTCGGCAAGGTCCGGCGCTCACGATGACTCGACGTTGTGGCGACGTCCGCCGTAAACATCGGTCGTCGCTTTCGCCGAAAGAACAGGAAGTTCTAACAGACTTCTTTTTTTGCGTTCGCCGCCGTTGACGCGGGCGACGGCACGGCATGAAAGATCGCCGACAGAGCGTCACCGAACACAATGAGATCTCCGTTGTGAAGGACAACCGGTGTTTCAAGGTGCTGCCCTGAAACCAGCGTGCCGTTCGTGCTGCCGAGATCCTCGATCGTGGCGATGTTTTCTGTGACGAGGATGCGCGCGTGGCGACGAGAGATCGACGGCGAGGTGATGGGAATGACCGAGTGGAAATCCCGCCCGATCAGATGGCTGCCGATCGCGAGCGGAACGCTCTTGCGTCCGATCTCCAGTTCGAAACACCCCGCGGCAGGATCGCGATCGCGTTCGGCGACCGTGACCTCGGCCGCAAACGCGAAGCCCCAATCGTATACGGTACGGATGATCGTCTTCGATGAATCGCCGAGTGCTGTGCGAAGTGCGTGAATGACGTTGTAAAGACTCGCGATTTCGACGGTCGTGTCGGGCCACAGCGCGTCATACAACTCTTTCTGCGGAACGGCGCGCGGCCGCGCATCGATGAGATTCTTCAGGGCGTCAAATACTTTCGGCGACAGGTCGACCGGCGATCCGTCGCGCAGCAACTGACGCGCTTCGCCGTCGAAGATGCAATCGCCAAAGAAGAGCCACGCAGCCATTTTTAACAGTGATCCACGGGTCGCTTGACCACGCTATGCCAGCCGTCACTCGTCGATGTGCGCCGTCGATAACGTGCATCCCATCGAGGCTTCGCTCGGGGCTCAGATCAGACGTGCGAGCTTCTCGACCGATGCTCCGACATCGAACGCGTGTCGCCGATATGTAGTTAGAAACCGTGGAAGCGGAGCTTTTCGAAGTTTGGGCGTATTTTGTTTTCAGTAACTTACTGAGCTGCCGAACGGTGTAGAAACACAAATCCACTTGCCCCGATCAGCCACCTAACTGTTGGCCAGGTCCGGCAACGCGCCAGGGCAGCACCTCCGTCCACTTTCCGCCGTCGACCGCCGGGAGCAGTTGTTCCCGCGCCTCCCTTCAAAGACTTCGGCTCGGGGATCGCCTTTTGGAACGGTAAACCATGCGGACGGCCTTCACGTATACACTGTATACATGAGGACGACGTCCGAGAAAATCGCCTCGATCGCGCGAAGGGTCGTGGAGAGGGAAGGCTCCGATGCGGTCGGAATCCGCCGGATCGCCGGAGCCGCCGGATTGAGCGCGATGGCCTTCTACCGCCACTATCGCGACCGCGACGCCCTCCTCAATGTCATCGCCGACGCCGGCTTCGATGAGCTTGCCGGGCGGCTCAGAAGCAAGCGCCTCACGGGCACGCCGACCGGAAAGCTCGTCCGCCTGATGGATGTCTATCTCGATTTTTCGCTGGAACACCCGCGGCTCTTCGAGCTCATGTTCCTCGAAAAGCGCGCCGGAGCGCGGCGCTTTCCGGCCGACTTCGGTGCCGGCCGCTCCCCGACCGCGAACATCGTCGCCGCCGTCGTGAAACAGGGAATCGAAAGCGGTTTTTTCAAAAAGCTCGACGTGTGGGAAGTCGTCTTCACCGCCGGCGCCCAGGCGCACGGCCTGACCCTTCTTTTCCTCGGCGGCAGAATCGATTGGAAGCCCGCGCAGTTCCGCGCGTTCTACCGACGATCGTTCCGGAGGCTGTTCGATGCCTTTCGCGCGTGATCACAACCGGATCCTGATCGGCGTTGCCGCGATGCTCGCCACCGCCGCGCTCGCATTCTACGGAACCGGGCTCCAGCCTCTGTGGCCGCTTCTCTGGATCGCGCCGGTTCCGGTGCTCTTCGCCGCGCCGCGGCTCAGCGCCGCCGCCGCGTTCTCCTTCGCCGCGCTCGCATGGTTTCTGTCCGGCTTCAACATGTGGCGCTACGCCATGAACATCCTCGGCCGGCCCGGACCGAGGTCGATTGCCACCGCGATCGTGCTTCTCAGCATTCCGGCGATCTTTTTCGGTTTGGCGGTGCTGCTCGCACGCCGTTTTCTGCTGCGCCGCCGCGGCGTCGCTGCGGCCATCGCATTTCCGGCCGCGTGGGTGACGTACGAGTATGTCCTTACGGTGGCGTCGCCCCACAGCACGTTCGGCAACATCGCATACACGCAGATGAATTTTCTGCCGATCGTGCAGATGGCCGCCCTCACGGGTGTGGCCGGCGTCAGTTTTTCCGTCTTCTTCTTTGCTGCGACGATCGCGGCACTCCTGCACGGACCCTCGCGAGCGATGCTCGCGATCGGCGCGGCCGTCTTCTTCGCGGCGATCTTCGCCTTCGGGCTGTGGCGGCTGCGCTCGACGCCGGTCGCGCCGTCGGTCAAAGTGGGATTGATCGCATCGGATGTCGCGGCGAACGTGTTCCCTCAGGAGCCCGGACGAGACTCGAAGCGGTTGCTCGAGGACTACCTTCGACATGCTGCGCCGCTCGTGAAGCGAGGTGCCCAGGTGATCGTCGCGCCGGAAAAGCTGGCGGTGATGATCGATGCGGACAAACGCGACGGCGATGCCCCGATGGCAGCATTCGCGCGCGAGCAGAAATCCGACGTGGTCGTCGGATGGATTCGTATCGCGCCGCCGGCGCGCTTCAACGAAGCGCGGATGTATACCGGCGACGAGGTGCTGACGTACGACAAACGCCACATGCTGCCGGCGTTCGAGTCGAAGTTTACGCCGGGCCGAACGAGTCTCCTGATCCCAAAGCCGTCGGGGACCTGGGGTCTTGCGATCTGCAAGGACATGGACTTCCCGACGCTCGGCCGCGACTACGGCAGGCGCGGTGCCGGGCTCCTGCTCGTCCCGGCATGGGACTTCGTCGACGATGGCTGGCTGCACGATCGGATGGCGGTCATGCGCGGAGTGGAGAGCGGTTTCACGATCGCCCGCGCCGCAAAACAGGGACTGCTGACCGTGACCGACAGCCGTGGCCGCGTCCTCGCCCAACAGAGCAGCGGAGCCGCCCCGTTTGCGACGCTCCTCGCCGACGCCCCGGTCTACCACGAAGGCACGCCCTACGCGCGGTTCGGCGACTGGTTCGCATGGCTGACGATTGCGGCGCTCGTCAGCCTCGCGGTGATCATCCCCGCATGGGAACGGCTGCGCGATGCCGTTGCCTCGCACGCCGCCGCCTCCGATCCGGATGCAAAAGGGTCACGGCTGTCCTGAAGCGGAGTTTGCGCGAGCGAGTTTTCGGACACCATCGACAGGTGTTGCTCCCGCATCCCAAACGCTCGTCGAACAGACGATAATTCGGCGCGATGACCGACGCCGGCAATCCGTGCTTTACGTTCAAATTCGCGACGCGCGAGGAGTACGACGACTTCTGCTGGTTCGACCGCTTCCTTTCATCGGACGATGTCGCGCGGATCATCGACATCGCGGCGCAGACGAAGGGCGAGCGCGCAGCGGTCGGCGGCGAGCACGCTGTCAAAGAGTCGATTCGAACATCGACGGTCCATTGGATTCATCCGAATGCCGATAACGTGTGGCTCTTCGACCGGATCGGCGGTCTCGTGAAAGGATGCAACGACGTCCGCTACGGTTTCGATCTCTGGGCGATGACCGAAGGGCTGCAGATCGCTGAATATGGCCTTGGCGACTTCTTCGAGTGGCACAAAGACCACGCCAAAGGCGATCAATCGACGCGCAAGCTCAGCATCACGATTCAGCTCTCCGATCCGTCCGAGTACGACGGAGGCGACATGGAGTTCCTCACCGGCGCCGACATTCGCAAAGCGCCGAAGACCCTCGGGACGGCCATCGTTTTTCCCGCCTTCGTCATGCACCGCATCACCGCCGTAACGCGCGGCACCCGGCGCTCGCTGGTCTCGTGGATTTCGGGTCCGCCCTATCGGTGACGTTCCAGATTTCCGAGGTGCCGACAGCTATTCTTGCCGATGAGGGTGCCCGCGATCTCCATCGTCATCCCGACTTACAACACCGCGGCCATGACGCTCGGTTGCTGCCGCTCCGTTCTCTCATCGATGCCGGAGTCCTCGGAGTTGATCGTCGTCGACGACGGCTCGCACGATGGAACCGTGGACGTGCTCTCATCCCAGGCTCCTCAGGTTCGCGTGCTGCGTCTCGAGACGAATCGCGGATTCGCCGCGGCTGCCAATCGCGGCGTCGCCGAAGCGACAGGCGACATCATCCTGTTGCTCAACAGCGACGCGGTCGTCGAAGACGGTGCGCTGCAGGCCTTTCTTTCCGCGTTTGAAAACGATTCCTCTCTCGGCGTTGCCGGCGCTCGCCTCCTCGAACAGGACGGACGTCCGCAATGGAGCGGCGGCAAGACGCCGACGCTGTTGTGGATGATCGGCGTCGTCAGCGGCGCCGGCCATCTCGCGCGACGTTTTCGGCGAGAGATCGACGATCCGAATCGCGGCATCGACTGGGTCAGCGGCGCGGCCATGGCGTTTCGGCGCGCGGTCTGGCGCGATGCCGGACCGCTCAGCGAACGCTTTCTCTTCTACTGCCAGGACCTCGATTTCTGCGTCCACGCGCGTGCTGCCGGATGGAAGATCCGCATCATCGAGAACGCGCGCGTCGTACACGCGCTCGGCGGAACCGTGGCCGGCTCCAGCCGGCTGCGGCAGGATCCGGAGCGGCTCTGGTCCGACCTCCTTGCATGGGGTTCGGGCTATTACGGCTGGCGATGGGGCGTCGTCGCCAGAATGGTTCTCATTGCCGCGGCGCTCGGCAGAATCGCTGTTGGCGCAGTCCGCGGCGACGAGTCGACGCCTGCACTCGTCCGCGCGATTCGCCGTCTGGCGGATCGGTCATGAGCGGTCTGCGAGAAATCGAAATGGATGCAGGAACTGGGCGGTGAGACTCTCCGGGATTTCCATCCCCTCGACGCCGTACTCCCGCTCGCTCCGTTCCGACCGCACGTGAGTGCCGAAGAGGACGTCCCAGATCGACAGCACGCGCCCGTAATTGCCGTTGTATTCGCGGGCATCGGCAGAATGATGGACCGCATGAAAGGCCGGGCTCACGAGCAGGCGATGCAACGGACCGAACGTCCAGGTCAACTGCGCGTGCTGGATGGATTCGCTGAACACCTGGAGAAACAGGAGCGGCAGCCAGAGCCGTTGCGGAAGGCCGAGAAAAAAGGCCGGCACCATCATCACGAGGCTCACCGAAAGCTGTTCGACGGCGTGAATGCGATTGGCGCTGAGGAACGTCAGATGTTTCTGGGCGTGGTGCACGCTGTGGAACGCCCAGAGCGGCCGCGCTGCGTGCTGCGCTCGATGGATCCAGTAGTTCAGGAGATCAAACACGATCCAGCACACGATGAGCGAGGCAAGCGACGGCAGCGAACGCAGAAGATCGAGCCTGAGAAACTGCAGGCGCGGCGAAAGGAACGCGAAGAACGGCGCGACGAGCAGGTCATAGATGCTGCACTTGTAGAAGACGGCGTAGGCGAGGTCGTTGAGAGCGCTGCGCGTGCCGTAGACGCTCATGCTGCGGCGCTGCAGCAGCTCGGCCGCGAGGATGATGGCCGCACACACAACGTACACGCCGAGGGCCAGCAGAGTCGACGTGACGAGCTCGCCGACGAACGCATGCCGGGCGAGAAATTCACGCATGGTCGATTGCCTGGGGACGCACTGTGGACGAGCCGCGGACCAACCACGATGCGAGCGTCCGAACGAGAGAGATCGAGGGATAGCCGTTCCAGCGAAACGCGGCGCCGATGCTGAGCAGAGCGACTCGAGTCAGGTAGCCTAGACTCGACGTGCGCGCGATGCCGCGCTGGTCCTGCACGGCATATGCGTAGTTCCA
Source organism: Thermoanaerobaculia bacterium (assembly GCA_035516895.1). GTDB lineage: Bacteria > Acidobacteriota > Thermoanaerobaculia > Gp7-AA8 > Gp7-AA8 > Gp7-AA10. The sequence continues at coordinate 34,074 of DATIZY010000199.1, read as the reverse complement.
GAGCCAGCTGTCGGGAACGCGTCCAAGGTATTTTTCGAGCATCGTATTCGTCTCTTCGACCGCTTCGGCCGGCCTGCGGCGCGTCTTCGTTGCCGGATGCACTCGCGACGCGGCCAGGCGGACGGGAATGTGGACGAAGCGCACGCCGCGCATGCCGAGGCGCAGCCAGTATTCGTAGTCCATGGAGTAGGCGAGCCGGGCGTCGAACGGGCCGAATTGCTCGAACACCCTCCGCCGGAAGAAGACCGCCGGCTGGCAGAGAAAGCAGAACACCTTCAGACGTTCGATCGACCAATCCTCGGTCGGGTAGTGGCCGATGCAGCGATCGGCGTCGTCGATCAGTTCCGCATCGCCATAGACGACATCCGCGGAAGGGTCGCGCTCGAACGCGGCGACTGCCGCGGCCGCAGCATCTCGGTAGTAGACGTCGTCGGAATTGAGATAGGCGAGAATCTCGCCGCTTGCCCTCGCCAGACCGGCATTGATGGCCGCCGCCTGACCTCCATCGCGCTCGCTCGTGAACGAGATTCTGCCGTTCCAGCGCGAGAGGATCTCCAGCGTGCCGTCGGTGCTTCCGCCGTCCATGACGATGTGCTCGATCGCGCCTGCGAGAGAGCCGCGATTCTGCGCCCACACGCTCTCGAGTGTGCGTTCGAGGAAGCGTCCCTGTTGATAGGAGGGAGTGACGACCGACAGCAGCATTGAGTCGAATTCTAGGCTGAACTCGCTTGCAAGGACTGGTAAAAGCGGAACAGACCGCGTCCGAGCGCGTCGCTGTCGTAGCGCGATGCAACTTTGGCGCGGGCCGCCGCTCCGATCTTCGCTGCGGCTTCGGGATCGTGCAGGAGCCGAACGACGGCGCGCGCGAACGCGTCTGCGTCATCGGCCACCACAATGTCTGCGCCGTTTTCGACGTCGATTCCCGCAGCGCCGATGGTCGTCGAGACGACCGGTTTTCCGAGAGCCATCGCTTCGAGTACCTTGATGCGCATGCCGCTGCCTGCGAGAAGAGGCGCGATGACGACGGCTTTCGAGCGCAGGAAAGCCGCCGGATCGGCGACGCTTCCCGCAAAGTCAGCGCCGCACTCGCGAGCGAGCCGCTCCACCCATGGCGGAGCCGAGCTTCCGGCGATCGCAAGACGTGCGGACGGCAAATCGCTCGAGATGCGCGGCCAGATCTCCTCGACGATCCAGCGAACAGCGTCCTGATTCGGAAGAAAATCGAGCGAGCCGATGAAGCCCACCGTCGCGGGTGTTGACGCTTCCGTCGCTGCCGGCTGCAGTTTCACACCGCAGGGCACGACGTGCATCGGCCGCGTCACGCCGAGCGCGCGGAAATCGGCGGCATCGCTCTCCGAGATCGGCACGATCGCGTCGACCTTCGCCATCCATGTACGTTCGAACCTCCGCAGCGTGGCCGCGACGTGCCCGAGAGCGAGGCGACGGAGGCGCGCGCGTTCGCGTGTCGCGAGTCCTTCCCAGATCCGAAATTCGGCGTTGAGCGACCGAAGCACGACGCGAGCGCCGCTCATGCTGCGAACGCTGTTCACGTACGGCAGAAGAAAAGGACTCTCGATCTGCACGATGTCGGGCGCGAATCGCCGCACGGTCGATTGCACTGCGTCGCGAAAATCGGCGGACACGAATCGCGCGGCGACGTACGGCATCCGTCCGGAGAGCGCGCGCAGCACGGGAGCGAGCCGGCGCGAGGTGTCGATGTCGATCGCCTCGATCGGAAGCGGTCCCGTCGCAACGCCGCGATGTTTCCGCGGATTGAGCGAGAGAATCGCCACCTCGGCTCCAGCGGCAGCGAGCGACTCCGCGAGCCGCGCCATCGCGAGGCGGCCGCCATCCTCCGGCGGCCACGGGAGTCGCGGAGTCAAAATCAGAATGCGCATTGGTGACGAGCCCGTTATGATAAGCGGCGTCCGGAACGCCCCATCCATGAATGTGCTTTTGCTGTCGGCCAGATTTCCCTGGCCTGCGTTCACCGGCGACCGCCTTCGCGCGAACGTCTGGCTCTCGGCGCTCGAACACGAAGCGAACGTAGCGCTCGTGGCGCCCGCGGGCCGCGTCCCGACTGACGCTCCCCATTTTCGCTTCTATCCGGCAGCGCGCTCCACGTTTCGCTGCGCCGCAGGCGTGCTGCGCGTGATCGGCGGCGATCCGCTGCAGACGCTCCTCGCCGCACCTTTCGACTGGGCCGGTGCGATCGCGCGGGCGCGCAGCGATCTTGGATCGTTCGATGCGAGCATCGTTCTGCTTTCGCGTCTCGGTCCCTGCGTACGGCAGCATCTTCCGGACGGACTGCATGTCCTCGATGCCATCGACTCGCTGCGCCGGAGCATGATGGAGCGCTCGCGCGAAAGCTCGCCGTGGATGCGCTGGTTCTGGCGCGCGGAATCGAAACGCGTCGGACGTGTGGAAGAGTCGGCCGTCCGTGCCTACGACCGCGTTTTGGTCGTGAGCGCGGAGGACGCCGTGGAGCTGAATGCGGTCGTCATCCCGAACGGTGTCCGCATCGCCCCGTTATCGGGTGGGCCGCGCTCTTTTGACTTCGGATTCTGGGGGCGACTCGGCTACTTCGCGAACCGCGACGCCGTCGAGTGGCTCGCTGGCGAGATCTGGCCTTCGATTCGCGCGGCCCGTCCGGATGCCAGGCTGCTGATCGCCGGCGCCGATGCGCCTGACGCAATTCGAGGCATGGACGGCCGCGAGGGCATCAGCGTGTGGTCGCCTGTTCCCGACATCGCTGCGCTCGCACGGCAGATCAAAATCGCACTCGTCCCGTTGCGCTACGGGACGGGACAACCGTCGAAGATACTCGAAGCCGCGGAGGCGGGGTGCGCGATCGTGGCGACGAGCAAAGCCGTGCGCGGACTCGAGCCGTTGGCGAAGCTTGTCTCGACCTCGAATGATGCTGCCGGGATCACTGCGGCGGCGATCGGCGTGCTCTCGAATGAAACCGAGCGTGGCGCGATGGCGTCGGCTTTGCGCCGGGCGGTGGAGATCCACTATGCACGCCGGGTGTCGCAGGACCGGCTCGCGGCGATCGTGCTCCGGCGCGAGGCGGCAGCGTGATCCGGCCGAAATCGCTCGAGCGTTTACTGCGACTGGCCGCTCTGGCGGCCGGCGACTTTCTCATCGGCTGGTGGGCCCTCTGGGTGGTCGTGGAGCTGCGCCGGCACGTCGATGTCGCGCTCATCCCGCTGCTGCCGCCGGAGAAGTTTGCTCTCGATCTTCCGAACATGGCTCTCTTCGCGGTCTCGCTGAATGTCGCGCTGGCCTTGAGCGGCTTCTACGACGATCGCATGGCTCTGCGAACGCGGCCCTCGTTCATCACGGCCGCCGTCATTCACACCGCGTTGATTGCGATCGGCGGAGCGGCTCTCGTGCGCCCGCTGCCGCGCACCGTGATCTTCGCCGTTCCGATTCTCGAAATCGCCGTGCTTCCCTTGTGGCGTCACCTTCTCGGCTTCGTGGCTCCGATCCGCACCCGCGAGACGATTCTGGTCGGCGAGGCTCGCGATGTCGTCGAGGCGATTTCGGGGCTGCATCTCTCCGGCGACCGGCGCGTGCGTGTGAGCGAAGTCTGCCGCCCGCGTCCGGATCAGCTGAGCGACTTCGCGGTGCAGGCCGATCTCCGCTCCGTCGAAGAAGTCATTCTCGTTTCGCCCGACGCAGACCCGCGCATTCGGCTGGAGCTCCTGCGCATCCGCGGCGCGCGAGGATTTCTGATGCTGGCTTCGCACGTCGATGCTCTTCTGGCTTCGCGGACGCGCGGATGGATTGGCGACCAGCCGCTGGTCGAGGTCGCTGCGTCTTGCGGCTACGGTGTCAGTGCGGCCGTCAAGCGATCGATCGACCTCGTCGGTACGGCGCTGCTGATGTTCGTCAGCGCGCCGCTGTGGGTTCTTGCCTGGGCCGCGATCCGCATCGAGGACGGTGGTCCCGCGCTCGTCCGTCAGCGCCGCGTCGGACTCCACGGCGAGACCTACGGCATGTGGAAGTTTCGCTCGATGCGCGGGTCCGCGGATCCCGAGGTGCACGAAGATGGCAGACGATCGCCGCCGCACAGCGAGCGCGTCACGCGCGTGGGGTCCCTGCTGCGCAGGTATCACGTCGACGAGCTGCCGCAGCTGATCAATGTGCTCTCCGGTCAGATGAGCCTTGTCGGTCCGCGGCCGGAACGGCCGGAGCTCACGGCCAGGATTCTGAAAGACCTCCCTGACTTCGACCTGCGCTCGCTGGTGCGGCCCGGCATCGCCGGTCTGGCGCAGGTCTCGGGAGAATACGACACGCGGCCGGAGGTCAAGCTTCGATACGACCTCATGTACATGTGCGACTGGTCGGTGTGGCTCGATGTCCGCCTGATGTTCCGCGCGGTAGCGGCATCACTGGCGGGCGCGGGCCGCTGAGGACGCGCGCCGGGCAGCTTCGCTGAGAAGGCGAACGAGGGCGCCGAATTTCGTTTGCGCCTCCCATCCCAGCACCTCGCGCGCGCGGGCGGGATTGCCGCGGCTGTATCGCAGTTCTGCGCGGCGTCTGAACGTCTCCTCGACGACGACGTGCTGGCGATGATCGAGCCCGAACTCCGCAAACACTGCCGCGGCCAGCTCCTCCACCGTGTGGCTCTCGCCGGTCGCGATCACGAAATCGCCCGGCTCGGGCTGTTGCAGCATCATCCACATTGCCTCGACGTACTCCGCCGCGTAGCCCCAGTCGCGTGAGACCGAGAGGTCGCCGAGCGCCAGCTGTCCGCTCGCGTCGCCTGCGGCTATCGCGCTCGCCGCGGACACGATTTTGTGCGTCACGAACGGCTCGCCGCGAAGAGGCGACTCGTGATTGAACACGATGCCCGAGCATGCATAAAGGCTGTGCGCGGAGCGAAACTCGGCAGTCGCGTTGTGGGCCGCGACCTTGGCGGCCGCGTACGGACTCAGCGGCGCAAACGGCGTTCGCTCGTCCGCGGCGGAATTCAGCGCGAGGCTCCCGAAGCACTCACTGGACGCTGAGTGATAGACGCGCGCTGCCGGAACGATCGCGCGCACGACGTCGAGCAGGCGAATCTGTGCGTCAGCGATCGATGTCCACGCCGCCTGCGGATCGGTGAAGGAGCGGGAGACGGAGCTGAGGCCGGCGAGGTTGTAGATTTCGTCGGGGCGCAGCGTTTCGATGACCGCGGGTAGAGCTTCGCCGGTTTCCGAGACGGTGTGTGTCACGACGCGCTCGCGGATGCCGAGGGTTCGGAGGCGGCTGAAGTCGTGCCGGCCGGCGTCGCGAGACGTCCCATGCACGGCATAGTTTTTCGAGAGCAGGAATCGCGCGAGGTAGGCGCCGTCCTGTCCGGATACTCCCAGAATGAGAGCGGTTTTCATCGAATCTCGCGCATGATAAGCGACGATTGTCGATCGTCGGTCTGCTCTTCGTTTTCAAACACGCATTGCTCTTCGCGGCGGTTCTGCTGGCGGTTTCAGCCGCGGGAACGCTGGCAGTCGGATCGCATGAAAACCTGGCGCTTCGCTCCGCCCTCGGCTTCGCACTCTGGGGTCACACGCTCTTCCTGCTCGCGCTTGTCGGGCAGCTCGGCGGTCCGGCGATCGTTGTCCTGGGTCTGATCGCGATTGCGGGCGGCATCGTGCGAGGCCTGCGAATTCCGAGGATCGAATCGAGGACGATCGCGATGACCGGCGGCGTCGTGCTGGCCGCCGCATTCGTGATGGCGCTTCGCCCGCCCCTGGCGTTTGATGAAACCACCTATCACCTTCCTTTCGTACGCGCGCTCGCGAGCGGTGGGCAGCTGCGGTTTCTGATCGATCTTCGTTTTCCTGTGTTCCCGCAAATGCACGAGTTGTTGTGCGTGCCGCTCTTTCTTGCGGCGGGAGACGCAGCGACGCATCTCGTCTCTCTCGCCGAGATGCTGATCACGACAGCCCTGCTGCTCGACTGGGGCCGGCGCTATGCGGCGCCCGCGGGCGCGCTGGCGGCTGGCGTTTTCATCGGCAGTCCCATCGTCATCCATCTGGCGACGATCGGATATGTCGAGTCGGCGCTGACTCTCTTCGTCACCGCCGGGTTCTACTGCCTCGATCGCGCACGCGTCGAGGGCCGCGTCATGCTGGCGTGGTCCGGGCTTTTCTTCGGTACGGCCTGCGGCGTCAAATACCTGGGCGGTTTTTTTGCCGTCGCCGCCGGCATCATCGTCGTATGGCACTGGCGCCGCAGCATGAGGCTGGCGGCGATTTTCGCGGGTTGCGTGGCTGCCGCTGCTCTTCCGACGACCGCGTGGATCGCGGCGAACAGCGGCAACCCGCTGTTCCCGTTCCTCCCGAGCCTTTTCGGTGCGAGCGCATGGGCAATCACGATGCCCGAGCCGGCGCTCGCTGTTCGAGTGACGCGAACGTTGCGTCTCGTCTGGAATGTGACGTTCGCGCGCAGCAGCGTGAACGAGCAGCCGCCATTCACACCATTTCTCGTCGTGATCGTCGTGACGTTGATCGCGGCGGCAATCCGCGACGTGCGCGCGCGCTACGTCGCTGCGATCGTGGTGGCCTACGCGATCGTTTTTTCGAGTCTTCCTCAGGACTCTCGATATCTGGTTCCGCTGCTTCCGCTCCTGAGCATCGTCGCTGCCGTCGCACTTGGAAAACGCGCGAGCGCGCTCGCGATCGCGGGCGTCGGGATCGCCATCCTCTACGCGGGTTACGCGCTGGCGGTGCGAGGCCTGCCGCCGCTGACCGCGGATGCGCGGGAATCGTTTCTACGCGAGCACATACCCGAATACGCTGCGCTCGAGCGCGCGCAGAGTGAAACGGTGTACGTCTACGGCGCCGAACAATTGAAGTACTACGCGGGCGGCAAGCTTCTGGGCGATCTGATCGGACCCTATTCCTATGATCGGATGATGACCGGCGCGGGAACCACGTCCGCGATCGCGGCCCGGCTGCGGCGCATCGACGCGCGATGCTATCTGGTCGCGAAGCGAGTCTGTTTTCCGCCGCGTCCGGACGGGCAGATGGAATTGATCTACGAGGATTCGGCGGCTCAGCTCTGGCGCGTTCAGCGCAACCAGTCGTCGCCGTAAGACGCCAGCACCCGTTGTCTCACTTCACGCCGGATCCCTTCGTACGGGATGTCCGCCAGCCGCGCCGGGGCGAACGCGCATGCGATGGCGAGGTCTTTGATGGCTGCCTTGTGGTCGAGGGCGGTCAGCGCGCTCATGCCACGAGCGAAATAGATCTCCGGACGCCGGTCGAATTGGAGCGCTCTCTGATACTCAACCATCGCGGACTTCGGATCGCCGAGCGCGTCCGAAGCCTCGGCCAGGGTCGAAAAGAGCTCCTCGTTGGCGACGCTTTCGCAGTCGCGCAGCCCCATGCGAATGCCGGCGGCGACGCGCCTCTGCGATGCGTCGCTCTGCTGCTCCGCCCGTTCGAGGTCCTGTTCGCCGTGCCACGTCGCGCGTGCGCAACGCAAAGGCATGATCGTCCAGCGCTTCAATGCATAGCACGTCGCAAATGTGAGGAGGATCGCCGCGGCGATCCGGCCGGACAGGATCGCTCCCTTCATCCGTTCCGCCAGGCCACGCAAAGAGCGGCAAAATGCATCAGGAACGCGCGCACGACCGTCGTTTCGAGCGGGAATTGCGCAAGCGACAAAACGACCCAGAAGGCGGCCAGCGGAAACGCCAGATGCCGCGCAAAACGCTGGAACGGGTCGGCGGCATCTTTTGGAATCGTGAAGGAGATGGAGCCGAGTGCGCCGAGCAAGGCCGCGAAGGCGCCATAGCCGGCGAGACCGCCCTCGGCGAGCACCTGCAGATGGTCGTTGTGCACCTCGCCGTAATTGACGCCGCGGTTGTAGGCGCGGCGGAGGAGGGGATGTCGCATTTCGGCCTGCAGCTTGTAGTCGTAATACTGCCACGCGAATGCGTCGGGACCGACGCCGGTCAGCGGGTGATCAGCGAACATCGACCATGCCGACGCGAATGGGGTCAGACGGTCGGTAAGAAGCATGTTGTAGTCGCCGGCCTTCAGCCAGCGAATCATGTTCGCCGCGCGTTGGCGCAGCGGTCCCACAAACGCGATCACCAGGACCGCGATTGCGACGCCGGCAGCCGCCACGCGAAAAGCGTTCTTCCACGAATCGAGGATCAGAACGGCGATTGCCGCGGCGGCGATTGCCGCCATTGCGGTCAGAGTGCGGGAGGCGATCAATCCCGCGATCAGTACCGCGGCAATCACGATTCCGAGCCGTCGCGACGCATGCGTGCCGGCTGCAATGGCTGCCACGCATACGAGCGCGGCTGCAGCCAGAAATGCTCCCACCTCATTCGGATTGCCGATCAGAGCCGTGCATTGCAGGTGATGCGGGATGTCGGGTCGGACCCCGAACGGCATCCAGAGCCTTGACTCCTCGACGATGACGAGCGCCGCGTTGAGGACAGCCGACGCGAGAGGGATGACGACGAGCGCCCAGGTTCGCCGCGCCGCCGCAAGCATCGTGCAGAGGAAAACGACGAGTGAAGCCGCGGCAGTACCGAGTGCGTCGATGCTGAGAACGGGCTTCGTCGAAGTGATCGTGACGAGAAGGAAGATCAGGAATGCGCCGAACGGTAGCAGAAGCCAGGGATCGCGCCACTTCACGCGCAGAGAATCCCCGAAGATCAGCGCCGCCAACACCACGCTGACGAGCAGGATCCCCTCGGCGCGAAGCAGCAGTGTTTTCGGCAGCCGCAAGCCGTCGGTCGCGTCGCTGACGAACACCAGAGGGATGAGCGCCGCCCCGGCGAGAACGATCGCAAGCAGGCTCAGCTCGCGCCAGCGATCGACTCGCCGCCGCCCGGCGGCGTGGTTGCTCGGCATCCGCGAGGCATTCTAATGCGCGGGAAGCGCCCCACATCGGCGGTAGATTTCCACGGTCGCGCTTGCAGAACTTTGGGGAGCTGCCGGCGGATGTTCGGCGCGCGGGCTCGCTGGATCGCGTTTCCAACGATCGATGATTTCGACCAGACCAGCGGCGCCCGAGTCGAGCGGCGCAAGGAATCCTCCTTTGTTTTGCCGGATCCTCTCGGCGATTGCGCCATGGTCGAATGCCGTCGCAATCGCGCCGGCGAGCCACGTCTCGCTGAGCGTCAGCGAGTACGCTTCGGGCACGATCGAAGGAAGAAGCACGAGCCCGATCCGATGCCGTTCGAGCAGCATCGGAAGAGTTCCGGCGCGATAGTAGCCGTGTACGAAGACGTTTTCGAGGCGCCGCAGGGCGAGCAGCAGATCCGCGTCTCCTCCTCCGAAGACGTGCAGTCCGAGATCGCGCAGGGCGAGCAGTCGTGCGATCTCCGGCAGCAGATGCGCACCCTTGTGCCGTTGCACGCTGCCGGCGAACGCGATCGATGTGCCGGCGCTTTCGTGCGTTCTCCCAGTGCACGGGGGTTCGATCACCGCGGCGTGCGGCAGCGGAAGCGAAAAAAGCTCGCGATGTTTTTCGAGCATGAACCGCGACGGGAAAACCAATGCTGTCGCCGTTTCGAGAACGCGGCGAGCGAGGCGGCGTCGCTCCGCTTGTGCGCTCGGCGCGTGCTGAGCGGGGCGCAGACAACGATCGCAGCGATCGAGATCGAGCGAGTAGCCGCAGAACTGCTGCATCGGCTCCTCGAGCAGATGCGGCCGCGCGCAGAAAAGCGAGAAGTCGTGCACGCTGACGACGACCTGCATGCCCGATGCGATCAGCTCGAGGATCGTCCCGAGAGGCACATCGCTCGTCCCTTCGAAGTGCGCCGTGCGGGCGCCGGTGATCGCGAGAGCTTCGCGGAGATTCCTGATTCCGCGCACATGCGGAAAGGGAGCGGAAAGCCGCAACCCGCCCGGATGGAGCAGCGCAACGATACGACTCGCGGACTCTTCGCGGAGGCGTGCGACGAGCTGGATTGCGACTCCGCCCCTGCGCGGGGAGATGCCGCCCGCGCAGACATTGAGGATTTCTGCCTGAGTACGCCCGGCGAAGACGCCGGCCGTGCGCATCGCGGCATGCGCGACGGCTTCGCGTATGCGTTCGCCGCTCCTGCGAATCGCGGACGCGGTCCCTTCGCCTCGAACGACGCGAGCGACAGTCCGGATCATCCGCGGCGCTCCGCCAGCACCGAGCGATAGACGCTCTCGATTTCGCCGGCATGCACGTCGTCGGTTTTGGGCCGGGGGATGCGCTCGGCCCAGCGATCGACGATCGACGCATCCTGCGCGATGCGCCGAAGTATGTCGTGCAATGCCGCGGCGTCGCCCGGAGGGAAGAAATCACCGCAAACGCCGGGCTCGAACATTTCATCGAGAGCGCCCCCGGTGGACGCGATGACCGGAATGCCGCTGGCCATCGCTTCGCGCGCCGCAAGGCAGAACGATTCCAACCCGATGGACGGGACGATCAGGACGTCCATTCCGGCGTAGACACGCGATTTGTCCTCCTCGGGGAAACGTCCTTCGAACACGACGTTCGAGGAGTGCGGCATGGAGGCCACGTACTCGGGAAACGCGCTGCTGTCGCCCCAGATGTGCAAGCTGGCATCGGAGGCCGCGATGCCGCGCATCGCCTCGACGGCGATGTGAATTCCTTTGTGCGGAGCGATCGAGCCGACGTAGCCGAATCGGACCGGACGGCCGACAGGAGGACGCTTCACGCTCGCTGCTGTGATCGCGACGCCGTACGGAATGACATGAAACGGCCTGGCGCGCGGGACGTGACCGGCGTAGTCGCGGCGAATGGCTTCGGATCCCGCGACGAAGGCATCACATGCGTCGAGCGCCGCGCGTGCGGCGCGCCGGCGCAGCGCATGGACGATGCGGTTGGTCAGCGCGGCGGGCGGGATCTTCGTGAGCGTCGCGCAGCGCGCGCATTTTTCGAACCCCGGTCCCGTGCAGCGCTTTCCCTCTCGATCCATGAGGTTCACGCGCGCGCAGAGAAACCACCAGTCCTGAATCTGCATCACGATCGGGATGCCGAGGCGGTGCGCGACCTCCAGGAGCGAAAACGTGTGTCCGGCGAGGTGGTGCACGTGGAGCAGTTGCGGACGCTCCTCGCGCAGGAAGCGCTCGAAGTCGCGCTCCAGCGCTCGATCGCGGATCGCGTTTCGGCGCAACGGATCGCGCGCGGTAAAGAGGTTGGTCACCAGGCGTACGCGAATGCCGCGGTCGAGCAGCTCCACCGCGTCGCGCTCGGCGCGCGACGCATCGGATGCGCGCGCGTAGACCACGACATCGTGCGTTTCGCGCTGTCGCGACGCGAGCCAGTACGCGTAGAGCTCCGCTCCCGCATGCTGAAACGGCGGCCAGCCGTGGACCAGATGAGCGATGCGCAGGCGGTCCTGCGTCGCATTCGGCCTGACGAACGTCGCGTTGATTCGCGCGCGCACCGGAGCGAGTGGATCCGCTCGCATCCACGCGGCGATGGTGGCGTCGTAGCGGGGATGCTTCTTTGCCAGAGCGGCGCGCGCTCGCCGTTGCCGTGCGACGCGCGACGCGGCGAAGCTGCTGTGGCCAGCGTGGTAGACGAACGTCGCATCGTCCGCCACGTGTAGCCAGCCGTGCGCGAGAGCGCGCATGCAGAAGTCGTTTTCCTCTCCATAGCCCCCGGCGAACGTTCGCGAGTCGAAGAGACCGATGTCGTTGAGCAACGCGCGGCGGATGTAGAGACAGAAGCCGACTCCGGTTGGGAGGCGTGGATAGCTTCGCGTCGAGACGTCCTCGATCCGTTTCGCGAACGACGGGACGTCGAATCCGGACGGAATGAGATTCTCTTCAAACGCGCGCGGCACGGAGCAAAGCGTTGCGTGATTCGACAGAGGAGTGACCGTGCCGTTGTCCCCACTGGCGTATGCCGCATCGATGAGCTTTTCGAGCCATCGTGCGGTCACGATCGTGTCGCTGTTGAGGAGCACGACGTCGGCTCCGGTCGCGGCCATGCCGCGATTCACGCTCTCCGCAAAGCCGGCGCGTTGCGGGTTTCGAATCACGATCGCGCTCGGGAACGCGCCGATGACGCTTTCGACTGCCTCGCCCTGCGGGCCGTCGACCACCAGGATCACCCGATGCGGCGCGGTGGTGTGAGCGGAGACGCTCTCCAGGCAGAGGCGAAGCGCACCGGCCGCGCCGTAGATCGGGATGATGACGTCCACCTGCCCGGGCCGGGGCGCCGGCGGGCGCCCGGCGCCGGCTGTCCAATCGAGAGGAGCGGCATTCAGCCACACGCAATGGATTGTAGAGGCGGGCGATGTCCGAAATCCCAATGGCGTGCCGCAACGTCGCCGCGCCGGCCGCGGGATGGGATCGAAGAGATCGTCGGCCTCCGCGTTCCCGCGGGCGCGAGCGCTCTCACGCTTTCTGCCGTGCTTCCGCTTCCGCGAGCCAGCCGCGGCGCAACTCGTTGTCCGCGACGCTCGACAGGTACGGCTTGATGTCCAGCACCGGCGTGTTGTCGAGCATGTCGACGCCGCGCACGCGAAGGCGGCGGCCTTCGCGGCCGACGAGGCGAACGACCGTCAGGCCGATCGGATTCGGCCGCCGCGGGGAGCGCGTGGCGAAGACGCCGTGCTCCCGATTGTCCGACGGCGGCGTTCCGGCGAGCTCGAATCCTTGTGAGCGATCGAACAGCCAGATCACGAAGAGATGCGAAAAGCCTTCGATGTCTTTCAGTCCCGCCTCGAACTCCGGCAGGACCTCGATCATGCCCTCGGCTTCGTGTTTGGTGCCGAGGCCTTTCGGGATCTGTTTGGTGTCGGTGTAGTCGCTATGCACGAATCCGATCGGTTTGAGCTCAATCTTTGTCATGGTCGAATCAAGAAAAAAATCTGATCACTCCGTCCTCAAAATCGAATCGTTCGTTCCGTTGTCGATCGACGATGTGTACACCGCCACGGCGCCGGTGCCGCTGACGACCTGAAAGTCGACTTCGAGATCGCGCAGATCGCCGAGCGTGGCGCGGCCGGCGCCGAGGATCTCCGATGCCACGTTGTTGAGTTGCTTGAATTCATTCGCACCGAGCGGGTAATCCTTGAACGCCGAACCCGACGCCTGCAGCTTCTGCCCGGAGGGATAGCTGAACCGCAGCGTCACGCGGACCGTCGCCGGATTGCCGCTCGTTTCGACGATGCCGAAGTTCGTGCGGAACGTCGCGGGAGTCGCGGCGCCGATCGTCGTCGCCGTGGCGTCCTGCAGCGATCCGATCGCCCGCAACGCGCCGAGAGTCAGCGAACCGTTCGCCGGAAGAACGGGCGTCGCCGAACCGTACGTTCCCGCCGAGCTCGTCGAGCCGGTGTACGTCCGGTTCGCGATCGCAAACGTTCCCGACGACGGTGTGAACGACAGATATCCGACGCCCGGAGGCGCGGCGAAGAAGTTGCCAACGACGTCGTTGAGAATCATCGACTGCCGGCCGCCCAGAGTGATCGTCCGCGTGGACGCTGTGCCGCCGCGCGGGAAATACTTCAGCGTTCCGCTGCCGGTCGCCGTCCCCGTGTTCGTGATCGTGACGTCCGTTCGAAACAGCGAATTGTTCGCGCCCGGCGCGACGCCCGCGACGGGAATGATGACCGGATCGCCTCCGGAATAGTTGTAGACGCGCGACCAGTCCGCGATCGCCCAGTCGTCGCCGCTCGCGTTGTCGACCGGCGTGCCGTACGCGAGGAACGTTCCGTTGCCGGTACTCGTGTTCGTCATGATCGCCACGACGGTCCCCGTGGGAATGGAGCCGGCGGGAATCGTCGTCAGCGCAAACGCGGCCGCGGAATCGGAGCGCGTGCCGAGCGTCGTTCCGTTCTGGTCGAGGAATTCGCTCTGCACCGTTACGCCGATGCCGGCAGTCTCCTGGATGAACAGATTCGTGTGCGCGCCGGGGTCCTGGCGGATGCCGGTGATGACGAGGCGGTCGCCGGCGCCGACGCCGCGATCGGAGCGGAAGGTCGGAATCGACGTGCCGTACGTTCCGGCCGGATTGCTCGAGTTGAAAATGTTCGTGCTGACCGACAGCTTCGCCGCGCTCGCCGATCGAACCTGAAGACTGCCAACTTGCGAATCGGTCGCGAAGACGTTCTTCACGACATCGGCAAGCGAGACGCTGACGTTGCTGACCGACGGCAATGAAGTCGATTTCTGTGTTCCGGACGGACCGCTGTAGTAAAAACGAATGTCGCTCACCTGCGGATTCCCCGGCGGATTGAGCACGGAAAGATCGGAGATGAACGTGCCGACGCTGCCCGCGACGTGGCCGACGCCGGGAACGAACAGTGCGACTTCTCCCGGCGAAAGCGGAGGAGGCGCAGCGCTGCCGACCGTGAGCGGCGGCGTGTCGACGACCGCGACGGTGGTGACCGACGGTGGCTGCGTCGCGTCGAGTGCTCCCGTTTTTCCGGCCGCGCCGCTCAGATAGATCAGCGAGATGCTGCCGGTCGCCGATCCGATCCCGCTGTCGATGCGCTTCGTTCGATCGATCGTGAACGTGAACGTCGCTGTCCCGCCCGGCGGGATCGTCACGATGCCGCTTTGCGGGACGATCCACGGAACGTCGGAGACGAGAACGCCGCTGAGCGCCGCGTTGCCGCTGTTGGTGAAGCTGACCGTGCCGGAAGTCGATTGACTCGTGTCGACGCGATTCGTCGCCGGCTGCGCTTTGACCGTGCCGTTCGGCGGCGACGTCGACAGCAGCTTGATCGCGACCTGCAGTTGCCCGGTGACGCCGCTGCCGCTCACGTTCGCCGTCCCCTCGAACGCACCGGCCGCTTCGGCCGTGGCGGTGACGGTTACGGCCTGACTGGCGCCGGCACCGAGGGTGAAGGAGGTCGGGGAGAGGGTGAAGAAGTTCGGGCCGGTTTTTGACAGCGTCACATTCGTCGATCCGCCGCCGTTGTTCGTGACGGTGAAGCTCGTGCTGGTGCCGCCTGTGTTCGCGAGCTGCAGAATCGGCCGCGGCAGCGCGGAGATGGCGAGGGACGGCGTGTTGATGACGGTGACCGTTGCCGTCGCGGCGGAACTCGATACACTATTTGTTGCTGTTAATGTGTACGTCGTGGTCGAGGACGGCGAGACCGTGACAGATCCCGATGCCCCCACCGGCCCGACGCCGTTGTCGATCGAAACCGTCGTCGCGCCGCTCGTGACCCACGTGAGCGTCGTCTGCTGATTCGGCGTAATCGACGATGGCACTGCGGCGAAGGAGACGACGCTCGGTGCGCCGCCGGTCGTCCCCTGCAGAATCCACGAGAACACTTGGTTCGGCGAGTTCGTCGGCGTCAGGTTGTACGTTTCCGAACCTTGAAACGATCCGGGAGCCGTCGGCGAGAAGGTGAAATCCTGCAGGAGGACCTCGCCGGAGTTCAGTGTCACCGGCAGCGACACGGGCGTGCCGTTGCAGTCGGGAGCGGTGATCGTCGATTTGCGCAGGTTGATCGTCCGGAACGGCGCGGTCGCCGACTGCAGGAGCGTGATCGTGCCCGAGTAGTCGCACTGATCGACGTTCGTGAGGTAGAAGCAGTTGTAGTAGCAATCCTGCGTCGTTGTTTGTCCCACTGGCGTCGGATCGAACACAATCGTGTACGTGCCCGTATCCGCCGGTTTTTTCACGTGTTTCACGCCCGTCGCGATTCGTTGTGCGAACAGCGGGGCTGCAAGAAGAAAAAGAATCACGATCGAAGCGATCTTTCGGTGGGTCATCGGTCTCCTCGCGGTTGAGCGTGCATCATAGAATGTCGCTCGTGAAAAAGCTCACCCTCATCGTTGCCGTTCTCCTCCTGCCGTTACCGCTCTTCGCGTGGGGAGAGAAGGGTCACTACCTGACGAACGAGGCCGCGACGTTCGGACTGCCGAACGACATGCCTGCGTTTTTCTATCGCGCCTATCCGGAGCTCGTCTTCCTGGCCTACGATCCCGACCGCTGGCGCGGCGCGGGCGTTTCGCTCGACGCGTTCAATCCGCCGAATCATTTCCTCGACTACGAGTTCGTCGCCGGTTTGAAGCTTCCTCCCGACCGCTACAAATTCATCGACCTGCTCTACACATCGCGCACGCTGGCGCGGCACGGCATCACGAACAGCGAATCGGGATTTCTCCCCTGGACCATCGCCGAGCTCACCGATCAGCTGACGAACGAGTTCCGGCAGTGGCGCTTTGCGCGCGATCCGGAGCGCGCGTACATCGAGCACGACATCATCCACATCGCCGCGATCCTCGGTCACTTCGCCGGCGATGCGTCGAATCCGGATCACACGACCATCAACTTCAACGGATGGGTCGAGCCGAATCCCGATCACTATCCGACCGATTGCGACACGCACTTCCGCTTCGAGACGCAGTTCGTCTCGCACGTCATCGATCTGAGCGATGTCACTCCGCGGCTCGCGCCTGTCGAGCCTCGCACCGACTATTTCGCGAGCGCGGTCGATTTCGTTCGCGGATCGAATGCGCTCGTCCGGGAGATCTACGACATCGATCGCGACGGCGGCTTCGACATCTTTCGGCCGCTCTCGCCGCGCGCGAAAGCGTTCGCCGCCGGCCGGCTCGCTGCCGGCGCCTCGTTCACGCGCGACTTGTGGGTCTCCGCGTGGCGCAACTCGGCGCGCGCGCCGCGTCGTCGCACCGCGCCCGCCGATTAGCGGGCCGACCAGAGCGTGTCGCCGACGCCGTGCCTGCGATTCGCGAGGCGCGCTGCGACGAAGAGAAAATCGGAGAGGCGATTCAGAAACGCGATCGTCGTCTCCATCTCCTTCGACGCTTCGCCAAGCGCAATGAGGCGGCGCTCGGCGCGGCGGCAAACGGTGCGCGCGACGTGCAGACGCGACGCGGCCTCGCTTCCGCCCGGAACGATGAAGTTCTTGAGCGGCTGCAGCTCGGTTTCCATCGCGTCGATCGCCTGCTCGAGCGCGCCAATGCGGTCGGCTG
This sequence comes from Thermoanaerobaculia bacterium, assembly GCA_035516895.1. Classification (GTDB taxonomy): domain Bacteria; phylum Acidobacteriota; class Thermoanaerobaculia; order Gp7-AA8; family Gp7-AA8; genus Gp7-AA10. Next base: position 17,158 of record DATIZY010000199.1, on the reverse strand, counting down.
CCACGCCGTGAAATCGCGAATCACCCGGCGCGGCGAGAAAGGCGCCGGCGTCGAAGAGATCCGATTGCACGCGATCGAGCTCCGCGTCAATCGGCGATTGCGGCCATGCCGAGCGGACGAGGCCGAGGTGGGAGTTGAGCTCGTCGATGGTGCCGTAGGCTTCGATCCGCGGATCGTCCTTCGGGACGCGCGCGCCGCCGAAGAGCGATGTCTCGCCTTTGTCGCCGGTGCGTGTATAGATTTTCACCACAGAGACACTGAGGACACAGATCTCTGTGGTCTCTGTGCCTCTGTGGTGAACGTTACTCCGATTCGAGCTGGCGGATGCGCTCTTTGACGACCATCTCCGCGAGATCGGGAATGACTTCCCATGCGATGTTGCGGACGACGGTATCGGCCATCAGCTGCACGACGCGGCGCGCGATGCGATCGACCTCCGCTTCGCTCAGCTCGGCGCCCGACGCGCTGGCAGCCGGAGCTGCGGGCGGGGGTGCGGGTGTCGGAGGCAGCTCTTCCGGCATCGCGAGCGGCTCGCTGAGAATCGGCGTCGCGGGTGGGGGGGGCATTTCCTTGTCGAGGTCCTCGAAGGTCATCTTCGGGAACGCTTTCGTCTCTCCGCTGAACGCCGGCTGCTCTTCCCACATCGGCGCAGGCGACGGCTCTGCCGCGGGGAGCGAGCTCCAGGACGGCTCGAGCGGCTCGGCGGGAGTCGACGGCGCCGGAGGAGGCTCCGGCGGTGGCGCGGCTTTGTCGAGGTCTTCGAAGCTCATCTTCGGGAATGCGCGCGTCTCGCCGCTGGGCGCCGATGGCGCTTCGTCCCACGGCGACGAGGGGCGCGCGTCGGGCTGCGGCGCGGGCGCCGCGTCGACGTCTTCGAAGGTCATCTTCGGGAATGCGCGCGTTTCGCCCGATGTCGGGGCGGGAGGCGCCGGTTCCGCGGCCTTGTTGAGATCCTCGAATCCCATCTTCGGGAATGCGCGCGTCTCGCCGCCGGCGGGCGCCGGCGCTTCGGCCCACGGCGATGGCGCTTCGGCCGGTTTGCTCATTTCTTCGAAGCTCATCTTCGGGAACGCGCGCGTTTCGCCGGTGGTCGCCGGCGGCTCGGCGAACGGAGTCTCGGCCGGCGGCGGCGCGCTGAACGATGGCGCCGATCCTGCGAAGACGTTGTCCTGCGACTCGAACGTGCCGGTCGAGAATTGATCCGATGGCGGCGGCGGGACGGGCGGGGGCGCGGCGGCAAAAGGCAATTCGCCGCCCGCGAGCGCCTGACTGCGATCCGTCGGCGCCTGCGACTTCGCGTTTTCGATGAGCTCTTCGACCTTGTGGATCAGGCTCTGCGATTCGAACGGTTTCGTGACCACGGCGTCGCAGCCGGCTTTGTCGGCGCGGTCGGGATCGAACGGCTCGAACGTTCCGGTCAACAGGATGACCGGAATCGACTTGTACTCGGGATGCGATTTGACGTACTCGCACACCTCGTAGCCGTTTTTTTCGGGCATGATGATGTCGGACAGGATGATGTCCGGCCTCATCTCCGAGAGCTTCGAGATCGCTTTGCTGCCGTTGTTGACCGCGGTGACCTCGTAGTCACCGTCCGAGAAGGTCAACTCGACCACCTTCTGAATGGTGATGCTGTCATCCGCGAGTAGGATTCGCTTGGCCATGAACCTCTGCTCCGACTTGTTTGCTATCCACTCTAGCACATGGATGATTTTCTGATTTTCGGACATCGCGGAAGCCCGCGGAAGTGCGTGGAGAACACGCTGCAGTCGTTCGAGGAGGCGCTTCGCGCCGGCGCGGACGGCTTCGAGACCGATCTGAGGCTGCTCGCCGACAACGTCGCCGTCCTTTTTCACGACGACGAGGTCAACGGCAAACCGGTCGAGAGCCTCCGCTCCGATGAGCTTCCCGCCGAGCGCGTGCGCGCGCTCGAGCGCTTCTCCGGCATCGGCACGATGATCCTCGAGGTGAAGCTCGGCGGATGGGAGAACGTTCTGCTCGAGGAGATCGGCGCGTGGAGCAACATCGTCGTCGCGTCGTTCGATCACGCGCTCATCGCCTCTCTCGCCGGACGCGACGTCGCGTTTCCGCTCGGCCTCACAATTTCGGGCGTGATCTACGACCTGCCGCGCTATGCGAAGAAACTCGGCGCGACGTGGGTCTTCCCCGATTACCACCACGTCTCCGCCGACATGGTGCGCGCGCTGGACGGCGTCAAAGTCGTGCCGTGGACGCCGAATCATCCGCACGACTGGCAGCGGCTCTACGACGAAGGCTGCGCCGGCGTCATCACCGATGTGCCCGAGGAAGCGGTGAAATGGAGGAGCGGAAAGACTGAGGACGCAGGACTTAGGACTTAGGACTTAGGACTGAGTGCCCACCCACCCTCCGCCTGAGCGGCGAAGACGGCGAAGGATCTGGGCGGGGGTCTCAGTCCTCAGTCCTCAGTCCTGAGTTTCAGTCCTCACTCCTCAGTCCTCACTACTAAGTCCTAAGTCCTGAGTCCTAAGTCCTGAGTCCTGAGTCCTAAGTCCTGAGTCCTAAGTCCTAAGTCCTGAATTCTCTGTCCTTCTCTCTGATAGACTTCGGTCAAACCCATTCAGCAAGCCGGGAGGGGCGGCCCCATGAAGACCTGGGAATACAAGATCATCAACGTCCGGTCGGAGAATTACTCAATGGATCCCCGTCGCGCTGAAGAGCTCAACCGCCTCGGCGACGAAGGATGGGAGCTGGTGTCGATCACTTCGATCAACTTCAAAACGGGCGCAACCGATCACATCGGTATGGTCTTCAAGAGAGAGAAGCAAAGCACCTAACGTTGAGCATTGAACGATGAGCGAACGATGACCCGGTTCAGCGCTCATTGTTCCGCGCTCATGGTTTCGGCTGAATCGATGTCCTGATTCATCCTTCATCCTTCATCCTTCATCCGTTCTTTGTTATCGTCGCGCGGCCGTGCCAGGCTCGACGCGCCCCTTCCTGATCCTCATCGTCATCGACGGATTCGGCTGCCGCAAAGAGCGCGAATTCAATGCGATCGCGCAGGCGGAGACGCCGCGCTTCGACCGCCTCTATCGCGAGATGCCGTGGACGACGCTCGACGCTTCGGGAGAATCGGTTGGCCTTCCTGCCGGACAAATGGGCAATTCGGAGGTCGGGCATCTGAACATCGGAGCGGGACGCGTGGTCGATCAGGACATCGTTCGGATCAGCAAGGCCGTCGAACGGCACGAGCTCGAAAAGAATCCGGTGCTGATCGGCGCGATGAAAAACGCGCGCGCGATTCATTTCGCGGGCCTGCTCTCCGACGGTGGTGTTCATTCGCTGCAATCGCATCTGTACGGGCTCGTCGAAGCCTCGCTGAAGATCGGCGCGCCGGAGATCTTCGTCCACGCGATCCTCGACGGCCGCGACACGCCGCCGAAGTCGGCGGAGAAGTATCTTGACGAGTTGCTCGCGTTCCTCAAAGACAAGCCGCACGTTCATCTCGCGACGATCATCGGCCGCTACTTCACGATGGACCGCGACAAGCGATGGGAGCGCGTCCAGCGCGGCTACGACCTCATGACGTTGGGCGTCGGCACCGAGACAAAGCATCCGATCGAGACGCTGCGGCGCTTTTACGAACAGGGCGTCACCGACGAATTCATGGAGCCGATCTCCGTCGTGCAGCCGGACGGCTCGCATCGCGGCCGGATCGAGGAAGGCGACGTGCTGATCTTTTTCAATTTCCGCGCGGACCGCATGCGGCAGATCGTCGCCGCATTCAAGGACGACGGCTTCGCCGGATTCAAACGTGCCGTGCGGCCAAAAACAAAACTAATTACAATGAATCAATATCATGAAGATTTCCATCTGCCGGTGCTCTTCCCGCCCGTCGAAGTGAAAAATCATCTCGGCGAAGTCCTGTCACACGCCGGCCTCAAGCAGCTGCGCATCGCCGAGACCGAGAAGTACGCCCACGTCACATTCTTTTTCAACGGCGGATCGGATGCGCAATCGCCCGGCGAACAGCGCGTGCTCATTCCGTCGCCGAAAGTCGCGACCTACGACAAGAAGCCGGAGATGTCGCTGCCCGAGCTCACCGATCGCGTGGTGAAGGAGATCGAGTCGCGCAACTACGACGTGATCATCATGAACATCGCCAATCCCGACATGGTCGGTCACACGGGCGTGATGGACGCGACGATCAAGGCGGTCGAGGCGACGGACAAAGCGATCGATCGCATTCTGAGCGCGGTCGAAAAAGCCGGCGGCGTTGCGCTGATCACCGCCGATCACGGCAACGCCGAGCTGATGTTCGACGAGAAAACCGGACAGCCGCACACCGCACATACGACGAACCCGGTTCCGCTGATTCTCTTCGATCCGAAGAAACGATTGGGCACGCTGAGGCGCGGCGGCGCACTGGAAAACGTTGCCCCCACGATGCTCGCGATCCTGGGTATTGACGCGCCGAAGGAAATGACGGCGCAGTCGTTGCTGCAGCCGTCCGATGTCGGGCGTCAAACCTCAGGAGTGCGATAGTCTCTGACGCCTGACGCCTGACGCCTGACGCCTGACGCCTGACGCCCGACGCCCGACGCCTGACGCCTGACATGATTCTCGAGCAGATCACCGAACAACTGACCGAAACGCTGCGCTCGCGCGTGCTGACGCTCTTCGGCTACGCGGTCGATCGCATCGTGCTGCAATCGCCGCCGCGGCTGGCGATGGGCGATCTGGCGACGCCGCTTTGTCTCGAGCTGGCCAAAGCGCTGAAGCGGAAGCCGCGCGAGATCGCGGAGACTCTCGCGAAGGATCTGCCGCTGCCGAAGCCGTTCGTCGAATCGGTCTCGATCGAAGGGGCGGGCTATCTCAACTTCCGCTTCGATCGCGGCGCGTTCACGGCCGCGCACCTCGACAACATCATGGCCCTTCCGCCGTCGGCGGGCGAGCGGATCATCGTGGAGCACACGAACATCAATCCGAACAAAGCAGCGCACATCGGCCACCTGCGCAACGCGGTGTTGGGCGACACGCTGGTGCGCTGTCTCGAGTGGCTCGGCAACCACGTCGAGACGCAGAACTACATCGACGACACCGGCGTGCAGGTCGCCGATGTCGTCGTCGCGTTCGAGCATCTGCTCAACGAAGACTCGGCCGCCGTTGCCAAGCGCGCCGCCGATCCGAAGTTCGACTATTTCTGCTGGGACCTCTATTCGCGGATGGCGAATTACTACGCCGAACACCCGGAAGGGGAGCAATGGCGGCGCGATACGCTGCATCGGATCGAGCATCGCGAGGGCGACACGTCGAAGGTCGCCGCGGTCGTCGCGCGCGCGATCGTTCAGCGCCACGTCGCGACGATGCTGCGGCTCGGCATCGAATACGACCTGCTGCCGAAAGAGAGCGACATCATCGCCGCGCATTTCTGGGAGCGCGCGTTCGAGCTGCTCAAATCTTCCGGCGCGGTGATTCTCGAAACGGAAGGCAAGCACAAAGGCTGTTGGGTGATGAAGCTCGAGGAGTCGGCCGAGTTCGAGGGCATGAACGAGCCGGACAAAATCCTCGTGCGCTCGAACGGTACCGTGACGTACACCGGCAAGGACATCGCGTACCAGATGTGGAAGTTCGGTCTGCTCGACCGCACGTTCGAATACCGGAAATTCTCGTCGTATCCCGACGGCCGCGTGCTGTGGGAAACGACGGCGGGAGAAGGATCGCCCGATGCGCCGAGGTTCGGCGGCGCCGTGCGCGTGTTCAATGTGATCGACGTGCGCCAGGCGTATCTGCAGCGCGTCGTCCGCGAGGGCCTGCGGCTGTTAGGCCACGTGCGCGAGGCGGAGAACTCGATCCACTTCTCGTACGAGATGGTCGCCCTCACTCCCGAGACCGCCGTGGCCCTCGGCGTCGACATCTCGGACGAGGATCGCAAGCGGCCGTTCATCGAAATGTCGGGGCGCAAGGGCGTCGGCGTGAAGATCGACGATCTCATCGACGCGCTGCAGTCGAAAGCGACGGAAGCGGTGCGCGAGGGGAGCAAGCGCGAGGGGTTGAGCGACGAGGAGATCGAGCAGCTCGGACGCACGATCGCGATCGGTGCGATCCGCTATTTCATGCTGAAGTACGGGCGCAACAAAGTGATCGCCTTCGATTTCAGCGAGGCGCTCACGTTCGAAGGCGATTCGGGCCCGTATCTGCAGTACTCGACGGTTCGCGTGCAGAACATTTTTCGAAAGATGAGGGAGCGCGGTGTCGATGCGGGGCTGGAAGCGAAGTCGCTCGACGCTCTCACCCTGCACGAAGGGCTCAATGACGAGATGTGGGAGCTGGTGCGGCGCAGCGCCGATTTACCGGCGGCCGTGCGCCGCGCGGTCGATTCGCTCGAGCTGTCGGTGATCACGCACGAGCTCTTTGAGCTGTCGCAGAAATTCAATTCCTTCTACCACAAATATCCGATCCTCAATGAACCGGATGCCGCCGAACGGCAGCGGCGCGCGGCATGTGCGGAAGTGTTCCGGCGAACGATGATGGCCTCGCTCGATCTGTTGGGCATTCCGGTGCCGGAGAGGATGTAGCGCCGGCTCTCAGCCGGCGGGCCGAACCGAGAGCCGGCCCTGCGTCGGCTATACTGACCGTTAGCGGTCCCCCCGTGGCAAAGTTCGACATCCAGGATCTGGCTCTGCGCGCGCTCATCGTCATCGCCGGTGGAGTCGCCGCGGCGCTCTTCATCCTGAAAGGTCAGGGCGAGGCACTTCCGGCGCTCGCCCTTGGGGGGACGCTCGGGGCTTGCGCGATGGCTCGCTTCGGCCCCAGCGCTGAGTAGGAATTACGAAGCCGCCTGTTCCGAGTGTTCGACGCGGCGGACGTTTTCGGCCTGCAATCCTTTCGGTCCCTGTTTGACGTCGAACTCGACCTTTTCGCCTTCGTTCAACGTCCGGTATCCGGCCTGCTGAATCGCGCTGTGATGGACAAACACGTCCTCACCGCTTTCTCGCTTGATGAATCCGTAGCCTTTGTCGTTGTTAAACCACTTCACCGTGCCGACTTCGGGCATCGTCTCCCTCCGTGTCCACAGCTCCGGACCGCGCTCTGACCGCGGCCGCACGTGGGCTGCAGCGATTCTGCTGCAATGTTCGGGCCGTTGGTCGAAAGATGTGTACGTTCACCAAATGAGCGCGCGATTGACTCCGATCTGACGAAAGCCGAGGGATTCGTAGAGCGCGATCGCGGGGCGGTTGAAATCATTGACGAACAACGTAACGCTTTTTCCTTTTCGCGCAAGGTGTCCGCACACTTCACGAAGCAGGGCCCTGCCGAAGCCGCGGCGGCGCAGGGAGGGATCCGTCCACACGCCCATCAGCTGCACGGCGTCAGGGGTGACCGCGGAGAACTCGCATTTCGCGGCGATGTGGCCGTTGTCGACGCGGATGATCGAGCGCTTTTTCTCGACGAGCTCGCGGATGCGCTCGCGATAGCCGATGGCGTCGCGCTCGAGAGGATCGATGCCGACCTCCTCCTTGTGCATCGCCGCGCATGCTGGGACGAGTGCATCGAGATCGCGGGGCGTGGAGAAGCGGGCTTCGCGGAGGTCGGGAAAATCGAAGCGGCCGCTGATTGCGTAGACCGGCTGGCTCATGCGCACGACGGTCGGCGGATCGAGCAGTGAATGCAGTCTCCGCCAGAGGGCATCGACGAGGACCGCCGGTGAGATGATCGCGCGCACCGGAAGCATGCGGGTGAGGATGCGCTCGGCGACGATCGCGATGGCGGCGTCGGTGATCTCCTGGGGCGCATCGCGATCGCTCGCCATGACGACGTTCGTCGCGAGCGAAGCGACGAGAACGATGTCGCGGTTGTAGCGCACTTCGACCGTTTGCGTCGCGGAGACGAAGCGCTCCTCGAGGAGGCGCGAGATCAAATAGACGTTGATGAGCGGATCGCGGCGGAGGAAGGCGAGCGCCGGGCCGGCGTCATCGTCGGAGAGCGCCCGAAGCGACCAGCGTCCTTCTGCCGGAAGAGTGACCATAGTGGGGGTCAGACCTTAAATCTTAAGTTTTCTACGCCCTTGAGAGAGTGCTTCGTGAATCCTCTACACTGCGTGGAAAACTTAAGATTTAAGGTCTGACCCCATCAGAACTCCGATCTGCCGAAGTATGCTAGCTGATCGATGAGGCGGTGCCAAAGCGGGCGGTTCTTCCACTGCGCGTACGTCCGCCGCGTCGCGCTGCGCAGGTCGTTTGCAAAGGCCGCGCGCAATTGGGCCGCGAGAACCGGATCGAGCACGCCCATGCTGATCTCGTCGTTCAGCTCGAACGAGCGGTCATCGAAGTTTGTCGAGCCGACGCACGACCAGACGCCGTCGACGATGATGACTTTCTGGTGCAGAAGCGTCGGCTCGTACTCGTAAATCTTCACACCGGCCTGCATCAGACGCCCGTAGATGTGATGGCTGCGTGCTGCACGATCGGGCTCTCCGTCGCTGACGCCGCCGGCACCATGACGCGCACATCGACGCCGCGGCGCACGGCATCGGCAAACGCGTCGATCGCCCGACTGTCCGGCAGCAAATACGACGCACCTCGTAGACCGCGAACACGCGGTATGTGAACCAGAGAAGCACGACGAGAACGACGACGATCAGGATGTCGCGCACGACGCGCATGCCGTGCGGGGCCGTAGCGAGAATGGTGCCGGTCGTGCGTCGTTCGCGGCGTCGTTGAAGGGCACGACAGCGCCGTGACGGCCGAGCGCAGCTCGACCTACGCCGCGGCCCGGTCGACGAGCACCAGGACGTCGGCGTGGTTCCAAAGCGCCGAGGCGGGGAAATCGACGGAGACGTCGCCCGAGCGCAATCGCGCGATCGCGTCTTTCTTCTTCGCGCCGCTGGCGAGCAGCACGATGCGCTTCGATTCGAGGATCGTGGCGACACCGATCGTGATCGCGTGCGTGGGGACCGGCTGGTCGAGAAAAAACGCGGCGTTCGCTCGTCGCGTCGATTCGGACAGCGCGACGACGTGCGTGCGCGAATCGAACGGCGTGCCGGGCTCGTTGAAGGCGACGTGGCCGTTCGATCCGAGGCCGAGGAATGTCAGGCCGAGCGTGCCTGCGTTTTTGAGCAGGCGCTCGTAGCGCTCGCATTCGACTTTCAGATCGGGTGCGCGGCCGTTCGGAATGAACGTGTTCTTCGGCTCGATGTCCACGTGCGCGAAGAGGTGCTGCTGCATGAACGTGAAATAGCTGCCGGGATGATCGCGCGGGATGCCGACGTATTCATCGAGATTGAACGCGACTACATCGCGAAAGCAGCGGTAGTGGCGCTTGCACGCTTTGACCACGCGGTCGTACATGCCGACGGGCGTGTTGCCCGTTGGCAGGCCGAGGACGAGCTTCGGATCGGCGCTGATCGCGTCCAGGAGGATGTTCGCGGCGCGTTGCGACAGATCGTCGTAATCGTTCGTGATTTCCCAATTCATATTCGCCAGAGAGGCACAGCAGGCACAGAGATTCGCCGTGCTCTCTCTGCCTCTGTGGCGATCATTTCAGTTCCCGTCCGCGAACGAACACGCGCGACACGTCGAACTTCGGCGTGAGCACGACGAGATCGGCGTCATATCCCGCGGCGATGCGCCCTTTGCGATCCGCGATGCCGAGGATCCGCGCCGGGACTTCTGTGGCCATCGGCAGGACCATCTCGATCGGCAGCCCCGCGAGCTCGACCATGTTTTGCACGGCGCGGTTCATCGTCAGCGTGCTTCCGGCGAGTGTGCCGTCCGAGAGGCGTGCGCCGCCGCTTTCGCTGACCGAAAATTGTTGATCATAAAGTTTATAATTTCCGCGCGGCATGCCCGCGGCGCGCACGGCATCGGTGATCAGGGCGATGCGGTTCGGCATCGCCAGCGTCGCGACGCGCAGTACGGCCGGATGGACGTGAAGGCCGTCGGCGATCAGCTCGGCCGTGGCGGCGATCGAAACCAGCGCGGCGCCGACGACGCCCGGTTCGCGGTGGTGCATTCCGGTCATCGCGTTGAAGAGGTGCGTGAAGTGTGTCGCGCCCCATTCGAGCGCGGCGACCGCCTCGCTGTAATCCGCCGATGTGTGGCCGACGGAGAAGATGATGCGGCCGCGGAAGTGCTCGATGAGCGCGCGCACGCCTTCGATCTCCGGCGCCAGCGTGATGATCCATCGCAGATGCGATGCTTCGTTCAGCAGCGCCGCGATTTCCTGGATGTCGGCGGGGCGAACGGAGTCGGTGCTTTGCGCGCCGGCGCGTTTTGCGCTGATGTACGGACCTTCGAGGTGAATCGCGCAGATCTCCGCGGCCTGCCGCGAGGAGTGTGAGACGCGGGCGATGGTGGTCACCGCGTCGCGAATGTCGGAGTGCGATGCCGACAGCGTCGTCGCCGCGAGCGCCGTCGTTCCGTTGCGCGCGTGAAACGACGACACGCGCGCCACCGCCTCCTCGGCTCCGTCCATGAAATCAGCGCCGTCGCCGCCGTGAACGTGGATGTCAATGAATCCGGGAGCGATGAGATCGTGTACGACGGACGCGTCGCCCGGCGCCTGCGGCGCCTCGCGGATCTCAGCGATCTGCGAGTCTTCGATCGTGATCAGCATCCGGTCGCGAATCGCCCCGGCGACGAATGCGCGTCCCCACAGCTGGATCATTCCAGCAGCTCCCGCAGCGGTTTCGATTGCAGCAGCGCGCGCGCCTCGTCGGGCGGCACTCCCTTTTTCGCGATCACCGCCGCGACGCGCACGCTGCCGTTCGCGTCACGCAGCGCCTGAACGGCGGCGGGCCGCGCCACGCCGGCCGCGAGCTCGACCATGCGCACGGCGCGATCGCGAAGCTTCTCGTTCGTGGCCGGCATGTCGATCATCAGGTTCGAGTAGACGCGACCGAGGCGGATCATGACCGCGGTGGAGAGCGCGTTGAGTACGAGCTTCTGCGCGGTGCCGCTCTTCATGCGCGACGAGCCCATGATCACTTCCGGGCCGGTGTCGGGCACGATGGCGATGTCGGCGTCCTGCGCGAGCGGCGAATCGGCTCGCGATGTGACGGCGACCGTGAGGGCGCCGATCATGTTCGCTTTGCGCACGGCGGCGACGGTGTACGGCGTGGTGCCCGATGCGGCGATGCCGACGAGCGCGTCATCGGCGACCACATCGCGCTCCACCGCTGCAATCGCCGCATCCTCATCATCCTCGGCCCCTTCGGCAGCGGCGAAAAAGGCGCGCTCGCCGCCGGCCATGAGCACCCGGACCAGCGAGCCGGCGATTCCGAACGTTGGCGGCAGCTCTGCGGCGTCGAGCATCGCGATGCGTCCGCTCGTTCCCGCGCCGGCGTAGAAAAGCCGGCCGCCGTTCTGCATCCGATTGACGATCTCGTCCACCGCATGCGCGATGTGCTGCGCCTCGGCTGCAACGGCGGGAGCGACGAGCGCGTCCTGCTCCTGAATGATGCGAACGATCTCGAGAGTCGATCGGCGGTCGATGTCCAGGCTGGCGCCGAGCCGGTCCTGACTCATGGCGCGAAACGATATCATCCGATCCGTGCCGACACTGATGCAAAAAATCCATCTGGCGATCCGGGGATGGAGCCGGCGGCGCGAGGAAAAAGAGAAGGAGTTCCTCGCGAAAAATACATGGAGCCCCGGCTCGAGTCGGGACGAAGCGGCTCGAGAAAGCGCTCCACGGAAGAACATCGATCTCGAGGGCCTCACCGTTGCGTACCTCGATGACTCCGGCCACTTCCAGCATTTTCTCGACGTCGAAACGGGCGATGTCATCGACACGCGCGAGCCGCCGCCCGGCGATCGCTACCGACGAGTGCCGTCGCGTCGAACGGCCGACGAGGAGCGGCGCGCGTTCATCGCGACGGTCGACGACAGCGGGGCTCGCGTTCGCCTAACGTCCGCCGAGGATTTTCGCAGCGAGCTGGCGCGCGACCGTGCGCTCGAGCGCGCCTGGTACAACTTCCGGAACGATCGCGCGATCGCCGCGATCGAGGCGTGGCTGCGCGAGATCGGCCTGAAATGAAAAAGCCGCGCGTTGCCGCGCGGCTTCGCTTGTGGTCGATTGTCGGTCGTCACGCCATCGGGTAAGGCGGAACGTAGAACGGCTTCTGCACCGGAATGATCTCGATCACCTGCAGTTCGGGCTGATACATCTCCTCCGGACGCGGTGCCGTTTCGGGCTTTTTCACGGTTTCGTTCACGCCCTCTTCGATCCACTGTTCGCCGTCATATATCCACATAGGGCGTCCTTTCCTGCTGCGCGCCGGATTCACCGGCGTGACGAAGGTAATTTCAAGCACCTTGCCAAAGAGGGCTGCCTGCAACTTTCAGGTTTTCAGTGATTTGTACGGACGACGCCGGCTGGACTCAGCGCCGGGTGTCCTCGCTCGGGCTCAGCGCTGTCCTTCTTTGTTCAGGTGCTCTGCGAGCTGCCGGTATGCACGGCCGCGATGCGAAACGCGGTCTTTCTCGTCGTCGCTCATCTCGGCGTATGTCTTGCTCGAATCGCGCGGCTGGAACCACGCATCCCATCCGAACTTGCGGTGACCACGCGGCTGGACGAGCACCTCACCGGCGCATTCGCCGAGGAAGACGTGTCCTTCGCTGCCGTCCCAGTACGCGACGCAGCACTGCGCTTTCGCCGCGCGGTTGTTGAGCGCGTAGGCGATTGCGGCGAGGCCTTTGCCGCCGGCGGCCTCGAGCAGCCACTTCACGTACGGTCCGGGGAAGTTGCCCAGCTCGTCGAAGCCGAGAGAGACATCCTCGACGATGAGCCGCTGATATCCCTTCGTCCGCGCCACTTCGAGCTTGTAGCGCGTGATCTCCTCGACGTCCGCGGCCTGAATCTCGGGCAGCGTCAGCGACACGCGAAGCAGAGGCATCCCGAGGATGCGCTCTGCTTCGATGGCTTTGTTGGGGTTGGAGGAAACGAGGATCAGCGGATCTCGCTGCGGCGCTTCCGCGGGCTTCGCTCTTCGTTTAGCCGGCAAATGCACGGAGAGAACGCCGGAGCCGCTGCTTGAGGCGAGCGGGAGCGCGCAGTCGCGCGAGACGTTTTTTGAGGAAGTTTCGGATGCGCCGGTGAATCGTCGTGCGCTTTTCGCAATCGGGACAGAGCCTGAGGTGCTTGCTGAAGTCCCGCTTGCGTTTCTCGTCGAGAGTGCCGTCGAGGAAGAAGTAAGCGACGCGTTTGACTTCGCGACAGAGCATTGTCACGCGTCTGCAACTTGGTTACTCGATTCCGAATTCCTCGTCTTCGTCGTCGGTGAGCTCGAGATCGCCGTCCTCGTCGTCCGCGAAGAGAACCTCTTCTTCGTTCTCCTCGGGCTCCTCGACTTCGGTCTCTTCGTCAGGCTGCTCTTTCTTCTTGCGGCCCTTCGTCTCGTCCTTGCGCGAGCGCATCTTCGCCGGCTCCGCCTGGCCGCGGATGTAGCCGTACTTGCGCGCGTACTCGAGCAGCGTGCGCTCGAGCATCTTGCGTCCGCGGTAGAGACGCGACATCACCGTACCGACCGGGCAGTCGAGGATCTCGGCGATCTCCTTGTACGAGAAGCCCTCGATGTCCGCGAGAAGGACGACCATCTTGTAGTCGTGCGGCAGCGAGTCGAGGGCGCGCTTCACGTCCTCATCCATCATGTCCTGGAAGATCTCGCTCTCCGGATCTTTGATCAGGTCGGGCGCGTTCTTCTGGATGACCCGCTCGTACGACTCTTCGATTTCCGAGAAGTCGATCTTGTGAGGGGTGAGCTTCTTCTTCCGGTAGTTGTTGATGAACGTGTTCTTCATGATCTTGAAGAGCCACGCCTTGAAGTTCGTCCCCTCTTCGAACTTGTCGTAGTACTTGTACGCCTTGAGATAGGTTTCCTGTACGAGGTCTTCCGCGTCCTCGCTGTTTCGGGTCATGCGGTAAGCAGTGTTGTAGAGGGAATCGACGTAAGGCATCGCTGCCTTTTCGAAGTCCCATCCCTGCTCATGCTCGTACGCTTCCGCGCTCTTCATTGCTTCTCCCGTGTGCCTTGAAAAATTTTGCTTGAACCGTGCCGCTTCCAGATTAGATGCATTAGCAAATAAATTAGTTACCGAGACCTCTCATTTTTCCGGGCGGCACCTTTGAACTGCTTCTTGACCTTGTACTTACGGCTCGCAAGGCCAGAGTGTTGAACTGCTGAGCGGCGCCGAGGCGGCCGCCAAGCCGCGTCATCCGCGCCGGACACGAATGTCCTAAAGTCTGTTGTTTCTTCGAGTTTCGCTACGGTCTACGGAGGGAAAACGCTGGCAAACTGCTGGTGAACAACCCGTGAACAGGCCAAATTCCCACAGCAAGTTTAGCAGCCGCTTGGCCAGAGGTCAATCCCGGTAAATCGCCATGAGAGTTTCGTACGCGCGGGTAATCTCGATGAACTTCGCCGCAGCCGCCGTCTGCGCGGCATCCGATTCGCCGTGCACGCGATCGGGATGATGCTCCGATGCGAGGCGGCGGTATGCGGAAATGATCGTCTGGCGGTCGGCGCTCGATTCCAGTCCGAGGATTTGAAGCAGCGCGCCGCGGTCGCTGACGAAGAGCGCGCGGTCGGCGCTTCGCGGCCGCGCATCTTTCGCGTGGTCGACGTAATCGAATCCATATTGCTCGCGCAGTTTCGCCAGCGCGTCCGTCTGAAATCCGAGGGAGAAGCTGATGTCGAGCAGAACGGCATACTGGCGAAGCGGAACCGGCCGGCCGGACGCCGAGACCATCTGCACCGCGGTCTCGAGGAGCCACGCGCGCTGCTGCGCGGAGGCGAGTTGCGCGTAGCGAGCGCACCAGCTCGCGACGTCGATGCCTGCCGTGACCGGCGACAGAAGCCCAACTCGCCGCAGCACCTGCAGCGCTTCGTCGGGCTGCGTGCCTCCGGCGATCATCAGATGAAACAGAATCGAAGCGCCCAGCCGGGTTCGGTCGATCGAAGTGGAGGCGGCGGGGTCGACCCCTGCGTTCCGTTCCGCGACGGCGATGACGATCATCAGAATCACTGCGATCGCTCCGCCGCCCGCGATCATCAGGATGATGCCAGCGACTCCCACGACAGTCTCGAACCGACTTCGTCGATCTTGCTCTGCAAAACTGCGTCCGACAACACCGGGCGCGAGCCTTCGATGTCGATTTCCTCATCGAGGCTGATCCAGCTGCGGCAGCCGGCATACGCTTCGGTCAACGGAACCCAGGACGGACGCGAAAGAGCGAACGTCCGCACGGCGATGACGTGGATCGCCTGATCGGGCCGAAAGCGGTAGCGCGTTTCGAGTGTCTGCCGGTCGAACACCACGAGCGGCTCGAGGCGGAGCAGCGCTTCGAGATCGTGCAGCTCCCACGTGCGCACCACCTCGCACCAATGCGAGATCGGAACTTTGGACGGCGCCGTTCCTCCCTCGTGAAAATTCGTCGGAAACAGATAGAAGCGATCGGCCTCGAGCCCGAACTTCGGATCGGCGATGCCGCCCTTACGGATGAGGACGACCTGCTCGCCGCGGCCGAGCGCGCCGATTGCCGATGCCCATTCCTTGAGCGCGGTGTGGTTCGGAAGCTTCTTCATCGCTTCGGCCTGTAAGTCACCGAGTTCACCGGCCCTTCCCAGATCGTGACTGCGCGGACGACTGCGTTTTCGTTTGCGACGGATTCGGCAAGCTCGCGGCAGAACCACTGCGCGATGTTTTCCGCCGACGGATTGATCGCGTCGAATGGTGGAACGTCGTTGATGCAGCCATAGTCGAGTTTTCTCGCGAGGCTCTCGAGCTTCTGTTTCGCGCTGACGAAATCGACTGCGATCGCATCGGCATCGATGCCGCCGCTGTTCGACGCGAGCTCCGCCTCGACTTTGTACGAATGTCCATGCAGCGGCTCGCTGATGCCGCGGTACTCGCGCAGAAAGTGTGCCGCTTCGAATCGCGCCTCGACGCGAACCGAAAACGCACCGGCGGCGCCGAACACGTGCGCGATCATCTCCTCGCTCATCCCGAGCTCCCGCATCTCTTCAGGCGAGGACTGCGAGCGCAGCAGCTGCTCGGCGCGCGCATCATCCCAGCACGCCGCAGGATTGCTCGCCTCGGCCAGGCCGATGAGCGTCTGCAGCGTCTTGCGGCGGGTGTCGTCCACGAGCGGAAGTGTACAATGCGCGCCGATTCAGGCATGCCGCTCCCGCCCCTCACCCGGTCCCGCGTTGCGGGGCCAACCTCTCCGCGGGGAGAGGTCGCCGAGAAACGGCGGGCGACGGGAAGTCGCGGCGCCACCGGAGATCCCTCGCCGTCGATACGGCTTGGGACAAACTAAAGAATGCCGCTTCCGAAGAGCATCCTCTGCTCCGCCTGCAGGAAAACGTATCCCGAAGGATGGCGGCGCTGTCCGTATTGCGGGCACTCCGATCTCGACGTGAAGCAGGAGTCGATCGCCCGCAAGTTCATGCAGAAGAAGTTGCAGGAGTTCGAGCAGAAGTTCTCGCGCGAGCGCAAGCCGCCGCGGCCCGAAACGCGTTCGCAGCAGCAGGATCCGCGCGCGCAGCAGCATCGCGAAACCGAGGGCAGGCCCGGACGCGGCCGTCGCCGCCGCCGTCGCGGCGCCACCCGCCCGCCCGCGGCGCAATCATCGGCGGCATCCCCTCCTCCGCCGCCCACCCGCCCTGCGGCCGGGCAGAATCAACCACGGCCGGACGGGTCGGGTGGTGGAGGCGGCAAGCGGCGCCGCTTTCGTCGCCGTCGACGGGGCGGGGGCGGGGGTGGCGGCGGGCAGCCGCCGCCTACGTCTCAGTGACTGCGTTCGTCGCGATCTCGACGCGCTCGGGACGATGCAGGCGCAAGTGCCGCGCGGTGCATTCCGCGAATCCTTCGCATCGCACGCAGTAGCGGTCGGAGTGCTCCGGCTTGTAGTCGACGGGCGGGCAGATGTTGACGCCGCGTACGATTTCTTTTTCCGCGAGCGCGATCAAGCGGTCGATGTCGTTCTGCGCTCCGGTCGAGAGCGCTTTCTTGATCGCCGCGACGCGCGCGAGGTTGTGCGTCATCGAATTCGCCGGCGTCTCCTCCGGCGCCGGCGTGTACGTTCGCGGCTTCACCGGTATCGCCTGCACGCGCTGCGACAGGTAATACGCGAAGCCGGCGCATGCCCCGATGAGCACCGCAAGGTTCTGGCC
>DATIZY010000198.1:0-7681 GCA_035516895.1 Thermoanaerobaculia bacterium | reverse complement strand
GAATTCGACGATCGATTGCGCGCAGCGGCGAAAGCGGGGCAACGCCTGATTCAGGACTTAGGACTTAGGACGCAGGACTTAGTCACGCCCGTCCTTTCCTAACATCGCGTCGAATTCGCTCCTCACACTATCGCGCCGCGGAGTGAAACGCTGTTCCTCGGTTCGGGGCGGAGAAACTAAGTCCTGAGTCCTAAGTCCTGAGTCCTAAGTCCTTTAAACTTGCGCAGTGCCGGCGCTCTGGGCGATCTCCGTGTTCGTGATGACCCTGGCGCGTTCGCCTTCCGCTACCAGCGCTACATCCTTTACATCATGCGTTCTCATCGGGGCCGGTCATCGGCGTCGCGTTTCTCGATTTGATGCCGGAAGTCGCCGAAGCTGCGTTTCGCGAGAACCTGCACATCCGCGGGCTGATGTTGACGGTGGTCGTCGGCTTCGTGGCGATCTTTCTCCTGGAGAAACTGACGATCATTCACAGCGAGAAGCAGCACGACGCGCCGGGCCACCACCATCACGTCGGCCCGGTCGGCGCAATCGGCCTCTCGTTTCACAGCTTCTCGACGGGCTGGCGATCGGCGTGGCGTTCACTGCCGGCCCGCAGACCGGCTTCGTCGTTCTCCTCGCGGTCGTCGCGCACGATTTCGCCGACGGATTGAACACGGTGACGTTCATGCTCGCCACGAAGAACAGTCCGCTGCGCACCGGCTCGCTTCTCTTCGTCGACGCGATCGCGCCCGTCGCCGGCGCATTCTGCGCGAGTCTGTTTCGCGTCGACCCGCGCATCGTCGCCTTCCAGCTCTCGTTCTTCGCCGGCTTCCTCCTTTACCTCGGCGCCTCCGATTTGCTGCCGCAGGTTCATCAGGAGACGCGGCCATCGCTGATCGGATTCACGCTCGGAGGATTGGCGACGGCCACCGGCGTTGTTTACGCGATCCAATGAACGCGCTCGCCGATTTCATCGCCGGATCGCGCCGGCTGGTCGCGCTCACCGGCGCCGGCTGCAGCACGCGATCGGGCATTCCGGACTATCGCAGCCCGGGCGGCGTGTGGAACGGACACAAGCCGGTCTACTTCCGCGAATTCATGCGCAGCGAGGACGTGCGCCGGGCGTACTGGGCGCGGAGCCTGGAAGTGTGGCCGAGGTTCAATGCCGCGCGACCGAATGAGACGCATTTCGCGCTCGCCGAGCTCGAGTCGCGCGGCGCGCTCGAGTTCCTCATCACACAGAACGTCGACGATCTCCATGGCGAAGCAGGCAGCCGGCGATTCGTGCAGCTTCACGGGCGGAATCGCGTCGTCATCTGCGTCGATTGCGGAGCGGAGTTCGCGCGCGCAGCGATTCAGGAGCGGATCGTCGCGGAAGGCGTCCCGGCGTGCGAACGTTGCGGCGGGATTCTCAAGCCGCACGTCGTCTTCTTTGGCGAAACCGTTCCGCAAGCGAAGGTCGCCGTGGCAATGCAACGGCTCGATGAAGCGGACGCGCTCGTCGTCGTCGGATCGTCGCTGCAGGTGTGGTCGGGATTCCGCTTCGTCAGGCGCGCGGCCGAGCGGCGGATTCCGATCGCCATCGTGAACATCGGGCCGACGCGTGCCGATCACCTCGCGACATTGCGCATCGATGCCGAATGCGGCGAGACGCTGCGCAAGTCGATCAAAGTGATCTCCGGCAGCACGCCGATGCGCCAGGGCAGCAGCCAGAATCCCGTGCCGGTGTTCACGTAGAGCTGCGACGCGCCGCGGCGGTACAGGCCCATGTGGTACGGCAGAAAGAGGCCAGCGAGCGACCAGTGCAGCGCGCGAAATCCGAACTGCCCGCCGTGGGTATGCGCGACGAGCGTCAGGGGAATGCCGCGCGAGATCGATTCGGGAAACGCGCGCGGCTGATGCGCGACGACGATCGGAATCATCCCCGCCGGTTTCCCGCGGAGTGCGGCGTCGAAGTTCGGCCGCAGCTCGGGCGAGCCTGCCGCGTAATCCGATAGGCCTGCAATCCACAGCCCGTGCAGCGGCATCCCCTCGTTGACGAGCAGACGCGCGCGACCGCCGCGCATCTTCGCGATGTACTCGTACGGCGCTCCGTACATTTCGTGATTGCCCATCACCGCGAGGACGGGAATGTTCGGCGGGAAGTCGCGCATGCCGGCGAGAAGCTTCGGCGTGAAGTACGGATCGTCGTCGATGAGATCGCCCGCGAGCAGAACAACGTCGGGCTTCAGCGACGCGGTCGTCGCAAAAATCTGACGCAGGCGCGACGGACGCGTGAAGAGGCCGGTGTGCAGATCGGCGATGACCGCGATACGCGTCGACGGCGCGTTCGGCACTTCGACCGGCACGCGCTCGACGTCGATCGGAACGAGCGCGCTGTACACCCCGACCGGAATCGCGACGAGCGTCGCCCACAAAAAAATCCGCGAAGGCCAGACCGACCTGGCGAGATACGACAGCAGGGCAAACAGGGGATAGACGAGCACAAAACAGAGCCATGCGAACCACGGCGGTCCCAACACCGCGCGGATGAGGCGGGAGAAACCGGTGCGCGCGTTGAGAATCGGCAGGAAGAGCCACATCAGATTGCAGACGATCGCCAGCGCGACCACGATCGTCTTGCGCCGCGGATGAAGTCGCAGCAGCGCGAAGATGGTGATGAAGTTGAGCGCGCCGAAGACGAGTAACGCGATGGCGAGAAAGAGGCGCACGCGAAATGATACATTTCAGCTCTCCGACGATGCGCGACGCCTGGTTCGACATCCCGCTCGATCTGCCGCACGCCGGGCGGATCGCGGACCGCATCGCCACGCTGGTCGACCGGTACGCCGAGGAGCTGGGAATCGACGCGCCGGAGGCGGTCGATCGAGCGGAGGCACTCTCGTCGTACATGTTTCGTAACGCTTCGGGCGACGACAATCCGCCGAACGCGATGGAGGTTCGCGATCAGGCCGCGGCGCTGGCACGCGAGCTGGTCGACGCTCTCGAATCCGCCCACATCGCCAGTGACCGCCTCGGTCAGCTCGTTCGCAATTTTTTCGAATGTCTCGAGCTCGGAAAAGAGGGCGCGGAAATCTCGCTGCGCGCAGGCGAGAATCCGAACTCATTACAGCGACCCGTTTGATCACGAGTGCGGCGGCCCTGCCGCCGCTCTGCCGAAAGGAGAACGTCCATGACCCGGAAACTGCCGCTGCTGCTGTCCGCTCTCGTCCTGATTGCCGCCCCGCTTTGCGCGAAGTCGTTCACACCAAAAGAGAACACGCACGCTGCGATCAAAGCGTACGTTGTTGCCGCGGCGCGGCACGTGGCGAGGTACGGCCCCGATTGCGCCGCGTTTGCGAAACCGGAGTGGCGGTCGGGCGATTACTACATCTTCGTCGACGCGCCGGACAACACGACGCTCTGCCACCCGAATGCGTCGCTCATCGGAAAAAACAGCGACGAGATCAAGGACGTGAACGGCAAGAGCGTCGGCATCGCGATCCGTGAAGCCGCCGCAAAAGAGGGCGGCGGGTGGGCGGACTACATGTGGCCGCGTCCAGGTACCGACACGCCGGTGCAGAAGAGCACGTTCGTAACGAAGGTCAAAGCGCCGGATGGAAAGACGTACGTCGTCGGAAGCGGCGGCTACGAAGTGAAGTAGACGCAAAGAAAAGGGGTCCTAACAAGAGGGAGAGGACATGACGAGAGCCCACTGGATTGTCCTTGCCCTGGCCGTCATGTTCGTCCCCGGTCTTTTCGCGGAGAAGTATTCGCAGTGTCGAGAACTGTCATTTGAGTACCAGCCGTCGTTCCTTGTGTTGCATAGGGCAACAGGAACGGGCCGCGAAGCCGTGTTTAGATCAGTGCGACACGACGCAGGCCAAATGCATTGACGCAGCGCCGGCCTAATGCAAAGACGTGCCGTGGTGTGTCGAAAGAGAACAGCGCAAGTGCATGGACGATGGTTTGAAGTGCCGGCGCGGT
The DNA here is from genome assembly GCA_035516895.1 of Thermoanaerobaculia bacterium. Taxonomy (GTDB): domain Bacteria; phylum Acidobacteriota; class Thermoanaerobaculia; order Gp7-AA8; family Gp7-AA8; genus Gp7-AA10. The sequence goes on along the minus strand of DATIZY010000198.1, from coordinate 3,733 downwards.
TGCTTCGGGTGGGATCCGGACATTCGGGTAAGTGCCCGCGCGAAAAGCGTCCGCAGAAGTGCCCGTACAATTGCCAGGTATGGGACCGCGTATCGAAGAGTTGCATCGGTCCTCAGAAGAATAGCCAGAACTGCAGATGACCGGAACGATTCGGCGGCGGCGGTCAAGGCGGCTGGCGCCGCTGGCTTCTCGTGCGGCCTGGATTCTCTGCATTCTCTCGTTCGCCGTCGTTCCTGCAGCTTTCTCAGCGATGACGCTTTCGGATTGCACGCGGAAGTGCGAAACAGACCGCGCGTGCCGGGATTGCTGCCGCGCCGCATTGGAAAAAGCCGCGGGTCAATGCGACGGCGACTGTGACGTTTCGCAGACGCAATGTCATGCGGATGCGCCGTCGGCCTGCAAGTCGGCTCAGCTCGAGATGGACAAGAAGGACGCTGAGTGCAAAAAAGATCTGCCCGAGCGATCGCGGCAAGATCGTTCCCATGTCCGACTGCGATTTCTGCCTGGTGTCCCTCGCATACAAGAAACGCGACCGCGATGACTGCGTTCGGGCCGAGGAGAAGGTCTGCAGGGAAAGCTCGGCGGCGTGCAAACGCAATTGCAGAGGACGCGACGCGATCATCGAGGCTGACTGCGCGCCTTCGACTGTGCACAAGTGTCCGTACGATTGTCAGAGATGGAACTCCCGATCGGGAACCTGCGTCGGGCCGGCGCGGAACGGCTGCAGCCGTTAACGTTCGGCGATGCCGGACGAGATCGCGGCGGACCGCGCCGCGCCGGTGTTAGGCCGCGCGCGCCGCGACAGGCGGCCGGTCCAGATCGATCTGATGGCGCACCAGCAGCGCCATGTTGATGACGACCGGCACGAGCACCGCCGCGATGAAGGCCGATGCCTGAATCCAGTCCGCCGCATACTCCGTCCTCGGCAGAAGGAAATCGAGCGCCGCTGCCCAGACGATCAGCGCGACAAACGCACGGCCGGGCCGCATCGTGAAGAAGAAGCTGAAGCCGTTGAGGAACAGACTCACGGCGCCCACCGCGCGTGCGCTCCAGCGGCGTCCGTGATAGCCGTGACACGACGGGCACTCGACCAGGAATCCGTTCATGCGGTCCCACTTTCCGACGACGATTCCAGCGCCGCAGTGACAGCACTTGACAGCGGACGGCGCATTCACGGGCGTCATACGCTCGGCTAGCGGATATTTATGCATGGTTAATTATACGATTTACACCGCCGCCGCTGCGGCTCTCTTTCGCGCCACCACGCGCGCGGAGTGATCGAGAATCCGCTTGCGGATGCGGATCGACTCCGGCGTGACCTCGACCAGCTCGTCGTCATCGATCCATTCCAGGCACTGCTCGAGCGTCATGAGGCGCGCCGGCGCGAGCTGCACGGCGATGTCGGACGTCGACGCGCGCATGTTGGTGAGGTGCTTCTTGCGGCAGACCTGCACGACCATGTCGGATTCGCGCGAGTTCTCGCCGACGACCTGGCCGCCGTAGACCTTCTGCCCCGGCTGGACGAACATCGTCGAGCGTTCCTGCAGCGGCTCGATCGCGTATGCCGTCGTGTCGCCCGCTTCCTTCGCCACGAGCGCGCCGCGCGTGCGGTTGGCGATGTCGCCGCGAAACGGACCGTACTCGAGAAACGTGTGATACAGCAGCCCGGTACCGCGCGTCTCCGACAGAAACTCGGTGCGAATGCCGAACAGGCCGCGCGTCGGAATCTTGAATTCGATGCGCACGCGGCCGCTGCCGGGATTGACCATGTCCGTCATCTCCGCGCGGCGTGCCTGGAGCTTCTCCATGATCGTGCCGACGTGCTGCTCTTCGATGTCGACGACGAGCGCTTCGTACGGCTCGAGCGTCTTTCCGTCGATCTCTTTGAGGATGACCTGCGGCCGCGACAGCGCGAACTCGTAGCCTTCGCGGCGCATGTTCTCGGCGAGGATCGACAGATGGAGCTCGCCGCGTCCGCTGACATCGAAACGGTCCGGCTGCTCGGTCTCCCGGACGCGCAGGGCGACGTCCTTTCGGGTCTCGCGCTCGAGCCGCTCGGCGAGATTGCGCGACGTCACGTACTTGCCTTCCAGGCCGGCGAACGGCGAGTCGTTGACCAGCCAGTTCATCGACACGGTCGGCTCGTCGATGGCGATCGGCTCGATCTGCTCCGGCGCCAGCGCATCCGCAAACGTCTCGCCGATCTCCACCTCGGCAAAACCGGCGACGGCGACGATTTCGCCCGCCGCGGCTTCCTCGACGTCCTCGCGCTTCAGGCCTTCGAAGACTGTCAGGCGCGAAACGCGTCCTTTCTGCTGCGCGCCGTCGCGCAGCATCAGCACCACATCCTCGCCGTGGCGAATCTTGCCGCGCTGAATGCGGCCGATGCCGAGGCGGCCGACGTAATCGTTGTAGTCGATGGCGGAGACGAGCAGCTGCAGCGGACCGTTGGGATCGCCGACCGGCGGCGGAATGCGCTTGAGGATCGCGTCGAACAGGGGGAGAACGTCGTCGTTGGTGTCCTCGAGCGACGTGCGCACGTATCCCGCGCGGCCGCTGGCGTAGAGGATCGGGAAGTCGAGCTGCTCTTCGGACGCGCCGAGCTCGATCATGAGGTCGAAGACTTCGTTGAGCACCTGCTGCGGACGGGCGTCGCTGCGGTCGATCTTGTTGATGATGACGATCGGCAGCAGCTGCAGGCCGAGGGCTTTGCGCAGCACGAAGCGCGTCTGCGGCATCGGCCCTTCCGCGGCATCGACGAGCAGAATCACGCCATCGACCATCGAAAGCACGCGCTCGACTTCGCCGCCGAAATCGGCGTGGCCGGGCGTGTCGACGATGTTGATCTTCACCTCGCCCGGATGAACGAAGTCCGCCGGGAGCTCGTGTCCGCCGCGCGTGTGCGTCGCCGAATGCCGGCCGCCCACGACGTAGCGAACCGACGTGTTCTTCGCCAGAATGGTGATCCCGCGCTCGCGCTCGAGGTCGTTCGAGTCCATGACGCGCTCTTCGACCAGCTGGTTCGCGCGGATCGCGCCCGCCTGTTTGAGAAGGGCATCGACGAGCGTGGTCTTGCCGTGGTCGACGTGCGCGATGATCGCCACGTTGCGGATGTCGTAACGGAACTGCATGCGCGGGGGTTAACTCATTGCAGTTTCGGCATAATCCCGCGCATGAGGATCTGTGTTTTCTGCGGTGCGAATTCGGGCGCCAATCCGTCGTATGCCTCCGCGGCGAAGTCGTTCGGCAGCCTTCTGGCATCGCGTGGAATCGGCATCGTTTACGGAGGCGGAAGCGTCGGATTGATGGGCGCGCTCGCCGACGCCGCGCTCACTGCCGGCGGCGAAGTGACCGGGGTCATTCCGCGCGCGTTGTGGGAACGCGAGGTCGGGCATCGGGCCCTGACCCAAATCCACATCGTCGAAACCATGCACGAGCGGAAGGCGATGATGTCGCAGCTCTCCGACGCCTTCGTCGCGCTCCCCGGCGGCCTCGGTACCCTCGAGGAGATCTTCGAGGTCTGGACCTGGGGACAGCTCGGCCTGCACCGAAAGCCGTGCGGATTTCTGAATGTGAACGACTACTTCTCGCCGCTGATCGCGTTCATCGATCGCGGCGTCGAGTCCGGATTCGTGCGCCCGCAGCACCGCGCGATGGCGATCGTCGAATCCGACCCCGATCGTTTGCTGGCAGGCTTCGAGTCGTGGACCCCGTCCGACGTGCCGAAGTGGAT
>DATIZY010000197.1:0-14780 GCA_035516895.1 Thermoanaerobaculia bacterium | reverse complement strand
GTTACATCTGCGAGCGGCAATCCTGACATGACGAGTCTTCTCGACCAGATCAATACCCCGGCCGACGTCCGCAAGCTCGATCGCTCGCAGCTGCCCCAGCTCGCGCAGGAGATCCGCGAGCGCATTATCGAGGTCGTCTCGAAAATCGGCGGGCACTTCGGCGGAAACCTCGGCATCGTCGAGCTGACGCTCGCGCTGCACTACGTCTTCGACACGCCGCGCGACCAGCTGGTGTTCGACACCGGCCATCAGTCGTATCCGCACAAGCTGATCACCGGCCGCCGTGAGCGTTTCCATACGATCCGGATGCACGACGGCATCTCCGGCTTCTGCAAACGCGAGGAGTCGGAGTACGACGTCTTCAACGCCGGCCACGCATCGACGTCGATCTCTGCGGCGCTCGGCATCGCGGTGGCGCGCGATTTTCGAAAAGAGGATTACCGCGTGGTCGCCGTCGTCGGCGACGGCGCGCTTTCCGGCGGCCTCGCGTACGAAGGCCTCAACCAGGCGGGCCATCTCAAGCGCAAGCTCTTCCTCGTGCTCAACGACAACGACATGTCGATCTCGACGAACGTCGGCGCGATGAGCGGCTATCTGAATCAGATCATCAAGGGCCAGCGCTACGTGCAGGCGAAGGACCTGGCGAAGGGCGTCATCGATCGCATTCCGCTCGTCGGCGAAAAACTCCACGCGGTCGCGCACGAAGTCGAGCAGCTGGTCAAGCACACGATCGTGCCCGGCACCCTCTTCGAAGAGCTCGGTTTCAAATACCTCGGTCCCTACGACGGCCACGATCTCGACACGCTCATCGACATCTTCCAGGCGAACAAGGACTACAACGGCCCGATCCTCGTCCATGTCATCACGAAGAAGGGGAAGGGCTACGTTCCGGCGGAGAACAAGCCGATCTGGTCGCACGGCGTGACGCCGTTCGACATCGAGTCGGGCGAAGTCCGCAAATCGGACAAGCCCGCTCCGCCGACGTATACGGCGGTGTTCGCCGACGCGCTGATCGAGATGGCGAAGCGCGATCCGAAAATCGTGGCGATCACCGCCGCGATGCCGGAAGGCACGGGCCTCGACAAGTTCGCGAAGGTGTTTCCCGATCGCATGTTCGATGTCGGCATCGCCGAAGAGCATGCCGTCACCTTCTCCGGCGGCATGGCGACGCAGGGGATGAAGCCGGTCGCCGCGATTTACTCCACGTTTCTCCAGCGCGCGTTCGACGAAGTGTTCCACGATGTCACGATCATGGACCTGCCGGTGGTCTTCGCGCTCGACCGCGGCGGCATCGCGGGCGCGGACGGCCCGACGCATCACGGAATCTACGACATGGCCTACCTGCGGATTTTTCCGAACATGATCTGCATGGCGCCGAAAGACGAGAACGAGCTGCGGCACATGGTGAAGACCGCGCTCGAGACGGGCCATCCGACGTCGCTGCGTTATCCGCGCGGCAACGGCGTCGGCGTGAAGATGGATCCCGAGCTGCAGTCGCTGCCGGTCGGAAAAGGCGAAGTCATGCGCGACGGAAACGACGGCGCGATCTTCGCGATCGGCAACGAGGTGTGGCCGGCGATGCACGCGGCGGAGACGCTCGCGAAAGAGGGCATCGACGTCGCGGTCATCAACGCGCGCTTCATCAAGCCGCTCGACGATGAGCTCATCGCGCGCCATTGCCGCTCCGGCTCGCGCATCATCACCGTCGAGGAAGGCTCGCTCGCGGGCGGGTTCGGATCGGCGTTGATGGAACGCGTGCAGCAGCTTGGCATCGCCGACGTGCTGTTCCATCGCATCGGCATTCCCGACGAATACGTTCATCACGGCGCGCAGGACGTTCTGCGCGCGCAGTACGATCTCCATCCCGAAGGCATCGCGCGCCGCGTTCGCGAGTTTCTTCGCGAGTCCGTGGAGCGGCCGCGTCTCGCAACCATCCGCTGATGCTCCCGATCGCGCTGTTCTGGTTCGCAACGGCGTCCGCGACGCGGAGCCAGACCCTCACCGCGTCTGCCGAACAGCTGCTGAACGTGGAGAAGAAAATCGCCGCTTCGGACGCGGACGCCGGGCTGCTGCTCTACGGCGACGTGCTGGCGCTGCTCGACGAAGCTCTGACCGAAGATTCGACGAACATCCACGCCCATGCCTTGTCGGGCGAAGTCCTGCTGCTGCAGAGCGAGAACGACGACGGAACGTACGATGTCTGCTCGCTCATCGAAGCGCGCGAAGACTCCGACTACGTGCTGAAGCACAACGGCGGCGCCGGCGACTCCGCGATCGCGCGCAACGTCATCAAGGCGATTCAGGCAATTCCCGCCGGCTCGATTCCCGACGACCCCTCGACCTGCGAAGGGGAGGAGCGCCACGGCTCCAAAGCGCGATCGTCTTGATGCCGCGGTCGTCGAGCGAGGCCTCGCCGAGACGCGGTCGAAAGCGCAGGCGCTGATCATGGCCCGCCGCGTTCTGGTCAACGGCCGGATCGCGGACAAATCGGGGCGCAGCGTCGACAAGGAGGACGAGATTCGCATCATCGCGCCGGAGCATCCGTGGGTCGGCCGCGGCGGCATGAAGCTCGCGCGCGCGCTCGAGCAGTTTCACATCGATGTGAGCGGCAAAATCTGCGCGGACATCGGCGCGTCGACCGGCGGATTCACCGATGTCCTGCTGAAGAATGGCGCGGCGAGGGTCTACGCGATCGATGTCGGCTACGGCCAGCTCGACGCATCGCTGCGCAACGATCCGCGCGTCCTCGTGCGCGAAAAAGTCAACGCGCGCTTTCTCGAGGCGAGCGATTTCGCGGAGCCGATCGAGTTTGTCTGCATCGACGTCTCGTTCATCTCGCTGAAGCTGATCCTCCCCGCGGTCGCGAAGTTTCTCCGCGGCGAGCTCGTCGCCCTCATCAAGCCTCAATTCGAGGTCGGCAAAGGCGAAGTGGGCAAAGGCGGCATCGTTCGCGATGATGCCAAACGCGCTGCGGCAGTCGAATCCGTCGTTCAGTTTGCGCGGGAAAGCGGATTCGACGTTCGCGGCGTCATCGAGAGTCCGGTGACCGGTGCGGAGGGCAACGTCGAGTTTCTCATGGATGCTGAATTTCGAATTTCGAATTTCGAATGAAGAACAACTTGCCGCGATTCGTCACTCGTCACTCCTGCATCGGCACTCCTGAATCCGAATTTCGAATTTCGAATTTCGAATGAAGAATTAAGAAAAAGCTGCCACGATTCTCATTCGCCATTCGCCATTCGCCATTCGCCATTCGCCATTCGAAATTCGAAAGGTACTCGCGAAGTCCTCCGCCCGCACTCCCACGATAAGAAAAACCTTCCACGATTCCTCATTCTTCATTCTTCATTCTTCATTCGAAATTCGAAAGGTGCTCGCGAAGTCCTCCGCCCGCACTCCCGTGATAAAAGAAGCCTGCCACGATTCTTCATTCTTCATTCTTCATTCGAAATTCGAAATTCGAAATTCAAAAGGTACTCGCGAAGCTCCGCCCGCACTCGCGTGGTAGAGAACCCTCCACGATTCTTCATTCGAAATTCGAAATTCGTAAGGTACTGGCGAAGTCCTCCGCCCGCACTCCCGTGATAAAGACCGCCACGGTTCGTCATTCGAAATTCGAAAGGTACTGGCGAAGTCCTTCCCGCCAACTTTCCGCCCGCACTCCCGTGATCCGCTCGTATCGCTCCGTCGAAAGCACCGAGTACGCGGGGCGGGCGGCGGGGCGGGGAAATTCCGCGGTCGACACAGGCGTCACTGAAACGGAAGCGCCGAGCTGCGCGACGATCGCGCATGCGAAGTCGTACCAAGTGCACTCCGGCTCGTCCGCGTAGTGCACGATCCCTGTCGCTCCGCAATTCACGACGCGGATCAGCGCCTCGGCGAGATGCCGCGTGTACGTCGGACGGCCTCGCTGATCGTTCACTACGCGGAGTGGATTCGTGCCTTTTCCGAGCTGCCGGCGGATCGCTTCGACGAAGTTCGGTCCGTTCTTCCCGAACAGCCACGACGTGCGCAGAATCAGATGGCGTTTCGCGTGCGCCGCTGCGTGTTCGCCGAGGAGTTTGGAGCGGCCGTAGGCGGAGAGGGGGGAGGTGCGGTCGTTGATCTCGTACGGCGTGCGCTTCGATCCGTCGAACACGAAATCGGTCGAAAGCTGCACGACAAGCGCGCCCGAATCGTTCGCCGATCGTGCGAGGAGCTCGACGGCCGAGCCGTTGATCGCGTTCGCTGCCGGCTCGTTGGCCTCGGCGTCATCGACGCGCGTCCATGCGGCGCAATTGACGATGACGTCCGGACGCGCAGAGGAAATGGCCTCGTGAACGCGCGCGGAATCGGTGATGTCGAGTCGGGATTTGTCGAGCGCGACGACCGTCTCGCCGCGCAGCGTCAGCGCCTGCCGGAGATCGCTACCGACCATCCCGGCGGCGCCGGTGATCAGCCACTTCACGCGGTGGGAGCGGTGGGTTTCTTCTCTTCGATCTGCTTCTTCTCGTCTTTGCCCTTGAGGCCGTCGCGGAAGTTCGAGATGCCTTCGCCGAGCCCGCGGCCGAGCTGCGGCAGTTTGCCGGCGCCGAACACCACGAGGATGATGGCGAAAATGACGAGAAGTTCTGGTAATCCGAGTGAACCGAACATGGAGCCTCCGAGTCGCGGCGGGCCCGATCCGCAGCCTGAGTCTACAACAGGACTGCTTTGCGTTGGATTTCGTGTACAACACACATTGTTGTGATGCCGCCCAGATGATCGACCTCTCCGGCCTCAACCCTCAGCAACGCGAAGCGGTTACGCACGATGAAGGCCCGCTGCTCGTCCTCGCCGGAGCGGGGTCGGGGAAGACGCGTGTCATCACCTATCGCATTGCCTGGCTCATCGGCGAGCGCGGCGTGCGGCCGGACCAGATCCTCGCCGTCACGTTCACGAACAAAGCGGCGAACGAGATGCTGTCGCGCGTCGAGCGGCTGGTGCCGAACATCGGCGCCCGGCCATGGATCGGAACGTTTCATTCGACGTCCCTCCGCATGCTCCGCCGCTATGCCGACCGGCTCGGCTTCACGAAATCCTTCGCGATCTACGACACCTCCGATCAGCTGACGCTCATCCGCCGCTGCATGCGCGAGCTGCAGATCTCAGACGAGGCGTTTCCACCGCGCTCGATCCTCAATCGCATCTCGAATTCGAAAAACGACCTCATCGGCCCTGCGGAGTACGAGAAGAACAATCTCGATTTCTTCGGAGCGCGCGTGGCCGAGGTCTACCGGCTGTACCAGCGGCGGCTGAAGGAATTCGATGCGATGGACTTCGATGACCTCATCGGCAACTACGTGATGCTGCTGCAGCAGAATGACGATCTGCGTGAGGAGATCCATCACCGCTTTCCGCATCTGCTCATTGACGAATATCAAGACACAAATCATGCACAATATACATTGATAAAACTTCTGACCGGGCCGAAGGGCGATGTGATGGCGGTCGGCGACGAAGATCAGTCGATCTACCGCTTCCGCGGCGCGGACATCAACAACATCCTGAATTTCGAACGCGACTTTCCCGGCGCGGACGTGATCAAGCTCGAGCAGAACTACCGCTCGACGGGCAACATCCTCGACGCGGCGACGGGCGTCGTCTCGAACAACATCGCGCGGAAAGGCAAGACGCTCTTCACCGACTCGGGCGTCGGCGATCCGGTGCGCATCGTGACCTGCAGCAGCGACCGCGAAGAGGCGCAATTCGTCCTCGAGCGGATCCTCGGTCAGCAATCGAAGTACAAGCTGACCGATTTTGCGGTGCTCTTTCGGACGAACGCGCAGTCGCGGCCGTTCGAAGAAGAGCTGCTGCGCGCGAACGTGCCGTACTCCGTCGTCGGCGGCGTGAAGTTTTACGAGCGTGCGGAGATCAAGGACGTGCTCGCGTTCACGCGCCTCGCGGTCCGGCCGCACGACACGCCCACGGTCGAGCGGGTGATCAACGTGCCGTCGCGCGGGATCGGCGACACGACGATCAAAACGCTCGACGAGGAGTCGCAGCGCGCGCATGCGTCGCTGTGGAGCATCATCGAGGGTCCGCTCGATTTTCTGCCGTCGCGCGCGGCGAAGGCGGTCAGAGAATTCCGTGAGATCGTTCACGATCTGCAGCGAGCGGCGACGAATCCGGTCCCCGATTTTCTCGATTACGTGCTGCTGCGCACCGGCTATCGGCGCATGCTGCAGGAGTCGCGCGACATTCAGGACGAGTCGCGGCTGCAGAACATCGACGAGCTTCTCAACTCCGCACGCGAGTTCTACGAGCAGAATCCGAGCGCGTCGCTCGCCGATTACCTCGACTCGCTGACGCTGATGACCGACCTCGATCGCTACGAGGCATCGAAGGGCATTACGCTGATGACGCTGCACGCGGCGAAGGGCCTCGAATTCAACGTCGTCTTTCTCGCCGGCATGGAGGAAGGCATCCTGCCGCATTCGCAATCGAGCGAGGAGAACGACGACATCGAGGAGGAGCGGCGGCTCACGTACGTCGGCATGACGCGCGCGCGCGAGCAGCTGTACTGCCTGTATGCGCTCGAGCGGCGCGTGCACGGCATGATGCGCGACCAGAGCCCGTCGCCGTTCCTGCGCGAGATCCCGGAGAAGGCGACCGAGGAGGTGCGGCTGGCGCGTGCGGGTGTGCGGGCGGGTTTCAGCCGGCCGCCTAAAGCCGCGCCGCACACCGGAGCGGTCAGCAACATCGCTTCCTTTTTCAAGAACGCGCCGGTGCAGTTCGATCCGAATCTGATCCGTCCCGCGCGCACCGAGCCGCAGCAGCGCGGCGGCGAGCTCAAGCGCGGCGCCCGCGTGCGCCACGAACAGTTCGGCGACGGCACGATCCTGACGATGGAAGGCAGCGGCCCCGAGGCGAAGCTGACGGTCTACTTCGACCGCGCCGGCTCGAAGAAGTTCATCGCGAAGTACGCGAAGCTGACGCGAATCTGATCAGCGGCTCGTGCGGCGCCGCGGCGCCGCATTCACGATCAGATTGCGCGCGAATACGCGCGAGACGTCGGCAAGCCGCTGATAGGCGATCGTGACGCCCGTGCCATTCGCAACAACGCTCGGCGCCGCTGCCTGCGTGCCCAACGGATTGACCTGCACCGGCTCATCAAAGCCGGCGAGTGTGAACGGATCGATGCGCAAGGCCGTGATCGTCTGTCCCGGTTGCTCCTGCCAGGCGACGACCAATTTGTTTCCGTCCCACGCGGCATCGAAGCCGCCGATCGCCGGTGCGTAGAGCGATGCCGTGCAGCAGACGATCGGAGCAACGTCCGAAGCAGCGGTGCCGTCCTCGTTGAGGAGCATGCGGTTGATGCATTTCCAGTTCGGTGTGTCGTTCCAGTCGCGCCACATCGCTGCGATGCGCCCGTCCGAAACGCGAGCGAGCACGAGCTCATCGACATCGCCGCCGTCCCACAGCGCGCCGATCGGAGTAACACTGCCGCTGTCGCCAATCCTCGCGGCGTACACCGTCGATGTTGGCGGTATTGGGATCGGACCCAAAGTAAAGATGTACTTCTGGTCGATCCAGACGACGAGAAAGCCGTTGCCTGTCGAGATGATTCGCGGCGTAATCAGGTCGTCAGTGGACTCCACGCTCGACAGGACGAGTGGCTGCGAATCCAACACGTCTCCCGATTCGGAGACTCGCGCTGCGTAAACCCCATCCGCGGTCCACGATACAAGGAAGTCGTGTCCGTCCCAGGCGACCGACAGGTCATCGCTCGCCGAAATCTGCGGGTTCTGCGGTTGCCGCGTCGCGATCACGAACGAGTTTCCGACCGGGCTGCCGTCAGATGCGACGCGCTGGCCGACGACCTGCAGCGGCCATGTTGTTCGCCACACGACGAGGTCGCCGTTTTCACCTTGGGCGATTGCCGGGACGCTGACCTCCGAGGTCGGTCTGTTGATGATCTCCCGGTCTGCTTTTCCGATGTCCTCGCCGCGAACGACAGCGTTCTCGATCCACGCCGCCACTCCCCCCGCTGCGAGCGTCGGAAACAGCTGCAGTGCGGGTGCCAGCGTGACGTCGTGCGTTGGTGCGGCGGCGAGCTCGTCGAACGCCGGGGCGCCTCGCGCGAACACGTCCGTTACAGCGTCCCAGGCGAGCAGTTGCGTATCCGATGACGAGGCAAACATCGGCAAAGCGCCATCGTCCCATTGGACGTCATTCAGAACGACAGGCGTGGCATCGATCTGGGTTCCATCGGCTGCCACACGGAACGCATGCGCTGCCGCCGCCGTCGGATTCTGCGCAAGGACGAGGAACTCCCGCCCGTCCCAACCGACCGTGGGACCATTGAAGCCGCTGATGCTTGGCGGTACCCCCGATTCCAGGATTGTCTTCGGCGCGAGTACGCCTCCGTCCTCGTGAATGACCTCGTACGATGCGCTCCAGTACGGACTCTGGTCTTCGTCTTCGAGCGCGACGAGAATGCGATCGTCCGAAGCAACTGCGGCCACGTTCGCGTACATCGACACGTCGTACAGGTCCGTTTCTGCGATGTTCCCGTCATGCGCGTTGACTGTGTAGAGCGACACCGTGTGTGTGCACGCAAATCCGCCGCATCCGTTGCTGTGAATGGCCACAAAACCGTAGTCGCCGCCGGGCAACGTGAAGACTCGATTCGTAGCGCGATCCATCTCCATCGATGTCGTGTGGACGACCGCGCCATCGATACCGAGCAGCGTCACCAGGGAAACGTTGTATTGCAGCGTATTCGTGACAAGCAGGAGGTTGTTGCCGTTCGACGCAAGCCATACTGGTGCGCCCGTCACGGCGATCGGAACGGCGTGGTCTTTGAGGTTGCCGTCGTCGTCGAGCCGCTGCAGAAACAGTGAATCGTTCGTGACGCTCGGCGTGTAGACGAGCATGTACGACGACCCGGTCCACGTCATCTTGCCGACAGCGGAGTCGAAGAGCTTGTGACCGGTCGGATTGAGCGGTTGTCCGGAAGCATCGATGCGGCCGTCGTAAGCGCGGGAAAGCGCGGAGGCTGGTTCGGATCGAGCGTGTTCCGCTGATCGCTCCAAAGCGCGAGGAAGTCGCGGCCGTTCGAAGCGACGCTCGAAAGCGTCTGATTGTACGGAGCGCTCGTGATACGCGTACTTCCGAGCGGGATTTCGGGGCCGAGAGCGAGGGCGAAAAGGGGAACCAGAATCGGGAGCATGGGCCGGCGGCGATTCTATCGCAGCCGCATGGCGCCTAACATCGCTCCCACCAGCACCGCCGCCGCGCCCGCCATCAGCCACGAGCGGTTCTTGTTCAGCTCCAGCTCGACGCTGTTCGGAATCGCGCGATTGTCGAACACGCCGTGCGCGCCGCGGTCTTCGTCGTCGTCGACCGGCGACCACAGATTGTTCGGCCGGTTCGGATCCTCCGGTTCGTCGATCATCTGCGCGTCGAAACCGTGCTTCGCCAGATAGTGATCGGCGTAACCGGGCGCGAAATTGTTGCCGACCACGGCCTTCGTCGTCGGCCAGCCGACGTTGAGCTCCCTTCGATCGCTGTGTGCCGCCCACACAATCGCTTCCGCCGCCACCTCGGGCTGAAAAATCGGCGGCACCGGTTGCGCTTTGCGCGGCAGACGGCTTTTCACCCAGCGAAACTGCGGTGTGTTGAGCGCCGGCATCTGCACCATCACCACGCGCACGTTGCTCTTGTCGTGAATCAGCTCCGAGCGAAGGGAATCGTGAAAGCCCTGCACGGCGTGCTTCGCCGCGCAGTACGCCGACTGCAGCGGAATGCCGCGGTAGGCGAGCGCGGAGCCGACCTGCACGATCGCGCCGCGATCGCGCGGCTTCATCCGGCGCAGCGCCGCGAGCGTCCCCCAGACATAGCCGAGATACGTGACCTCGGTGACGCGGCGATATTCGTCCGGCTGCATCTCCATGATCGGCGAAAAGACTGACAGCATCGCGTTGTTGACCCAGATGTCGATCGGCCCCAGCGTCTTTTCGACCTCCGACGCGGCCTGATCGACGGCGTCGTGATCGGAGGTGTCGAGCGGAAGCACGATCGCCTCGCCGCCCGCGGCTTCGACGTCGCGCCTGGCGCCCTCGAGGCCTCTCCGGCCGCGCGCGATCAGCGCCACGCGCGCTCCCCGTTTGCCGAAGGCCTGCGCGGTGGCACGACCTACGCCTGCAGATGATCCCGTGACGACGACGACTTCGCGTTCTTCCATACAATGCCTGGGAAGCAAAAGATGAACCTTCAATCGATTCTGCTCTGGGGATTCGCCGCAACGGTCGTGCTGACGACGCTTTCGATCGCCGGCCAATCGCTCGGTCTCACCCGCCTCGACTTCCCGTTCATCATCGGCACGATGGTCACGGCGGATCGCGACCGCGCGAAGGTCTACGGCTATGCGTTGCATCTGCTCAACGGCTGGATCCTCGCGGTCGTGTACGCGCTCTTTTTTGAAAACGTGCACACCGCGACGTGGTGGTTTGGCGCGCTCATCGGCGCCGTGCAGGGTTTGATTCTCGTCGTGGCACTGCTGCCGCTTCTGCCGGGCGTGCATCCGCGGATGGTGTCCGACTTTCGCGGGCCCGAACCGACGCGTCTGCTCGAGCCGCCGGGCTATCTCGCGACGAACTATGGGCGATTCACCCCGCTCATCACCATCTTCGCCCACACGGTGTACGGCACGATCCTCGGGCTGTTCTACACGCCGCGGTGAAGGTCGGGGTCTGACTCCACGGCCGATTTGCGCTGGCTGCGCCCCTCGATCTCTTCGTCGAGGCAGATCGCAGCGTTGATCATGCCGATGTGCGTGAGTGCCTGCGGAAAGTTGCCCAGGAGCTCGCCGCTTTCGACGTCGATTTCCTCCGAGTAGAGGCCGACGTCGTTGCAGCGGCCTAACAAATCCTCGTAGATCTTGCTTGCTTCGTCGACGCGGCCCGCCAGCGCCAGCGCTTCCACGAGCCAGAAGCTGCACGTCAGGAACGCGCCTTCGCCGGGCGGGAGGCCGTCGTCCGTGCGTTCCTCGTATCGATAGAGCAGATCGTTGCGGCCGAGGCGTTTGCGAATCGCGGCGATGGTGCCGAGCATGCGTGGATCGTCGGGCTTCAAAAATCCCACGCGCGAGATGTAGAGCAGACTGGAATCGAGCTCGTCTCCGCCGAAGATCGCGACGAAGCTGTTCATCGTTTCGCTGAAGCCTTTTTCGAGAACCGTGCGGCGGATTTCTTCGCGCGTGCCGCGCCACACCTCGACGCGGTCCGGCGGAATGAGCTTCTTCTCCGCCAGGCGGATTGCGCAGTCGAGCGCCGCCCACGCCATCACTTTCGCGTGCACGTGCTGCTTGCGTCCGGAGCGCTTTTCCCAGATACCGCTGTCGGGCTCCATCCAACGCTTCTCGACGATGTCCGCGAGGCGCACGAGCAGGTGCTTGACGTCGTCGTACAGCTTCGCCGGCTTCCGATCCTCGCGGTTCGGCTCGAGATGTTCTTCGACAGCGCCCAGGACTTCGCCGTAGATGTCGAGCTGAAATTGGCCGTGAGCGGCGTTGCCGCTGCGCACCGGATGCGACTTCCGATAGCCCTCGAGCTTCAGATGCTTCTCGGCGATGTGCGGCTCGCCGAAGACGTCGTACAGGATCTGCAGATTCGGATGTGTCAGGCGGGTGGCGTAGAGCATCCAGTCGACGAACGCGCCGCCCTCGACTTCGAAGCCGCAGTCGTCGAGCGCGGCCACGGTGAACGACGCGTCGCGCAGCCAGCAGTAGCGGTAGTCCCAGTTGCGGATGCCGCCGATTTTCTCGGGCAGCGACGTCGTCGGCGCGGCGATGATCGCGCCGCTCGGCGCGTACGTCAGCAGCTTCAGCACGAGCGCGCTGCGCAGCACCTCATCGCGATAGACGCCCTCGTACGAAAACTGCGACGACCATTGCTGCCAGAAGTCGATCGTGCGCTCGAGATCCTGCGTCGCGGCGTCGCCGATCCCAGGCAGCACGGCGGGTGAGTGGCTGTCGAAGGCGAGCGCGAAATCGTGGCGCTCGCCCCTCCGCATCGCGATCTCCGCGCGCGCGTCCGGGCCGTCGATGTCGAAGCGGACGTCCGAGCGCAGATGAATGACCATCGGAATCGTTTCGCAGAGAAGCGAATCGCCGCGGCGCCGCAAGTTCACGGGCGCCCTGCCGTAGTTCGGCCGCGGCGAGTATTCGACCCTCACCGGCACTTCGCCGGCCGTGCATTCGACGCGCCGCAGAACCTGACGAAACGGCGTGAGGTGGCGGCGCTTCTCGTCCTCGCGCAGCACGGGCATGAGGTCGAAAACTTTGATCGTGCCGCCGTCGCATTCGAAAGTGGTCTCGAGCACGTTCGTCCGCGGCAGGTAGCGGCGCATCGATCGGAACGTCGTCGCCGGCCGGATGGAAAAATACCCACCTCGTTCGTAGTCGAGAATGCGTGCGAATATCGATGCCGAATCGAAGCGCGGCCAGCACAGCCAGTCGAGCGAGCCGTCGCGCGAAATCAGCGCGGCCGATCGGGTGCAGCCGATGATCGCGTAATCGCCGATCGGCGGGTACTCACGATCCGTCATTCCGGGCGTCGCGAGGAACTGTCGCGGTCGGACGGATCGCCCGCTTCATTCATCGCCATCTGCAGCACCTCGGCGAGATGCAGCGCGCGACGGCCGGTGGACTGCTCGATCTGCTCGCGGCAGCTGAAGCCGTCCGCGATGATCAGCGTGTCGCGCTCCGCCTCGCGAACGCGCGGCAGCAGCATGCGCTCTCCGACGCGCATCGAGATGTCGTAGTGCTCTTTCTCGAATCCGAACGCGCCGGCCATCCCGCAGCAGCCGGAGTCGAGGTGCTCGAACTCCAGCCCCATCTTCCGCATCACCTCTTCCTCGGCCTCGAACTTCATGATCGCCTTGTGATGGCAGTGGCCCTGGACGATCGCCTTGCGTTTCATGTGCGGCATGCGAAACGCATCGCCCGCCTGTTTGATGAATTCGCTGAGCGTCATCATGTGCACCTGGCGGCCGGGGAAGAGATTTCCGAGCTCGTCGCGGAAGACGGAGACGCAGCTCGGCTCGAGGCCGACGATCGGCGTGCCGCGATCGATCTCCGGCTGCAGCGTCGCGATCGACTCGAGCAGCAGCTTTTTCGCGGCGTCGAGAAAGCCCCAGTCGTAGAGCGGACGTCCGCAGCAGACCTGCTTGTGCGGAATGACGACCTCGTATCCGGAGCGATGCAGAACATCGGAGGCAGCGAGCGCGGTCTCGGGGAAAAAGTAGTTGTTGAACGTGTCGGGCCAGAGCAGCACGCGCAGGCCGGGCTCGCGGATGTCCGGCGGCAGCGGCTTCGGCTGGAACTGCGCGCGAAACGTCTTGCGCGCGTACTTCGGCATGGTTCGCTGCGGCGCGACGCCGATCAGCGGCTTCGCGAGCCGCATCATCACGTTCGAGATCCGCGGCATGATCGATGCGAGGCGCGACCAGCGGTGAATGAAGCCCATGGCGTAGCCGGAGACCGGCCGCAGCCTGCCTTTGTAGTAGTGCGAGAGGAACTCCGATTTGTACGTCGCCATGTCGACGTTCACGGGGCAATCGCCCTTGCAGCCTTTGCACGCGAGGCAGAGATCGAGCGCGTCCTTGACCGCCTCATTGCGCCAGCTCGTCGGGATCTCCTGACCGTTGAACATTTCGAAGAGCAGATGCGCGCGGCCGCGCGTCGAATGTTCTTCTTCCCACGTGGCCATGTAGCTCGGGCACATCGTGCCGCCTTCCATGCGGCGGCATTCGCCGACCCCAACGCAGCGCAGCACCGCCGCCGGAAACTTCCCGTGATCCTCGGGAAATTTGAAATGGGTCTTCGGCTCCCACGGTTTGTAGTCGGCGCCGAGGCGGAGGTTTTCGGTCGGCTCGTAAGGAGTGACGACCTTGCCCGGGTTCATTTTCCAGTCGGGGTCCCAGATCGATTTGAACTCGCGGAACGCTTCGATGAGATCCTCGCCGAACATTTTCGGCAGCAGCGCGCCGCGCGACTGGCCGTCGCCGTGCTCGCCGGAAAGCGAGCCGCCGTACTTGATGACGAGGTCCGCCGCTTCGTCGATGAACGAGCGGTATTTCGCGACGCCCGCAGCGCTTTCGAGATCGAAGTCGATGCGCGTGTGCACGCACGCCTGCCCGAAGTGGCCGTAGAGATCGCCTGTGTAGTGATAGCGGTCGAGCAGCTTTCGAAAATCGCGGAGGTACTTCCCGAGGTTTTTCGGATCGACGGCGGAGTCTTCCCACCCTTCCCACGTCCGCGGCTTGCCCGGCACGAATGCCGTAGCGCCGAGGCCTGACTCCCGAATCTTCCAGACGCGCTTCTCTTCATTCTTGTCGTCGTAGCGGCGCATCGACGGACAGAGGCTCGATTTGCGCAGCGCGTCCATCATCTTCTGCGCGTTCGCGTCGGATTCTTTTTTGTCCTCGCCGCCGAATTCGACGAGCAGCCAGCCTTTGCCCTGCGGCAGCAGCGGCAGTTTGTCGAGGTTCAGCTTTTTACTCTTCATGTCGTCGACGAGCCGCTCGTCGATGCCTTCGAGCCCGATCGGATTGAATTCGAGAAGGCGCGGGATGTCGTCGGCGCCGATGTAGATGTCTTCGTAGCCGAGGACGACGAGCGTGCGCGCGGGCGGGCTGTAGACGAGGCGGCACTTTGCCTCGAGGACGATGACGCACGTGCATTCGCTGCCCACGAGCGCCTTCGCAACGTGAAATCCATCCTCGGGCAGAAGCGAATCGAGGTTGTAGCCGGAAAC
>DATIZY010000196.1:0-12792 GCA_035516895.1 Thermoanaerobaculia bacterium | reverse complement strand
GCCGATCGGGCAACGAGCGAGGAACGCGATGAGCTCGTGCGCTTCGTCCTGCTTCCCGCGCTGACGAAGATGCACGCGATCCTCGGCCCGACGAACAATCCGTATCGTCATCTCGTCGCCGCGGCCCTGCAGCAGGTCTCTCCCGGAGGTGCCTCGTGAATTTCGTTTTGATCGGCATGCCGTACGCCGCGGTTGCGATTCTCATCGCCGGTCTCATCGTCCGCTTTCGGTCGCAGGCGACGATCTCGTCGCAATCGTCGCAGATCCTCGAAAGCCGCTGGCTGCTGTTCGGCACGGTTCCGTTTCACATCGGCATCGCCGTTCTCTTCTTCGGCCATCTGATTCCGCTGCTGTTTCCGAACGCGTGGCGCGCGTTCGTCTCCGATCACGCGATGCTGATCGCCGTCGAGGGGACGGGGATCGCGGCGGGGGTGCTTTCTCTGATCGGCCTCGTGGTGCTGTTCGTGCGGCGGATGGCGTCGGCGGCGGTGCATGCGAGCTCACGCTCCGCTGACGGGATCGTTCTCGTCGTGCTGATCGCGCAAGTGGCGGCCGGTCTCGCCGTCGCTGCGACGCATCGGTGGGGCGCGGTGTGGTCGATCGGAACCGTCGTTCCCTATCTGCGCGGCCTGCTTCTCTTCCGTCCCGAGCCGGCATTCGTGGCCGGGCTTCCGGCGATCCTGATGTGGCATCTCGCAGGCGCGTGGGTGGTGCTCGCACTGCTGCCGTTCACGCGATTAGTCCACATGTTGACCTTCCCGTTCCGCTACGTGTACCGCCCGCCGCAGAAGGTGGTGTGGGTCACGCGACGCGGCGCGATCGACGGGATCAGAGCGGATTGAGCGTACGCAATCCATCGAACCGCTGAAAATCGCGGTCGGTCGTGCAAAGCGTCGCTCCGTTCTCGATCGCCAGCGCCGCAAGGTGCGCGTCCATGACGAGCGGTCCCTTCACTTGCGCACTCGTGGCAAGCTCGCGAAGGATCGTCCAATAGGACGAGCCGGGGACGACGATCGCCACCGGCGGCGCATCCAGCCACTCGTCGACGACCTGGACCGCCTCGTCCATCGACAACGGCCGCTTGAAGACGGCCGAATGCGTCGTCAGACGCAAAAACGCGAGAATGGTGCTCCACGCGAGCCGCACCGGCTCACCGGAGGAAAACACCTCTTCGACCCAGGCACGGGCACGGCGATGCTGCGCGCTCGCTTCGTCGTACGCGTAGAGCAGCAGATTCGCATCGATGAGTATCACCGGCGCTCCGCGCCCTCGATCTGATCGAGAGCCCCTTCGACGTCGTCGATCGAGACGCCCGCACGCAGCTCGAGCCGGCGAGCCTTCACGCGGAAACGGCGGTGCGGCACCTTCGGAGATGAAAGCCCGCGCCGGAGAGCGTCATTGACGACGGCACGAATGGACCTGCCCGACTTCCGATGCTCCTCGTCGATCCGCTTCGCCACATCGTTGTCGAGTGTCATCGTGGTGCGCTTCGGCATGACATCATGATGCTAGTCACGAAGCATCAAAGCGTCAAGCTCGATGCCCGCGGTTCGCCCATCCATTGAAATCCATCCATCGGACGCGACACAATGCGCGGCCGTGAAAAAGCTCGCCCTCCTCGTCGCCTTCTTCCTCGCAGTCGCCGCGCAGGCGGCGCCGCAGTACGACGTCCGGATCATCCGCGACGACTGGGGCATCGCCCACGTCTACGGCAAAACCGACGCCGACGCCGTCTACGGAATGATCTACGCGCAGTGCGAAGACGATTTCAACCGGGTCGAGAACAACTACCTTCTCTCGTTAGGCCGGCTTGCGGAGGCCGAGGGAGAGAGCGAGATCTATCGCGATCTGCGCCAGCAGCTCTTCATCGATCCCGCGGACATGCAGGCGAAATATGCGCAGAGTCCGGAGTGGCTGAAAAAATTGATGGACGCTTGGGCCGGCGGGCTGAATCATTACCTCGCCACGCATCCGGACGTGAAGCCGCGGGTGATCGCGCATTTCGAACCGTGGATGGCCCTCAGTTTCACCGAAGGCAGCATCGGCGGCGACATCGAGTCGATCAATCTCGACGAGCTGCGCGCCTTCTACGAGAAGAATCCGTCAACGCCGATCGCAGCGCTGCGGCGTGAGCCGGAGCCCGGCGGGTCGAACGGCATCGCCATCGCGCCGAAGCTCACGAAATCGCATCACGCGATGCTGCTCATCAATCCGCACACCTCGTTCTACTTCCGCTCCGAGCTGCAGATGATCAGCGACGAAGGCCTCGACGCATACGGCGCCGTGACGTGGGGCCAGATCTTCATCTACCAGGGATTCAATCCGCACATCGGCTGGATGCACACGTCGAGCGGCGTCGACAACATCGACGAGTTCGAAGAAACAATCACAAAAAAAGGTAACGATTATTTTTACAAATACGGCAGCGAGGAACGGCCGGTCCGCACGAGAACCATCACCATCCCCTACAAGACGGCGAGCGGAATGGCCTCGAAGACGTTCACCGCGTATTTCACGAAGCACGGCCCCGTCGTGCGCGAGGCGAACGGGAAGTGGATCAGCGTGAGCCTGATGCAGGACCCGATTCACGCGCTCATTCAGTCGTACAGCCGCACGAAGGCGACGAGCATGAGCGCGTTCCTGAAGATCATGGAGCTGCACACGAACTCTTCGAACAACACCGTCTTCGCCAGCTCGGACGGCGACATCGCGTACTTCCACTCGAATTTCATTCCGCGGCGCGACCCGCATTTCGATTACACGAAGGTCGTCGACGGCAGCAATCCCGCGACCGACTGGCACGGCGTTCTGTCGATCAGGGAAACGCCCAACGCGATCAATCCGCCGAACGGATGGGTCTACAACAGCAACAACTGGCCGTGGTCGGTCGCCGGCTCCAACAGCCCGAAGCGCGCCGATTATCCGGTCTACGTCGAGCGCGGCCGCGAGGAAACCCCGCGCGGATATCACATGCTGCGCGTTCTGACCGGCGCGAACGGCTTCACGCTGCAGAAACTGATCGACACGGCGTTCGACAGCTACCTCACGGCGTTCGACAAATTTCTTCCGCCGCTGTTCCGCGACTACGACGCGCTGCCGCAGTCGGACCCGCTGAGACTGCAGCTCGCGGGGCCGATCGAAACGCTGCGCAAGTGGGACCAGCGCTGGGCCGCAAGCTCGATCGCAACGTCGGTCGCCGTTTTCTGGGTGACCGATTTCGACCGCCGCGTGCGGCCGGAAGCGCGCGCCGCCGGAATGAGCGCGGACGACTACGCGGTGAGCATGGCGACCGCACAGGAACGGCTGCAATCGCTCCTCGCCGCTACGGAGAAACTGACGAACGACTTCGGTACGTGGAAGACCGCGTGGGGTGACATCAATCGCTTTCAGCGGCTCGATGACGAGATCAATCCGCACTTCGACGACAGCAAGCCGAGCATCCCGATCCCGTTCACCTGGGCCTGGTGGGGTACGCTCGCCTCCTCCTCGGCGCGTCCGTATCCGAACACGAAGAAGTGGTACGGGACGAGCGGCAACAGCTTCGTCGCGGTGGTGGAGTTCGGCCCGCGGATTCACGCCCGAGCGGTGACCGCCGGTGGCGAGAGCGGCGATCCCGCGTCACCGCATTTCAACGATGAAGCGGAGCGCTACGCGACCGGCGATCTTCGCGAGGTCTACTTCTATCGCGACCAGCTGAAAGGCCACACCGAACGCACGTACCGGCCGTGATTCAGGCGTCGGGCCGTAGCGTTGGCGTTAGGCGTTGGGCGTTAGGCCTTAGGCGTTAGGTCTCAGGTCTCAGGCCTCAGGTCTCAGGTCTCAGGTCTCACGCCTCAGGTCTCAGGCCTCGGTCTCAGGTCTGATCTCGAAGCACGCGTACCTTTATTGACGCCGACGCCTAACGCCTAACGCCCAACGCCTAATGCCTAACGGAACGCCTGACGCCTGACGCCCGCGGCCTAACGCCTAACACCAAACGCCTAACGCAACGCCCGAGGCCCGACGCCCGACGCCCGACGCCGTGACCAACCGCGAGCTGGCGCGATTGTGCGATGACGGTCTTTGCCACTCGATCCGTCCGTGTGCCGCCGTGGGCCGAGCTGCGATTCCCGTTGCGAATCGGAGCGATCCGCCGCAGACATTGGGCAGCGACGCATCGATGGTCTTTCGCCGGTCTGCTTTCGAATCGACATTGACGGTCGCGCGATAAGATACGGCCCCATGAAAAAAATCCTTGCTGCGATTGCGGCTTTCGCCGTCGCCGCGGGGCTGTACGGCGACGATCTCTCCGACATCCGCGCCGAAATCGCGAAGCGCCACGATGAAGCCGTGAAGCGGTTGCAGGAGTGGATCGCGCGTCCGTCGATCGCGGCCGAGAACCGCTTCTATCCGGGCGGCGCGGAGTACTTCGCACAGCTCGTGCGCGACGCGGGCTTTTAGCACGCCGAAGTCGTCAACACGGACGGCAAGCCCGGCGTCTTCGCGACGCTCGATGCCGGCGCGTCGAAAAACGTCGGCCTCTATTTCATGTACGACGTCAAGCAGTTCGATCCGAGCGAGTGGTCTTCGCCTCCGCTCGAAGCGCGCATCGTGGACGAGCCGGGCGCCGGCAAAGTGATCGTCGGCCGCTGCGCGGTCAATCAGAAAGGACCCGAATCCGCATTCCTCGCTGCGCTGCACGCGATCCGCGGCGCCGGCAGGAAGCTGCCCGTGAACCTGGTCCTCGTGGCCGAGGGGGAGGAGGAGATCGGGTCGCCGCACATCGGGCAGATCGTGCACCGTCCCGATATCGAGGCAGCGCTGAAGAAATCGATCGGCGTCTTCATGCCGGCGGCATCGCAGGACCTCGACGGCGTCGTCACCGTGAGCCTCGGTTCCAAGGGCGTGGTCGAAGCGCAACTGATCTCCAGCGGCGAGCATTCGGGCCGCCGGCCGGCGAAGGACATTCACTCGTCGCTCAAAGCGATGGTCGACAGCCCGACGTGGCATCTCGTCAAAGCGCTCGCCACTCTCGTGTCGCCGGACGGCAACACGATCACCATCGACAACTATCCAAAGCCGCGGCCGATGAGCGCCGAGGAAAAGGCGATGATCGATGCGGCGGCACAGCGAAAGAGCGAGGCGGACACGAAGAAATCGCTCGGCGTGCAGCACTGGATCGACGATCTCCCGTGGATCGCAGCAAACGAACGTCTCGAGTCGCAGCCGACCGTCAACATCGAGGGACTCGTCGCCGGCTACACCGGGCCGGGCGGTAAAACGGTTCTGCCGCATCGCGCCGAGGCGAAGATCGATATGCGGCTGGTGCCGGACATGAAGTTCGCCGATGCCGTCGCCGCGCTCAAAGCGCATCTCGCGAGTCGCGGGTTCGGCGACATCGAAGTCAACGTCAGCGGCGGCTACGACCCGACGAGCACGCCGGCGAGCGCGCCGCTGATTCAGGCGCAGCTCGCGACGTATCGCGCCGCGGGCATCGATCCGATTCTCTGGCCGCGCAACACCGGCTCGTATCCGGGCTACGTGTTCACCGATCCGCCGCTGAGTCTCGCCGCCGGCCACTTCGGCCTCGGTCACGGCAGCGGCGCGCATGCTCCGGACGAGTACTACGTCATCGAATCGTCGAATCCGAAGGTGCAGGGCTACGACGGCGCGGTGATGTCGTTCGCGGAGTACGTGTACCGGCTGGCGAAGTGACGGCGCGCGGCGCGGTCATCCTGAGCCACGCACGACGTCATGCCGAGCGATGACAAAAATGGCTCCAGGTGCCTTTGCCACCTGGAACCGTCCTCAGCGCGTTGACATCCGCAAAGGGGCATCCGCGCCAAATTTTTCGCCACGGTGATCCATCGCATCACCGTTGCCGGATCCAGCGCGTTGACATCTGCGATGAAGCATCCGCGCCAAACCCGCGCCATCGTGAGTCATCGCCTCACGCTGGCCACGTGCCCGCCGCGTTGACATCTGCGATGCAGCGTCCGCGTCGTGCCCGCCGCCACGATGATCCATCGCATCATCGTGACGTCCACGCTTCCGATCCGTTGACATCTGCGACAGCGCGTCCGGATCAGAACCGTTCCCCGGCGATCGATCACATCGCCTGAGGCCCGACTGCGTGCGTTGATATCTGCGATCGAGCGTCCGCACGCAACCAGGCGCCTCGGTGATTCATCGCCTCACCTTGGCCCGGGCTCGTCGCGTTGACATCTGCGATGCAGCATTCGCGTCGAACCCGTCGTCACGGTGATCCATCGCCTCACCGTGGCGTTTCGCGCCTCCGATCCGTTGACATCTGCGACAGCGCATTCGGATCGGAACCGCTCCTCGGCGATCGATCACATCGCCTCGGCCGGCTTCAGCGCGTTGACATCTGCGATCGAGCGTCCGCGCTGCTTCCGGTGCCTCGTGACTCATCGCGTCACTTGTGCCCGGCCTCGCCACGTTGACATCTGCGATGAAGCGTTCGTGACGAAACCGGCGTCCTGTTGATTCGTCGCCTCGTACAGGACCACTTCGATTCGTTGGCAACTGCGACGTAGTGTCCGGACCGAAGTGGCCCCAAGATGGGTCCGGATTTTCGATTGTGCAAGGGATTTCGCTGTTACATTTTCGGCCGTTTTCCACAGTTCTCCACAACCGCTATGCACAGCAGCATGTGCAACTTACACAATTCCGTTGCAGGACGCGGCGAAGTGCGTTTTCACCGTTGTGGAAGCCTCTTTCACGACCGCACCGCACTGCGATTTTTCATCGCGCTTCTGCAGAATTTCGTTTGCGATTCTTCCTTTGTGACTTCCTTCTCCTGCCGATTCATGAGCGCAGTGGTCGCTTGCTTGATCCATGGCCCACGTCGCAGCGGCTCCCGCCGCAGCGCCGAGAAGCACATCGAGGAAAGACTTCCGGCCATGCGCACGAGCGTGCAGGCCTCGCGCCACGCAGTTATGATTCGCCGACTCGATGACGCCTCTCCTGTTCGTAATCACTGTCGGTGTGATCTCCATCGCCGCCGGATTCCTCGGATCGCTCCTCGGTCTCGGCGGCGGCATGATCGTCGTGCCCGCGCTCACGCTGCTGCTTCACGTCGACATCCGCCTGGCGATCGGCGCGTCGATCGTCTCCGTCATCGCAACGTCGAGCGGCGCCGCAGCCGCGTACGTCCGTGACCGGCTGGCAAACATCCGCGTCGCGATGTTTCTCGAGCTCGGCACGACGCTGGGCGCGATCACCGGCGCCTTCCTCGCCGGCGTTATTCATCCGCGCTACCTCTACATCCTCTTCGGCGTGATCCTCGGTTATTCGGCGATCGCGATGCTGCGCGGCCGCAAGCGCGGCGAGGAAGCGGTTGTGCCGGGCACGTGGACGCGCGTCCTGCGCCTGAAGAGCTCCTACTTCGATGACGCGGCCGGCGAAGAGATCGAGTACCAGCCGGTGCGCGCACGCGTGGGGCTCGCGCTGATGTACATCGCCGGCACGGTGAGCGGGCTGCTCGGCATCGGATCGGGTGCGCTCAAAGTGCCGGCGATGGACCTGGCGATGGAGCTGCCGATCAAAGTCTCGACCGCGACGAGCAACTTCATGATCGGCGTCACGGCCGCCGCGAGCGCGGGCGTCTACTTCTCCCGCGGGCAGATCGATCCGTTCATCGCCGCGCCGGTCGCCGTCGGCGTCCTCGCCGGCGCATTCGCCGGCTCCCACACGCTCGGCCGCATCGGCAGCCGCTCAGTGCGCATGGTCTTCGTGATCGTGCTCGTGCTGATCGCGCTGGAGATGCTCGTGCGGGGGATTCGGGGATAATTTTTTCTATCGATCGTAGATCTCACTCGAGCGCGCGCAGCCGGCGATCCAGCTCGGAATACGTGAAGCGAATGAGGGCGTGCGTGTCGTCGAAGCCTTCCCGCATTTCGCGGCGGATCTCGGCCGCAGTCCGGTCGAGCTTCTGATCGAGATGGGCCAGACCCTCCGCCAGAAGTTGAACTCGACCCTCGATCCGCTCTGCCGTGCTGTCGAAGTGAAGCCGCATTTCGCCGGTCGAGCGGTCGAAATGCTCGCGGATCTCGGCCGTCGACGTATCGAAGTACTCCCGAATCTCGGCCGTCGACGTATCGAAATGCTCCCGAATCTCGGCCGTCGACGTATCAAAACGCCCGCGGATCTCGGCCCTTGACGTATCGAAGTGCTCGCGGATCTCGGCCGTCGACGTATCGAAATGCTCTCGGATCTCGTCTGTCGACGTATCGAAGTGCTCGCGGATCTCGTCTGTCGACGCATCGAAGTGCTCGCGGATCTCGTCTGTTGACGCATCGAAGTGCAGACGGAGATCTGAGGTACGCGCGTCGATATAACCGCGCAGCTCGGCGTTCTGTCTCTCGAACAACTGCCGCAGCTCGTCGTCCGTCACGAAAGAAATCTTACCTCGGCAGCTTGTAAGTCTCTCGCGACGGCTTGAGCGGCCGCAGCATCCAGTACGGGCGGCGCGTGCCGTCGGGTGAGAAGCGTGACGCGGGCCGCGTTTTCTCCATCCATTCTCGATAGGCCTCGCGCGACTTTGCGGCATCGACCGAAATGTCGCCGTAGCGGTCGCCCGGCTCCGCTTTGCGGACGCGGACGGCCTGATGCCAGCAGTGCATGCCGGAAATCGGATCGGGCTGCACGGGAAAGGTGAGGTTCTGATGCACGCCCGCGTCGGTCCACCAGATGCGGCCCGTGTCGGCATCGCCCGATTCGTACCGCTCGACTCCCCTCTCGCGCTGCAGCCTCCATCCGCTGCCGCTGTGATCGAGTTTCACCGTCGCCATCATTTGCCGCTGCCCGTCGTCACCCGTTTTCCAGCGACCCATGTGATGACTGCATGCCACCACGCCCGGACGAATCCCCTCCGTCACCCAGGCCTTGACGACGAAGTGTCCGATGCGCGTTTCCACGCGCACGAGATCGCCCGCTCGCACGCCGATGCGCTTCGCGTCGGTCGGATGGATCCAAAGCGGATTCGTGTGAGCGATCTCGTCGAGCCATTTCGAGTTCGCGCTGCGCGTGTGGATCTGCACGGGCAGACGAAATGTCGGGATCAGCGGCATCTCGCCGGGTTGCAAGTTCGCGCGATGCACGTGACTGCGTGCGTAGCCGGGGATCGCCATCTCCGGCCAGCCCCATTTCGCGAGCGTCGTCGAAAAGAATTCGAGCTTGCCGCTCGGCGTCGGAAATCCGCGCCGGATGACGCCGTCGATCATCACCCCCACCCTGCGTCGTCCGTCTGCATCGGGATCCGGTGTCGGTACCGGCACGACGTTCGGTTGATCGGGCTTCGGCGCTTTTGTGAACACGCGGCCGGTTTCATCGATGTGCTGATCGGCGAGCTCGCTCTGCGGCACCGGCTGCTCGTGCAGCGCGCCGACGTTGCGTTTGATCTCGAACGATCCGACCCGCCGCATGTACTCGAGCGGCTTCATCCCTTCGGCCGACGCGCGCTCCGGAAGTCCGGGCACAGAATGTTCAAATATATATGTGTAATATTCATCTACATTTAGCGGCGCGCCGGGCTTTTGCTTCGACTCGAAAAATTTTCGCAGACCGAGCCGGCCGTCCGGGTCGATGCGCCAGGAGAGGGCGATCCAGAACTCGTTCTCCTCCCACACGCTGCCGGGATTCACTTCGCGCGTGTCGCTGACGTGCTGGCCGAGGCGCTCCTTCGCCGCGCGGAGTACCGGCTGGCGGAACCCGAGCCACTGCGAATCGTGCGTTTCATAGGAATGGAGATCGTGCCGCTCCGAGCCGATGCCGACCGGCAGGACGTAATCGGCGAAGTATGCGGTCTCGCTCCACGTCGGCGTCAACGCGACGTGCAGTCCGATCTTCGACTCGTCCGTCAGCGCGCGGATCCAGGAGAAGCCGTCGGGGTTCGTCCACACGGGGTTGTAGACGCGGCTGAAATACACGTCGACTTTTCCCCGGCCGTCTTCGAGGAGGTGCGGCAGCAGAAACGACATCTCGTTGACCGCGAGCGGAAACTCGTCCGGCCATGTCAGCTCGTTCCACTTCGGCGGATGCGGCGGCGTGTAGATCGGCCGTGGCACGAACTTGTTCCACGCGTTTGGAAACACTCCCCCCTCGGTCCCGACAGCGCCTGACAACGCGTTGAGAAGAAACAGACACCGCGCCACCTGCCACCCGCCGAGGTTGCCGGCAGTGGCGCTGCGCCATGTGTGGGTGCTGAGCCGCGTGCCGGCTTTCGAGACGATCTGCGCGACGGCTTCGATCGTCGCGGCATCGACGCCCGATTCCTCCGCGGCGAATTCGAAGGTGTAGGAGGCGTAGAGATCGCGCAATTGCGCTTCGAATTCTTCGAAGTTGTGTGTCATTCCCCGCGCCGGCGAGGAATCCCCTGCGCCGGGCAAAACCGTCGCGCTCTGCGGCGCTCGGGATGACCCGAGGAAATCTTCCCAGTTCCACCACCGCCGCACGAACTCGCGGTTGTAGCGTCCGTTCCGAATCATGAAGTTCGCGATCGCCAGAAGAATCGCCGGCTCGCTGCCGGGCCACGGCGCGATCCAGTGGTCGGCGTGCGTCGCGGTGTTCGACAGCCGAACATCGAAGACGATCAGCTTCGCGCCGCGCGCTTTCGCCTCGATGATCCGCTGCGCGTGCGGGTTGAAGTAGTGACCCGATTCGAGATGCGCGCTGATCAGCAGAATGACGTCGGCGTTCGTGTGATCGGGACTCGGCCGGTCGTAGCCCATCCAGAACTGATAGCCGCTGCGAGCGCTCGACGAGCAGATGTTCGTGTGCGAGTTGTGGCCGTCGACGCCCCACGCCGCGAGCACGCGCTCGGTGTAGCCGTCCTCGCCCGGCCTGCCGACGTGATACATGACGTCGTTCGGCCGTCCTTCGACGAGCGCGCGGCGGATGCGCGCGGCGATGTCGTCGAGCGCCTCGTCCCACGTGACGCGCTGCCACTGATTCCCGCCGCGTATTCCGGTGCGGCGCAGCGGGTGCAGCAGCCGGTTAGGATCCTGCACCTGATTCAGCGTCGCCGGACCCTTCGCACAATTGCGGCCGCGCGATCCGGGATGCTCCGGATTGCCTTCGAATTTGCGGACCTGCAGCGTTTCGCGGTCGACATACGCCAGAAGTCCGCACGCCGATTCGCAGTTGAAGCACGTCGTCGGCACGAGCATGTAGTGCCGCTCGTCGCGCTCCGGCCAGGCTCGCGACTCGAGCTCCGTCCAGTCGTCCCATCGATCGCGCGGAGGAAACGAAATCAGATTCTTCATGCCAGTGGCACCGCCTGACCCGCTCCGACGTGAGCGTGTTCGTATGCGAGAAGGCCGATCAGGATCAGCGCTGCGCCCGCGGGCGGAGGCGCGACGATTCCGAAGAGCATCAGAAGGAATCCGATCGCGAAGAAGATGCGATAGCGCCCGCGCACCATCTCGTGGATCGCAAGCCTCGCATGTGCCGTCACGTGCGGCGTCAGCACCTCGGCCGCAACCACAGCGAGATGGATGGCGGTGACGATCGGCAGCGCGAACCCGAGCTGCACGCCGAACAAGGTGAGCATCGCGGCTCCAGCCATCAGGCACGCGAGGAGATGTTGCAGCGGCAGCAGCGGGCTTTGCCACAGATCACGCGCCTTCGCCTGCGCGAAGAGCCACGCCGTGTACGTTCCCGCCGCGATCGAGATCGGAATTCCTGCGATCGCCACCGCGCGCGAGGGCAGGAAGAGATGCACGGCGATGAGCGCGCCGAAAAGCGCCAGGATGATTCCGCCTCGCACCAGCCAGCTTCGCCACTGCGGCCGCAGGAGAATGAGGTAGAAGCGCTCGGGATGTTCGAGATCGAAGATCAGAAGCAGCGTGGTGACGATCAGAAAAATCGCCGAAACGACGGGCGTCGTCCAGCGCCAGAGCGTGCTCGTCACGTCGATGCGGCCTAACAGCAACAGAACCGCTGCGACGAGATACGAACCCGACGCGATCGCCTTGGTCCAGACGTACGCGCTGACGTGCCATCCCCACGGCGCGCTGTGCGGCACGTCGTAGGAGAGGATCGCCGCGGCCACGTTGTTCGTCGATCCCGGATGGCCCGAGGCGAGGCCCGCCTGCTCGCTCCACATGAACAGGCCGCCGTCGGGCCGCTTCGCGGCGAGCGGATCGAGCGTCGCCTGATGCGCGCCTTTGTAAAACAGCTTCGGCCGCGTGTCCTTTTCCGGCCTCCGAACCGCGACGGCATCGCGATTCACGTAGCGCGCGACGCGCGACTGCGGATCGTTCAAATCGCCGACGATGATCGCCTCGGTCGGACAGACGACGACGCATGCCGGCTCCAGGCCGACTTCAATGCGATGCGCGCAGAAGTTGCACTTCTCGGCCGAGTGATCGTCGGGATTGATGAAGATCGCGTCGTACGGACAGGCGGCGATGCACGCCTTGCAGCCAATGCAGATGCTTTTGTCGAAATCGACGATGCCATCGCTCCGGCGAAACATCGCCGACGTGGGACACGCGGTGACGCACGGAGGGTGATCGCATTGATTGCAACGCGTCACCTGAAACGCGCGCCGCGCGGCGGGAAACTCGCCGATGTCGACGGACTTCACATACGTTCGATTGACCCCGAGGGGAACGGCGTTCTCCGATTTGCAGGCGGTGGAGCACGCGTGGCACCCGATGCAGCGCGTGTGGTCGATGACCTTCGCCCATTTCAGCGGAGCGGAGTCGGCAATACTCACGCGGCGAGTTTACCTTGTCGTTCGGCCGTGGGGTCAGAGCTTCAGTTGTGCTTTTTCTACGCGGAGTGGAA
>DATIZY010000195.1:0-14611 GCA_035516895.1 Thermoanaerobaculia bacterium | reverse complement strand
CAGGCGGTAGCGATCTTCTGCTACGAGCTCGGCAAAGGGCTTCGGCCGCCCGCGAAGAATCCCGATCCCGCGCCCGGCGATCTCATTCACAACCTCAACAGCCGCACGCGGAAGCTGCTCATCGAGCTCGGCTTTTTCGCCGACAAGGAACCCGATCGGATGTGCGCGGAGCTGCAGGCGCTCGCCGGCAAACGCACGCTGACGACGCGCGAGGCCTCGCTGCTGCTGAGTTTTGTGGCGCACGTGGAACGGGCGCTGGGAAAATGACCCCGCTGCCCGATCAATCCGAGCAGAGCCTGAACGGGCTCGCCATTCTCATCGAGAGAGTCACGCCGATGCTGGTCGATATCGGAAGCTGGATCTTTGGCGGCCTGATCGCGCTGAACCTCGTCGTCATCGCCGCCCTCATCACGGTCGGGCCGGCTCACCGGTTGATCCTGATCTCTCTCACGGCCTTCACCTGCGCGCTTCCGTTAGATGTCGCAGGGATCTTTCTGCTGCGGCTGACGAAGGATCTCAAGGATGTGGAGATCGAGCGCGTCGCGCTCCGGTCGTTCAAGGATGCCGGCTTCCCGAACATCGAGGCGTATTTCCCGGACCGCGATCATCGAGCCGCTGCGCCTCGCAGGCGGTCTCGTCTTGCCGTCGTTTATTGCCTGGCAATCGGCACCGTGACCAGTGGGCTGACGGTTGCCGGCTTGACGGCGGCGCTTTGGTACATGGCGTGGTGGATCGGCGTGACGCTTCTGGCGATGATCGTGGCCGGCGCGCTCGTCGTGATCGCCGCCTTCGCTCACTCCCTGCCTCCCCAATCCGAAGCGGAACAGGAATTGAAGCGCCGGATGCACGAAGAGCAATCACAATGAACGGAGCTGACATCACGAAGACGCGCGGCATGTTCTTGCTGGGGTGCCGGGCAGAAATCGGCATCCGCGCAGAGGCGGAACGAATCTGGGATTTGCTGACGGACGCGAAGAACTATCCGAACTGGAATTCGATGGTCCTCGGGATCGATGGAACGATCCGCGAAGGCCAACGGCTCCGAATCCGCGTGCCCGGCACAGGACGGACGTTCTCACCAATCGTTCGGGATCTTGTACCCAACCGCCGGATGAAGTGGGTTGGTGGCGTTCCCGGCGTGTTTCGAGGCGTTCGCACATTCGAGCTGGGCCCGCGCGTCGACGGGTCGACGGTTTTCATGATGGAGGAGCGTTTCACCGGCCTGATGCTTCTGTTCGTCAAGTCGTCGATGCCGGACTTCGGGCCGGTGTTCGGGCAGTGGGCCAGCAACCTGAAGGAGGCCGCGGAGCGGAATTAGGTCAGACGTGTTCCTGGCGCAGCGGCACGAGGCCGCTCTCGAAAATCAACCGCCGGCACGTTTCCGCCTCGTCTCGCGCGACCTCGTACACGATGACCTGGTAGCACGCGGCGCCTTCGCGCGGAATGGCGTCGAGGCGAAGCGTGTAGCTGACGCCGGCTTCATCGAGCACGCGCTCGACCGAATCGGCCTCGCGCATGTCGGCGGTGATGAAAACATCTTCTCGATTCATTTCGGCAATCGTTTCTTGTCGATCTTCACCAGCACGGTGTACTCGGGATCGACCATCTCGGTGAGCGGCGCCTTTGCATTCTGCGATACGAATTCGTACGCGTCCATCTCGGACATGCCGGTGAGGTCCTGCACCCATCGGACCATCTCGCGAAAGGCGATGCGCGCGGCATCCTCGAGCGGACGCGCCGCGCCGAGAGTCATGATCGTGTCGGCGTTTTCGATCCGCGGCCACGGCGTGTCGCGGTGCTTGATGAGGTCGACGGTGATGTCGACATTCATCGCGCCTTCGATCGCCGTGCCGATGATCTCTCCCTCGCCCATCGCATAGTGGCCGTCGCCGAACGAAACGAGCGCGCCCGGCACCTTGACGCCGAGATACACCGTGTTGCCCGCGCGCACCTCGGGGCAATCCATGTTGCCGCCGAACGAATCGGGCACGATCGTCGATCGCGCCTCTCCCGCCGGCGCCACGCCGAGGCAGCCGAGGAACGGGGCGAGCGGGACGTCCCAGGTTTTCTTGCCGTCGAGCGAATGCGTCCGAGCGACGCCGCTCGTCACTTCGTAGAACCAGACTTTCTCCGGCAGATCTGCGCCTAACACCGCCGTGCGATCGGTGGCGTTGAGCGCGCCGAAGCCGGGAAAAAACGAGGAGATGCCGTGATCGCGCGCCGGCTCGAGCTTGTTGATATGGATGACGAGCGTGTCGCCGGGCTCGGCTCCGTCGACGTAGAAGGGTCCCGTCTGCGGATTGTCGTGGCCGGGCGGCATTACTTTCGACGGCAGCTGATCGGGCCGGGTGACCGCGCCGTCGTAGCAGTCCTCGCTCCAGGAGACGATGCGCGTGCCGGGCTCGATGTGCATCTTCGGCGCGGCGCCGCCAAATGTATACGTTAATTCTTCGTGTTTTGGCACGTAGTTGACGACGAGCTGATCGATCGCGAGCGCAAAGAGAATCATTCCATCTCCCGGGGTCAGACCTTAAATTTTAAGTTTTCCACGGTAAGCAGATTCCACGAGCTGTAGAAAATTTAAGATTTAA
The DNA here is from genome assembly GCA_035516895.1 of Thermoanaerobaculia bacterium. Taxonomy (GTDB): domain Bacteria; phylum Acidobacteriota; class Thermoanaerobaculia; order Gp7-AA8; family Gp7-AA8; genus Gp7-AA10. Next base: position 12,020 of record DATIZY010000195.1, on the reverse strand, counting down.
GGTCTGACCCCAACAAACGCCGAAGAAACTCGGGCATGGCGTGAAATTGATCGACGTGATCGGGCGCCGTGTTGCCGGCAAACCCCATGATCAGCACGTTACCCGATTTGGCTTCGCTCAACTGCTGCATGCCGTGCGGCCCCCACTTCAGGACCGGAGTGCGTTGCATTCCGAGCTGCGCGATGAGCCAGTCCGCGGTCTCGGTCGTGCTCGCGAACGTGCCGGGAAAAATCTCCGAATGCGAGAACACGAACCGCTTGCCCGACTTCGCAAAATCGAGGAACGGCTGCAGCTTCGTCGTATCGAGCCGTCCGCCTTCGAAGATCGGCGTGCGCGGCGGAATGTAATCGGTGTGCAGCCCGTCGAGCAGCAGAACTCCGCTGATCGCCTCCGCACGGTTGCGAAGGATCGCACGCACTGCGCCGTAGCCGGCGCTGAATCCGCTGAGAAACACGCGATCGATGTTGATGTGCGAGCGGATCCCCGACACGAGCCGGTCGAACGCCGCGGGATCGCTGTACGCCGCGTCGTACGCGCCACCGCCCTGCCCGACGTTCACCACGGCGACGACGAGCGGACGGTCGGTCATGATCGCCGCTTCGAACGGCAGCCACGCGGCGCCGTGAAAATGAATCAGCAGATCGCCCTCGTGCGCCGCTGCCGCGCGCGGCGTGATGAGCACCTCGGCGCCGGCGGCCGTGAATTGCTCGCCTTCGATCGTCGTTTTCACGAGCCGCTCGTGCGCGCGCGTGAAGTCCACCATCGGCGACGGATTCTGCGCCGGCAGTTTCGGCGTGTGTGCGCAAGATGCGAGAAGCGCGAACACGAACGGGATCAGCATCCGCACGCGCCGCGCGTAAAGCGCGTAGTCGCCGCCGAGCTCCTGCCGCAGGAAGCGCTCCTCGAGCCGCGCTTTGATGTAGAAGCTGAAGGTGAGAATCGCGGCGCCGGCGACCGACCACGGCCGGCCGATGTAGAACGCCGTGGCAAACGCGGCGAGCGACAGCCCGGAGTAAATCGGATGCCTCACGATTCGATACGGCCCGGAATCGACGACGCGATGATCCGCCTTGCGCGTCACGGTTCCCGACCAGAGCCGGCCGAGGTGGATGCGGGCCCACCAGGTGAAAAGGAAGCCGGCGACACAGAACGCGAAGAGCAGCCATCCGACGGGCCTCTCGACCTCCCAAACGCGCGCGGTGTGTCGCGGCCATGCGCCGAGGAGCAGAAGGGCGCCGACGACGTTCAGCAGACGATACGGCAGCTGTGCGCCGATCGAGGGCCGGTCGACCGCGCGGCTTCGCCAGACCGCGGCGATCATCCACGACGCGAACCACGCGATCCAGGCGAATTCGAACAGCCGGTCGAGCAGGGTCTGCGGGTAGAAGACGAACACTCGGGCGATCGTACAATGGACCATGCCGCCCGTTCACCGGGCCACCGATTTCCGCCGCATCGCGCTCCGCGCCACTGGCGGAAAAGTGAAAGCGATTTTCTGGCACCTCGGCGTGCGCTGCGCGCTCGAAGCGCGGGGTTTCACGTTCACGAGCGGCTTCGGTCCGCGCACCGAGCCGCAGCGGGGCGAGATCGGGCTGCTGATCGGATCGTCGGCCGGCGCGATCTTCTCGCTGCTCGTCGCTGCCGGCTACGACGTGCCGGAGATCCTCGAGTCATTCCTCGGACGCAAGTCGCGGCTGCCGCGCATTCACGACGCGACGATCTTCCGCCCTCACCGGCACAGCCTCATCGGTTATCTGCGCCGCGTGCGCAATGCGGTGAATCTGCGCGCCGGCGAAGTGATCTTCCCCGGCAGCGGCGTCGGCTCGCTCCCCGATCCCGAAGTGCAGAACATCGCGGCGGAGTACAACCTGACGCTCCGAAAGTTTCTCCGCCATTTCAAGCTGAAGGACCTTCTCGTCCTTCGGTCGCGCTACTCGGTGTCGGGCATGGAGCGCTGGTTTCACGATCTGCTCGACGGACACGAGTCGTTCGACGAGCTGCGCACGCAATTGTTCATCCTCGCGTCGGACCTCGATTCGCCGCTGACGGCGGTCTTCGGCTCACGCGAGCAGGATTGCCAGTGGTACCGATACATCGCCGGCGTGCCGGTATCGCACGCCGCGGCCGCGTCGATGGCAATCCCCTCGGTGTTCAATCCGGTTTCGATCAACACCGGCGGCCGCAAGCACTACTTCATCGACGGCGACGTCTACAACCCGACCGAGACGATGATCGAGACCGATCACGGCTGCGATCTGGCGATCATCTCCTCGTTCGAAGCGCCGTATCGATTTCACCCCGCCATCGGCTCGCTCCATCACCTCGGATTGCCCTTCGAGCTCTCGCAGACGATCGCGCTCACGATCTACTCGCGCTTCATGCAGTCGCGCAACGCGGCGCGCGCGAAGTGGGCGGGCCTGCAGGCGGCGCGCGACGCGCTCGCGCGGCACGTCGACGAGGAGACGCTCGAGCGCGAATCGAAGCGCATCGCAGCGGCCCTGGACATGTCGCTGCAGATGAAAATCATCCACGTGCATCCGTACAAGAATCCGCTTCTCTTTTTCGGCAACGCCTTCGACCTCTCGCCCAAGAGCCTCGGCAAGATGCTGGTGGAAGCGTCGCTTCAGGCGAGCGATTTGTTAGACCGCGAGGGATTTCCGCTGGCGTGATGCGAACAGCAGCACGGCGGCGAGCGCGGCAAAGATCGCGGCGATGATCAGATCGACGCCGGCGTGATACCTGCGCGGCAGATCGCCGGTGGCGAGCTCGGCGTCCGACGGATTCGCCGGGTTGTAGCGCACGTGGATGATCGAGCCCATCGGATGCGCATCCGCCCACCGCCGCATGGCCTCCGGCCGATAGGAGCTCGCGCTGGAGATGTTTGCTCGAACGAACCTGTGCCCGGCGATGAACATCGCGCGCACCTTGACGCTGTAGGTCGGCGCCGGCGAGTCCCGCGTGAACGGATGGTACTGCTCGACCTCGGCAGAGCGGACCATCGCGGTGACTGCCGGCCATCGTTCGTGACGCATGGCAGTGATCCCGTCGATGACCGCGAAGACCAGCGCGCCCGCCGCGCACAACGCGAAGAAAACCGCCAGCAGCGCGCCGATCGCTCGCAGAGAATTCAATGCCGTGCGCTGTGCCTGCGGCCCGCCGAGGACGGCGGCGGCGCGCTGCTGCAGCTCGCTGTTAGGCGCGACGCATCCCAATCGGCACAGCCGATGCCCAGCGATCCCGTCGCGGGCCAGGTCACGATCGCGCCGGTCGAATCGACGAACGAGAAGTAGTAGCGATGGCAGCCGCTGCCGACGTTCGATGCCGTCGCCGACCACGCGCCATTCGCCGGCGTGCCGCGCTCGAGCGAAAGGGCGAGGCACCTTCCGTCGACGATTGCGTACGCGCTGCGCGGCGGCGCGGAGTCGAACCAGTTCGCCCAGAGATCGACACTCGCCGCCTGCTGCGGATAGTGCGCCGCGGAGGGAATCTTGTAGGCGACGCCGCCTCCGCCGAAATCGCCGACCGACTGCGTGCCGCTGTCGCCGATCCCCACCGCGCCTGACGATGTGAGAATCAGATAACGGTGGCCGTTGCCGGAGTTGAACCCGCAGTCGCTGCCGTCGCTCGTCTCGGTCATCCAGAGATTGAAGGCGTAATTCGGATCGCCGGTGCCGGCGATGATCTCTCCGTACGCACCGCCGCCGAAGAGTCCGATGCGAGCGTTCCACGCGGTGCAGCCGCCGGTCGCGCATGCCGCTGCCCCGCCGACGCAGCCGCACGATGCGGAGCCGTCGCACGCGACCGGATAGAGAGTATTGATGTTCGGCACGATCGTGCACATCGAATCATGTGCGAAGTAACGCTGTTTGGCCATCTCCGCGGCGTGATATCGCGCCGAGTGATTGAGCGCCTCGTCCCAGTCGAGCGGCGGCTGCGGCCTGTAGCACGCCTTCTCCGCGCACGCAGCGCCGCAGCTGGCGAGCTCTTTCTGCGGATCGACGCGAGCGCGATTCATCCATTCGAGCATGACGCGCTCGGCCCAGTTCGGAAAGCCGTCGATCGATTCGCCGGCGCGCAGCTGCAGATTCGTTTGCGCGGCCGCCGTGGCGGCAATGAAGAGGAGCAGCACACCCGCCCGTTTCATGGCCTCGATTGTCGCCGAACCGTTTTCGTTCGAGAGTGAGACGAATCACCACAGACACAGAACAGAGAGCCTCCGTGGCCTGGGTGCCTTTGATGATGAATTACGAATCGCGATGAACGGTGTCGGGCGAGAACGCCGGCAAACAGACCGCGATGTACTCGGCGCCGCCGGTGTGCGGAGTGCTGTACTGCACCCACGATCCTCGCGGCACGATCACCGCCTGCCCCGCGGCAACGTCGATCTCGCCCTCGCGCGATCTCACTCGCAGCGTGCCGGACAGAACGATCGTGTACTCGTCGAACTCCGGCGTCTGTCCCGGCTCGACCCATCCTTGGGGACTGCGCATCCGCGCGACGCTCACCTCGGAAGTTCCGCTGGCGACGCGGCCGAGGAACTCCTCGATCCGTTTCGGTTTGTTTCCCGCCGCCTGCACGATTTTCGGGCCGTCGATCCGCCGCACGTTCATCGGCACAGCCTACAATACCGGCGCCATGAGACGACTTCTGATTGCCATCGCATTGCTGCCCACGCTCGCGGTTGCGCAAACGAATCCGTTTTCCACGCCAAGCCCGCTGCTCTTCGAAGCGCCGCAATTCGACAAGATCACCGACGCCGATTTCCAGCCGGCGATCGAAGAAGGGATGAAGCAGCACCTCGCCGAGATCGAAGCGATCGCCAACAACCCCGATCCGCCGACGTTCGACAACACGATCGTGGCGATGGAGCGCGCCGGCGAGATGCTCTCGCGCGTTCAGCGCGTGTTCGGTGCGCTGTCGCAATCGAACACCAATCCGACATTGCAGAAGATTCAGGCCGCCGAGGCTCCGAAGCTCGCCGAGCATCGCGATGCGATCTTCCTCAACCCGAGGCTCTTCGCGCGCGTGAAGTCGATCTACGACGAGCGCGCGTCGCTCAAACTCGATCCCGAGTCGGACCGCCTCGCCGACCGCTACTACCGCGAGTTCGTCCGCTCCGGCGCGCTGCTCTCGGACGCCGACAAAGAAAAGCTGCGCGCGCTCAACAAAGAGCAGTCGCAGCTCACGACCGACTACCGCAAGCGCGTTCTCGCGGCGACGAATGACGCGGCGATCGTCATCGACGACAAGGCCGAGCTCGCGGGCTTGCCCGATTCGGAGATCGCCGCGGCCGCCGATTCCGCGAAACGGCGCGGTCTCGATGGTAAGTATTTGCTTACGCTCCAGAACACGACCCAGCAGCCGCCGCTCACCTACCTCAACGACCGCGCCCTCCGCGAGAGGCTTTTCAACGCCTCGGCGCAGCGCGGCAACGGCGGTGAAAACGACACGGCGCACATCGCCGCGCGCCTCGCCCAGCTCCGCGCCGAGCGCGCCCAACTTCTCGGTTTTCCCACCTTCGCCGCGTTCAATCTCGATGATGAGATGGCGAAGACGCCCGACAACGCGATCAAGCTGATGACCGACATGGTCCCCGCTTCGACGGCCAAGGCGCGCGGCGAAGCCGGCCGCATGCAGAGACTCATCGGCGATGCATTCAAGCTGCAGCCGTGGGACTGGCAGTATTACGCCGAGCAGGTGCGCAAAGCGGATTACGACGTCGATGAGTCGCAGGTGCGGCAGTACTTCGAGCTCTACAACGTGCTGCAGAACGGAGTCTTCTTCGCCGCAAACAAGCTCTACGGAATCACATTCAAGCCGCGCAAGGACATCCCGCCGTATCAGGCCGACGTCCGCGTCTACGAAGTGTTCGACAGGAACGGCAGCCCGCTCGCGCTCTTCTATTACGATCCGTTCGCACGGCCGAACAAAGGCGGCGGCGCGTGGACCGGCAGCTTCATGAGCCAGAGCAAGCTGTTAGGCACGCATCCGGTCGTCTACAACGTCGAGAACTTCACCAAGCCCGCGCCGGGTCAGCCGGCGCTCATCAGCTTCACCGACGTGACCACGATGTTCCACGAGTTCGGCCACGCGCTGCACGCCTTCTTCAACGCCGTCAAGTATCCGACGTTAGGCGGCGTGCCGCGCGACTTCGTCGAATTCCCTTCGCAGTTCAACGAGCATTGGGCGCTCGAGCCGGCCGTCTTCGCGCATTACGCGAAGCATTACAAGAGCGGCAAGCCGATGCCGAAGTCGCTCGTCGAGAAAATCAAGAAGTCGCGCACCTTCAACCAGGGCTACGCGACCACCGAATACCTCGGCGCCGCGCTGCTCGACATGGCATGGCACACGCTGCCCGCCGACGCGCCGCTGCAGGACGTCAACACGTTCGAGCCCGAGGCGCTGACGCGGTATCACATCAACATGCCGGAAGTGCCGCCGCGATACCACACGACCTACTTCTCGCACATCTGGGGCAGCGGTTATGCGGCCGGCTACTACGCGTATCTGTGGAGCGAAGTGCTCGATGACGACGCGTACGACTGGTTCGCGGCGCACGGCGGAATGACGCGGGCGAACGGACAGCGCTTCCGCGACATGGTGCTGTCGCGCGGCGGAAGCGAGGACGAGGCGGCGATGTATCGCGCCTTTGCCGGCCACGATCCGAGCGTCGAGCCGCTGTTGATCCAGCGCGGCCTCAAAACCGTCGCAAAGTGAAGGTCATCGCGATCTCGGGGGAGCCTGCGCGCAGGCTCCTCGAATGCCGCGATGCTCCGGACGGCGAAACAGCTCGCGCCGGAAGGAATGGACATCGAGCTGTGGGAGGGAGCCGGCGCGCTGCCGCACTTCAATCCCGATCTCGATGATGGCGAGCCTCCGCCGTCCGTCACAGAATTTCGCGAGCTTCTTCGATCGGCCGGCGGCGTCATCATCTGCAGCCCCGAATACGCACACGGGGTTCCGGGCTCACTCAAAAACGCGCTCGACTGGCTCGTGTCCGACGGCACGCTCGCCGGCAAACCGGTCATGATCGTCACGATCGCGCCGACGCGCGGCACATTCGCGCACGCGCAGCTCGCGGAGACGCTCCGCACGATGTCGTGGAACGTGATCGAGGAGGCGTCGCTGACGCTTCGCAAGAGCGAAGACGCTCGGGAGCGGCTGCGCGCGAGCCTCGAGATGCTCGCTATTTCTTCGGCGTTGCGACGTACAGATCGCTGAGCTCGCTCGCGCCGTGCGCCAGATACACCGTTCCGCTGCGTGTGACCGCGCCGTTCCGCGCGCCTGCATGCGTCGCCACTTGCGCGACGATCGTCAGCTTCCCGGCGTCGTCGACGCGCGCCACCGTCAGCTGCGCCGCGCGTGCCGCGCCGACGTACAGCTTGTGCGCCGACGGCGAGTAGTCGATGTCGTCGACGCCGTTGCCGGTGTCGACGGTCGAAAGCACTTTGCCGTCGTGCGCCGCGTCGAGCACTTCGACCTCGGCACTGCACGCAACGAAGAGAAATCCCGACTTCGCGTCGACGCGGAGCCCGTGCGGCCCTTCTTTGCCGCACGAAGGTTCCCACGTCGCGACGGTCTCGTGCGATTTCAGATCGATGGCCAGCGAGCGGTCCTTGTCCTCGAGGTTCGTGTAGAAGCGTCCGCGCGAGTTATCGACCGCGAATCCTTCCGGATTGCCGTCGAAGCTCAACTTCGCTTTCTCCGCGAGCGTCTTCGCATCGAGGATGCGGATCGATTTGTCGCGCGGCGCCGTGACCCACACTTCGTCCGTCGACGCGACGTACGCGAGTCCGTCGGGCATCGAATCGATGTGCCCGCACGTCTTCGGCACGAGCGTGCGCTCGTCGATTGCGCAGATGCGGTCATCCGCGCGGTTGCCGATGTACACGATGCCGTGACCGATCGTGACGGAGGTCGGCCCCACGGTCCGCTTCATGTTCCGGAACTGCACCTCGGTCGTGGGAAAGTCGCGGATCTGTCGGATTTTGTTCGTGCGGGCGTCGATCACATCCACGGCTCCGGTGTTGCTCGCCGGGACCCAGACGAGGTTCGTGACGGGGTCGTAGGCGATGTAATCCATGCCGATGCCGCCGCTGCCCTCGTGCGGCAGAGGCAGGCTGCGGACCGTGTACTCCTGCCCAAAAGCAGGTGCACTCACGAGGAGGATGGCAAGAAATTTTGCAAGTCGCATGAGCGGGATTCTAGTGCACTAAACTTACGCGCCCATGCTTTTCGAGAAGACCCCGCCCGACGTGCAGGCCCTGCTTCCGGTGCCGATCAAAAACCTCGGGCTGAAGCTCGAGGGCTCGCCGATCGAGCGATTCGTCGAGCAGCTGTTCAAGGAGCTCGACGCGAAGGGGCTCAAGCATTTTCGTCCGGCGTTTTATCTGACGAGCGAGTGGGGCTGCCCGTCGGAGGAGCCGGTGATCGGCGTGCCGTTCTATCTCGCCGACCGGCGGTTGGGCGCGATCGAGAGCGCGGTCAACGACATCGAAAACGAGCGCGAGATCATGATGTACATGCGCCATGAGGCCGGGCACGCGTTCAACTACGCGTACGAGCTGTACAAGACCGACGAGTGGCGCGAGACCTTCGGCCCGTTCCGCCGTCCGTACCGCGACAACTACACGTTCGTTCCGTTCTCGCGAAATTACGTGCGCCACATCGCCGGCTGGTACGCGCAGAAGCACCCCGACGAAGATTTCGCCGAGACGTTCGCGGTGTGGCTGACGCCGCGCTCGAACTGGCGAGAGAAGTACAAGAACTGGCCGGCGATCAGGAAGCTGCGCTACGTCGACCGCGTCTGCCACGACGTCGCGGACAAACCTCCCCTCCGCTCCCTCGGCGAGACCGACTTCACGGTCGAGGACATGGAAGAGACGATCGAGGACTTCTACAAAACGAACACGCGCGACGAATCGCAGGAACTGTGCGATCTTCCGCTCGACGTCGACCTCGACGACATCTTCCTGCACGCCGACGACGTCGCCGAAGATCGCGCGCGCAAAGCGGCGGAAGCGATCGAAGAACATCGCCGCGAAATCGCCGACAAGGTCGCGTACTGGACCGGCGTGCGCCGCTCGCTCGTCAAGACGCTCGTCGAGACGATCGAGAAGCAGGTCGCAGAGCTCGGCCTCGTCGTCGACAAGCAGCGCGAGAGCGAACAGATCATCGAGCTCTCGGTCTACATCACGACGCTGGTCATGAATTTCTTTTCGCGCAGACGATTCGAGCGCGCGAAAACCGGCGAACGCAACGCCGGTTCTCCGCCGGCGCGGACCGACTGAGCCGGCCCCGCACAAATTGTCGTAAAATATATCGGCACAAATTTCGTGCATGAAGATCGGCATCCTTTACGAAGTCTCCGAAGACGTCGAGGAATACCCCGGCGAAAACCTCGACGACACGCAGACTCGCAAGAAGCGCAAGCGTCCGAAGCTCGACCGCGAGGAAGTCTTCGCCGCGCTCGAGAAACTCGATCACGAGCCGAGCTACATCGAGCTCGACGGCCGCGATTCGACTCTTTTCGCCCTCGGCAAGAGCAAGATGGACCTCATCTTCAATCTGGCCGAGGGGTATGGCGGAGACGATACGAAGGATCTGCACGTCCCCGCGTTCATGGACCTCGTCGGCCTCAAATACACGGGATCGGGTCCGCACGGGCTGCTGCTCGCGCAGGACAAATCGCTGGCGAAGAAGATCTTCGGCTTTCACGGCCTGCACACGCCGTTCTCGGCGGTGTCGTACCGCGGCAAAACCGATTACGCGCACGACGTGAAATTTCCGCTGATCGTGAAGCCGGTCTCGGAAGACGGATCGATCGGCATCAACAAGGACTCCGTCGTCGATTCGGTGAAGGAATTGATGGAGCGCATTCACGCGCTGCACGAAGAGCTCGACGTGCCGATTCTCATCGAGGAGTACATCGAGGGCCGCGAAATCTACGCCGCCGTCCTCGGCAACGATCCGCCCGAGGCGCTGCCGCTCGTCGAGCTCGATCTGTCGAAGCTGCCCGCGGACACGCCGAAGATCGCCGGCCGCGAAGTGAAGTTCGACCGCGACAGCGAGGAGTACCGCCTGACGAAGTCGGCGCTGGCCAAGGACCTCGACGACGAGACCGTCGAGAAGCTGCACGAAGCGGCGAAGACGGCGTATCGCGCCCTCAAGCTCCGCGATTACGGCCGCATCGACATGCGCCTGACGAGCGACGGCACGATCTACGTCATCGAAGCGAATCCGAATCCGTGGCTGTCGTCGCAGGCCGAGTTCGCGATGGCGGCGCGCGGAAGCGGCCGCACGTACACCGAGATGATCAAGTCGATCGTCGAAGTGGCGATGGCAAGATATGAGGACTGAGGAGTGAGGACTGAGGACTCAGGACTGAGTCACACCCGGTGGCGTGGTGGCACTCAGTCCTCAGACCTCAGACCTCAGACTTCAGACCTTAGATCTCAGTCCTCAGTCCTCAGTCCTCAGTTCTCAGTCCTCAGTCCTCAGTCCTCAGCCTTAGTCCTCAGTCCTCAGTCCTCAGTCCTCAAATCCTCAGCCCTCAAATCCTCAGTCTTTTGTCACTTCTCCTGGACGTTCGCCATCAAAACGACGATCACCGCGCGGTCGCCCATGGTCGTGGTCCCGATGACCACCTTTTCGTTCGGCTGGATCGAGACCGGCGTCTTGAAGCCGACGTTCTGATACGTGATGCCTTTTTCGAGCTTCAGCGGCACGCGCATGCCGAACGTGAACTGCTCGACGTCGACGCTCGTCCCCACGCGAATGTTCTCGAGGCGATAGTTGTAGAAAACGGGATGCTCTTCCGTCGCGGCCATGCCGATCAGCGTCGGCGAGGCGACGCCGGAGCCCTCGATGCCTTGCCCCGAGCGCGTGCGCTGCACGTCCGCCGCCATGAGACCGTAATGCGAATAGCGAAGCGTCGCCTGCAGCTGCTTCACGACCGGCGCGAGATCCTCGGGAACCGCGGCGCCGGGCAGCGGATTCTTCGATCCGATGAGCAGCGAGATCTTCAGCTCGACGCCGGCAGGCTGAGCGACCGGCCTGTCGAGCCGCGTGATCGCCTCCTCGATCATGGCGACGTTCTCCGGAAGATCGCGGACGGTGATCGTCCGCGTGTCGTTGTTGAACGACATGTCCGATGGCAGTCCCGGCGTGTTGCTCAGAAGCGGCCGGACCGCACGATAGATTTCCCCCGGGTTGCCGTTATGGATCTCGATGATCTTGGCCGTCAAATGCTGCTGCTGCTGCGCGAGTGCGGCGGTGGCGAAGAGGAGCATCGTGAAGAGGATCGCAAAGCGTTTCATATCGTCTCCTATCGGCTGATCCAGATGATTCGTACGTTCGGATCGGCGGTTTGAATGTTCATCGTGATTTGCTCGTCGGACGGGGGCGCGCCTGCGGACGCGATTTGCGCCGGCGGCACGCTGCGCGGCTCCGCACTTGTGTGTGCCGGCCGGCCTTCGGGCCTATCCGTGGCAGCCCTCCGGGCCAGAAGGCTCGCAGGCACGCGTGGCGGAGCCGGCGCCGCCGTCTCGAGCGGTGCGGGCACGGCGGCGGGCGCCGGCGCCCGCCTCCACACGGGAACGAGCACGAACACGAGCGCGATCGCCGCTGCCGCAGCAAGAGCCCAAACCGCGATCGGCGCGCGGCGCTTCTCGATCTTCGCCAGCACCTGCTTGCGCACTTCGGCGAAGTCGCGCTCGTCGAGAGGGAGCGGTCCGCGAAACTCTTTCATCGCCCGCTCTCCATGAATTTCCGGATCTTCGCGCGGGCGTTCGAGATCTGCACGCGCACCGTCGCCGGGCTGCTGCCGAGGATCGCGGCGACTTCGTCGGTCGGGAGCTCCTCGATGTCGCGAAGGACGATCGCGAATCGTTCTTTTTGCGGCAACTCGTCGATCGCGCGCATCAGCCGCGCGACGTCGTCCTTTTTCACGAAATCTTCTTCGTCGACTTTGACCGCCGCGGCGTGCTCGATCGGCAGCAGGAATCGCCATCGGCGGCGGC
>DATIZY010000194.1:0-3846 GCA_035516895.1 Thermoanaerobaculia bacterium | reverse complement strand
GACAGCTCGATCCGCACCCTGCTGTCCGTCGTCGCCAGCCGCGCAGGCGTCGAGTCGGATGTCGCCGCCGACGGCGTCGAAGCGATGCAGAAGCTCGGCTCGTCGACCTACGACGTCGTTGTGCTGGATCTGACGATGCCGCGAATGAACGGCTTCGACGTCGTCGAGAAGCTTCGCACTCGCGCGCCGCGGCCGGTGGTCATCGTGCTGACGGCGCTTCCCGTGTCCCATCCGCTCGACCTCGACCCGTCGGTCGTGCACTGCGTCGTCCGGAAGCCGTTCGATCTGAACACATTCGTCGCGCTCTTCGTCGCGACCGCCGCCGATGCGTGCGCGACGCGCGAGCTCGGCGGCGAAGTCGTTACCTTTCCACGGCCCGCCGTTTGAGATCACCGCGTGCACGAGCGGGCGGCCTTCATTCGGCCGTTGACGCGCCATGCCACGGGACCCGTCGCTATTCATGTGCCGCACCTTGCGGCGGGCGATTCTTCAGGGACGAGCCGCGGCCCGACTATTTCACCGGCTTAACGGCGGTCACCCAGTAGCTGCCCTCGCGCTCGTGAAGCGTGGCGTTCACCGGCGTTCCGTCCGGCGGCAGCGCGCTGACTTTCGCATCACGCACGCGGTAGTCCATCCGCATCGCTTCCATCACGCCGGGGATTTCTTTGTTGTCCAGTGTCACGACGTTCCGGGACGCATCGCGCGAGACGATCGTCGCCGTCAGCGCATAGGTCGTCTCCTTCGCCGGGGGCTCGCTTTTTCCGCAGCCGGAGACGGCGACGAGCAACGCGAAGGCGATCGAGAGGCGCATCGGAACCCGGAGAGTATACCGATGCCTTGGGCCGTCGTGGATAACGCCCGTTAAACCGCGGCGGCAAGCAGCGCTGTGCGGCGCGCGCGGTCCATCGAGTCGATCGCCTGCGTCAGCGACTGCACTTCAACGTGGTTGAGGCTGCGATTCGCTTTCGCTGCTGCGCCGCATACGGTCTCCGCCGCCCATGCAATGCTGCTGATCAGATCGAACGCGAAGTTGCCGCGAATCCTGCTCAAGCGGCTGAGCGGCTCGATGAGCGCGGAAGGATTCCGCTGCTCGACCGCCTCCCGCAAATGATCGATGCGCTGGTCGATCTCCGCGAGAAGAAATTCGGGAAGGGAAAGAAAACTGAAATCCGGTTCGCTCATAGTGCCCACCTGCATTGGCAAGGTGCGCACCAGGCGGCGACCGTTTCTTTTCAACGCGTTACGCTGCGGCGGGTGTTCGAGGTGTCCGGTTTTCGGACTATTCGTAGCGCAGCGCGTCGATCGGATCGAGGCGCGAAGCTTTCCGCGCCGGATAGAAGCCGAAGAAGATTCCGACGAATGCCGCGACGCCGAACGACAGCGCGATCGACAGCGGCGTGATCACGATCGGCCAGTTCAGAATGTGTCCGACGCCGAGCGACGCGCCGACGCCGAGCAGCACGCCGATCAGACCGCCGACGATCGCCAGCGTCACCGCTTCGAACAGGAACTGCAGAAGGACGTGACGCCCTTTCGCGCCGATCGCCATGCGAATGCCGATCTCGCGCGTGCGCTCGGTGACGCTGACCAGCATGATGTTCATGATGCCGATGCCGCCGACGAGCAGCGAGATCGCGGCGATCGAGAGCAGCAGCGTGCGCAGAATGCCCATCTGCTGCGCCTGGGCCTGGGCGATCTCTTCCTGCGAGCGCATCTGAAAATCGACCTCGCCGTTGGGGGGAATGCGGTGGCGCTGCCGCAGCAGCGCGTCGATTTCGTTCTGCGCTTCCTGCACGAGGTTCGGCGCGGTGGCGGAGATCTGAATCATGTCGATCTTCGTCTTGCCGGAGAGGCGCTTCATGACCGTCGTGTACGGCGCCAGCACGGTGTCGTCCTGATCCTGGCCCATCATGTTGCCGCCCTTGCGCTCGAGAACGCCGTCGACTTTGAACGGAACGTTTTTGATGCGGACGATCTGGCCGACAGCACTGCTGGTGGGAAACAGATTCTCCGCCACCGTCGCGCCGAGGACGCAGACCTTTCCCGCTGACTTCACGTCCTGATCGGTGAAGAAATCTCCCTGCTCGACGTTCCAGGAGCGAATCAGCGGATAGTCGGTGCTCACGCCCTGAATCGATGTGCCCCAGTTCAATTCGCCGGCGACAATTTGCGCCGCGGTGCGGACGGTCGGACAAACGTACGCCACCGCCGGGCACTCGGCCTTGATCGCGTCGGCATCTTCCGGCGTCAGTGTGGAGTTGCCGGTGAACAGGCGCGCTCCGCTCTGCGTCACCGCGCCGGGAAACAGCATGATGTAGTTCGTGCCGAGGGAGTTGATCGTGTTTTCGACCGATTTCGATGCGCCGTTGCCGATCGCCACGACAGCGATGACGCAGCCGACGCCGATGACGATGCCGAGCATGGTCAGGATCGACCGCAGTTTGTTGCGCGAGATCGCTTTGAGGCCGACCACCGTGATGTTGCCGAGGCGCTGAATCGAGTTTTTCATGATCGGACCTCCGCCGCCACGGGCGGCACGGCGCCGCTGATCTTCACTTTGTGCTGCTGGATGCGTTCGTCTTTCTGGATGCGTCCGTCGCGAACGTGCACGATGCGTTTCGCGTGCTGCGCGATGTCGGGCTCGTGCGTGATCAGCACGACCGTTTTCCCTTCCTCATTCAACTGCTGGAAGATGCCCATGATTTCTTCCGACGTGCGCGAGTCGAGGTTGCCGGTGGGCTCATCGGCGAGGAGGATCGCCGGATTGGTGACCAGCGCGCGCGCGATGGCGACGCGCTGCTGCTGGCCGCCGGAGAGCTGCGACGGGTAGTGTCCTTCTCGTCCGCCGAGTCCGACGCGCTGCAGCGACGTGCGCGCGGCGTCGTGGCGTTCCCGCCCGTCCCAGCCGAGCTCGCCGTACAAAAGCGGCAGCTCGACGTTTTCCAGCGCCGAGGTTCGCGCGAGCAGGTTGAAGCTTTGAAAGACGAATCCGATTTTCGCGTTGCGGATCACGGCGCGCTCGTCCCGTGAGAGCTTCGAGACGTCGACTCCATCGAGTATGTAGGACCCCGATGTCGGCCGGTCGAGGCAGCCGAGGATGTTCATGAGCGTCGACTTGCCGGAGCCGGAAGGGCCCATGACGGCGATGAACTCGCCGGGCTCGACGCTGAGGTTCACACCATCGAGCGCGCGCACCTCGACCTCTCCCATCTGGTAGACCTTCACCAGATCGCGGATGTCGATGACCGGCTGCACTAGCGGCCCCTTCCGCCCATTCCACGCGCGCCTGGCGGCGGCGGACCTTCGACCTTCGATGTGGCGAGGCCGATGACCACGTTCTGTCCGGCCTGCAGCTTGCCGGCGACCACTTCGGTGTAGTGGCCGTCGGTGATGCCGGTGCGGATCGGCGCCGCCGAGAGCTGGTTGTTCGCGCCGAGCACCCAGACGGTCTGCCAGTGCGCAGCGTGCGACTGCAGCTGGCCGCGGGCGAATGCGCCGCCGGCTCCTGCGATCCCGCGCTGGCGCTGGCCCATTTGCGCGATCTGCCGCTCCGGACTCGGGCCGCCGCCGGCCGTGGCAGTGCCGGTCTGGCCGGCCGCGCGCCGGCGTCCGCCGGCAGTGCCGGTCGTCGCGGTTTGCGGAACGGTGCCCGGCTCGGGCTTGAATCGCAGCGCCGCGTTGGGAATGCGAAGCACGTCGTGGACCTGCGCGACTTCGATCGTGACGTTTGCGGTCATCTTCGGCCGCAGCTTCTCGTCGGGGTTCGGCACCGAGATGATGACCGGGTACGTGACGACGTTCTGCGAGACGGTCGCATTCAACCGGATCTGCGAAATCGTCCCTCGG
>DATIZY010000193.1:0-34429 GCA_035516895.1 Thermoanaerobaculia bacterium | reverse complement strand
AAATGAAGGAGCATGAAATGAAAAAACTTTTTGCAATCGCAATCGGCCTCTTCGCCCTTCCTGCGTTCGCAACGTTCTCCGTGGACCTGCCCATCGTCACGCATGCGGTCGGCGCGACGGCGACGTTCTACACATCGATGGACGTCACCAATCACACCAATCAACCCACGGGTGTAAATTTCGAGTACGTCTCATCGGACCTCAGCGTCGACGTCAGCGGCACGCTCGTCGCCGCGCTCGGTCCCTACGGCAACTTCCACACCGACGACGTCCTCGGCACGCTCGCGTCCCAGGGCGCGATCACGCAGGGGCAGGCGTCGAGCGGATTCGGCACGCTGCTCATCACCTTCGCGAATCCCGGCTTCGCCACCGGGAACGAAGCGTCCGTCACCGTGCGCGTCTACAACTACCTCACGGCCGGACAGAGGCCGTCGGTCGGGCTCGCGTATCGCGGCGTGGTGCTGCGCAAGAACGGCTCGCACGCACTCTCCACGGTCATTAACAACACCACGAACGCAACCGGTAACGTCCCGGCGGTTCTCACGAACCTCGGTCTGGAAAACGTCGGCATCAACGACGCGGGCCAGGGCGACTCGACGCCCGTCACGCTACAGCTGACGTTTTACGATCCGTCGACGGGAGCGCAGGTCGGCGCGCAGCAGAGCGTGACGCTCGGCCCGGGACAGGTCACGCAGATCAACAATGTGTGGGGCGCGTACAGTCTGCCCGCAAGCGCGACGGCGCTCGTCCTCAACGTCACCGAAACGAGCGGCACCGCGCAGATCCGCGGCTATGTTTCCATCAAAGACGTCAGCACAAATGACGGTTCTTTCTTCTTCATGCAGTAAGCAGCCATGCGCACGACGATCTTTCTCGCGATTCTCCTCGCTGCATCCGCGCCGGCGATGGCGGACATCGCCGGCATCACCACGCAGCCGGTGAACATTCCGGCAAGCGCGACGGCATCGGCTCTCGACACGTCGGGCAATCTATGGATTGTCGACAGCAAACAAAACAGCGTCGGCCGCCTAACACCGGCAGGCGCGTTCACGTTATTCCCGATCCCGACCGCCTCCGCACAGCCGCTCGCGATCGCCGCCGCGCCCGATGGAAATCTCTGGTTCGTGGAAACCGGCCCCGGCGCCTTGCCGAAAGGAAAAGTGGCGAAGATCACTCCGAGCGGATCGATCACGGAATTCCCGATTCCCGCGACGATGACCGGCGGCCCGTGGCAGATCGCGGTCGCAAACGACGGCAGCGTATGGTTTCTCGAACTGATCGACGGCGTTCACGTCGGCCGCCTCGGTACTGACGGAACGTTCGCCGAGTTCGCGCCGAAGGGGGCGCAGTTCCTCGCCGGCATCGCTCCGGCCGATGTTGGACTCTGGCTCATCGACACGAATGCGAACATGATTTGGAAGATGGGGACCGATGGTTCGATCGGCCTCTCGTCGACCATCGCTACCGGTCCGCAGTACTCGGGAGCGCGAGGAGTGACGGCGCTCGACGGCACCTTCTGGTTCATTCACGGCACGAACAGTATCGCGCGAGTCGCGCCCGGCGGCGACGAGAAGGAGTACGCCGTTCCGACGGCGAACGCGAATCCGGCGGGGATCGCCGTCGGCAACGACGGCAACATCTGGTTCTCGGAGTACTCCGCGAATCAGATCGGTCAGCTCGTCGTGTCGACTGCTGACTCGAGCGGCCACGCGACGATCAATGAGTCGTCGCCGTTCGGAGCGAAACTCTCCGATATTTTCTTCCTGCCGCCGGCGTCGAGCAGCGGATCGATCGTCACCACCGCAGCGCGCGGCAAACGCGCTCTCGCCGGCGCGACCACATGCGATTCGCCGCAAGGCATCGTGCGGAAGGACGACGGCACGAGCGGCAACCTGATCGCCGTCAAGTTCGTTCCGCCGAAGAACTGCGCTGACATGGCCGTCGAAAAGATCAGCTATCTACCGCTTCGGGACGGGCTGGCGATCGTTAACGTCTCCGTTCGCAACGGCGGGAAGGATGACGCGACGGGTGGCGTGCTACAGTTTTCACTTTTTCCCACAGTTACCAGCGGCACGCAACTCGTCTCGTGCCGCGGGAGCTCATGCCAGAGCAATGGCGGTACGTTGGTCTGCAGCGGTTTCTCTCTTGCTGCAGACGACACGTGTGAGGTGTCGAGTTATATCGAACCGTTTCGCGGCGTCAATGACATCGTGATCGCCAGCGCCACGGCATCGTCGCCGCTTTACGATCAGAATCTCTCGAACAATTCCGCCGTGCTTCGCATCGACACTCGGACCAACGACGTCACGGACTTGCCCCCCGACAGCAATACTCCGCCGGTCCCGGGAGCACCGAAGCGCGGCGGCCACTGATCGAAATTCGAGTGGTCGAGTGGTTTAGCGCGGCGTTCTTGAAAACCGCCGTCCCGGGTGACCGAGAGCGTGGGTTCGAATCCCACCTCCTCCGCCAGAGCAACACAAAGCTTCGACGTTCAAGGTTCGAATTACGCCTTCGTTCTTTCCTCCTTCTTCGTTCGCACATCGAACCTCTTGCCTCCCGACCGTGTCCGTCCTTCTTCAGCAAAGGAGGGAGAGATGAGGCATTTCCTGGTTCTCTGCGCCGCGTTCGTCGCGCTTCGTGCGCCGGCGGACATCAGCGGCATCACGGTTTCTCCGATCACGCTTCCCGCTCAGACCACGGAGACCATCGTCGGACCCGACGGGAACCTCTGGTGGATCACTTACGGGGGCAAAATCGGCAAGCTGACGCATTCGGGCACCTACACCGAATTCGCGCTTCCGTTCGGGACCGATTCGAACAACATCCCGTACGCGCAGGCTCTCACAACCGGACCCGACGCGAACATCTGGGTGGCAGCGTTCAACGGCCACATCGAACGAATCACGACCGCCGGTACTGTGACCGATTTCACGGTCGCCCCGAGCTTCTTCACCTCGGCGATCGTGAGCAGCCCCGATAATGCGCTCTGGTTTTGGGACCGCCAGAACTTCGGACCGGGCGTCAGCCTTGCCTGGAAACTTGGGCGCATCGACGTCTTCGGCAACGTCACGAGCTACGACGTCGGATTCAGCGGCGACCAGCTGACGGGTTTGATCAGCGGCGGCGACGGCAATCTCTGGTTCATCGACGCGACGACGAGTCAGCTCGTGAGGTTTTCTCTCGCTACGAACACCGTTGACGGCAAGTTCGCGATTCCTTCCCCCAGCAGCGGCGACGACGACAAAACAGTCCTCGGCTGGGACGGAAATGTTTGGTTCAGCCGCGGGACGTCCATCGATCGCGCCACGCCGGACGGAACGATCACCGAGTTCCACGTCCCGAGCGGCGGCAAACCGGCGGCCGTCGTAATGGGCGGCGACGGAAACATCTGGTTCACCGAACCGAGCTCGAACAGTATCGGGCAGCTCGTGTTGTCGTCGGTGACAGCCGGCGGAAGCGCGACGATCAACGAAAGCGCGGGGATTCTGCCGGGCGTCTACGAGATGACCGTGTTGCCGCCGGCGTTCGCCTCGTTCCCGGTCACGGCGCATTCGCTCGAGGTTGCGCAGGCGACCGCTCCCTGTCCACCGATCACGTTCCTCGGGAAGAACAGCTTCACGGGACAGCAGCAGCAAGTCGTGTTTCCGATCCCGCAGTGCGCCGACATCGTTGTCGGACTTCCCGTCGCGCAGCAGCGCGGTGCCTCCGCCATTCGGATCATTGCGCGCATCGGCAACAACGGGCCGCACGAAGCGACGGCGTACATGATCGTGTCGTTGTTCGCATTCCTTCAGTTCAACATCGCCGACGCGACGTTTCCCACCGATCCGAATGCAAGGTGCGACATCGGACAGCCGCAACCCGGATCGATCGAGTGTCAGATTCCGCTGCAGCCGGGCGAGGCGCACGACGTCAACGTCGACCTCACCAGCCTCTCGGTCAGTCCGGCGCAGGCGGCGTTTTTCACAAGGGTGTCCGGCTTCTCCGATCTTCCCGATCCCGACCTTAGCAACAACGTTCAGGTCAGGTTCGTGTTGTTGAACTCTCCGGCCACGCTGCCGTCGAATGGCACCGCGCCTGTGGCCACGCCTCCGGTGGCGCCCGGATTCAAGCCGTGCATCGTGAATGCGGGCAGCGTCGGCGCGGTCGGGCCGTGCTTCGGACCTCCCGGAACGACGATCACACTCGAGATGAGTCAGACCGTGCCTGGCGGGCCGGGAACGCTCGTGTTCAAGAACGCTCAGACCAGCAATACTCCCGCCGACGTGACGGTGCCGGTCACGCCGGTCGCCGGCAGCACCACGATCTACAACGCGACCGCACCGCCGCAGCTTTGCGCCGGTTCCTTCCCGCACACATGGAACGTCTGGCTGACCGACGCCAACGGAGGCAATCAGGGAGAAATCGGTCAGTTCTCCATGACGAACTGCAACTGAGAAGTCTTTCGAAAAGGAGAAAAACAACATGAGAAACGCTCTCATCGCAGGTCTGTTCGCGGCCATCGCGCCCGCCGCGTTCGCATCATTTGCCGTGGACCTTCCGATCGTCACCCGCGCGCAAGGTGCGACGACGACGTTCTACACGGCGATCGACGTGACCAATCAGAGCACCGCGGCCACCGACGTTACATTCGAGTATTTGTCGGCCGATCTCACCGTGAACGCCAGCGGCACGCTGGTGAGCAACCTTGCGCCGCACGTCAACTTCCACCAGGACGACCTCATTCAATACCTCGGCGATCAGGGCTACATCAGCTCCGACAAAGTCGCCAGCACGTTCGGCACGCTGCTGCTGACGTTCACGAATCCATCGTTCACCACGGGAAACGAAGCGTCGGCGTCGGCTCGGATCTGGAACTATCTCAACAGCGGCCAGCGGCCGTCGATCGGCCTCGCGTACCGCGCCATTCCGCTCCGCCTCAACGGATCGCACACGGTGACGAGCGTCATTCAGGACACGTCGGCGACGACCGGAGGTCCGTCGGTCGTCACGAATATGGGCCTGGAGAACATCGGTATCGATGACGCAGGCAGCGTTTCGTCGACGCCGGTCACGATTCAGCTGACGTTCTACGACGGATCGAGCGGCACGCAGATCGGACCGCAGCCCAGCATCACTCTTCAGCCCGGACAAGTGAACCAGATCAACAACGTCTGGGGGACGTACGGACTGCCGACGAGCACGAACAACGTCATCGTCGTGGCCACGGAAACCGCCGGCACGGCGCAGATCCGGGGCTATGTCTCGCTGAAGGACACGGCGACGAACGACGGCTCGTTCTTCTTCATGCAGTAGAAATTCGAGTTCCGCTCCTCCGGTTGAACGCTTCGTTCAGCCGGAGGAGTGGTCGAGTGGTTTAAGGCAGCGGTCTTGAAAACCGCCGTCCCGGGTGACCGGGACCGTGGGTTCGAATCCCACCTCCTCCGCCAGAACAACACAAAGGTTCGAGGTTCAAGGTTCAAGGTTCGAATTAAGAAGTAGAATCAACTCGCCTTTTGGGAATTGTTTTTCGTTCTTTCTGAATTCTTCATTCGCACCTCGAACCTTTTCCCTCGTGCGCTGGAGAGATGGGTGAGTGGCTTAAACCAACGGTTTGCTAAACCGTCGTAGGGCCTCAAAGCTCTACCGAGGGTTCGAATCCCTCTCTCTCCGCCAAATCAGCGCTCCCGCCGCGCCAATCTCCTCGATCTGCGTATCGAACGGGCACATTTCGTGAACCGCACTCCACTGCCTCACCGCAGGTGAAGACGCAGTTTCGTAGTACCAAATTGAATCCCGAAGGAGAGATCTCAATGGCAAATACGAGCAAGCGCGGTTTTGCGTCGATGGATCCGACGAAACAGCGTGAGATTGCATCAAAGGGTGGAAGGGCCGCGCACGCGAAAGGCACGGCGCATGAGTTCACCTCCGACGAAGCACGCGTTGCCGGAAGGAAAGGCGGGGAGGCCGTCAGCCGCGATCGTGCGCACATGTCGGCCATCGGCCGCGAGGGAGGTCACAGCCGGGGGCGCGCACGCCAGCCGCAATCCGGTGAGGAGAATGCCGTCTCCGGAAGCGGAATCGACACCGAGCGCTCGAACTACGAACGCGCGAGCGACCGCGGGACAAGCGCCTCTGCCGCCTCCAGCTCACGCTCGGAGCGCGGCGGCGACAACGCGCCCGCCCGCAGCGAATCGTCGCCGGGACGCACGCACTTCTGAGAACGCATCCGACGCCGCCGCCTGGCCTCGGCGGCGTCGACGGTTTCACCATCACCGGGGCGCCATCCGCCTTCGTAGTAGCATTCCGGCCATGACTACGAAGGAGGACGCAATTTGATCAGACTCATTTCCATGGCGCTCGCGATGGCGTGCCTCGCCTGCTCGCCCTCGAACTCCGCCAACACCGCCTCGACCGACACCACGGTCACCGCAACCACCGCCACTACGAGCGACGCGACCGAATCCGCGCAACCGCCCGCCGCGCCGGCGACAACCGCCGTTGAGGAGAATCGACCGATGAGCGATTACACCGACAAGGTCGCCGAGCTGCACACCACCGCCGGCGAGATCGATATCCGTTTTTTTCCTGATGTGGCCCCGAACCATGTCAAAAATTTCATCGACCTCGCCCGGAGCGGCTTTTACAACGGAACAAAGTTCCATCGCGTCATCCCCGGCTTCATGATCCAGGGCGGTGATCCCAACACGAAAACCAACAACTATTCGACGTGGGGCACCGGCGGATCCGGAAAGAACGTCGCCGCGGAGTTCAACTCGATCAGCCACAAACGCGGCATCGTCTCGATGGCCCGCTCCTCCGATCCGAACAGCGCCTCCTCGCAGTTCTTCATCGTAGTGAAGGACTCGCCGTTCCTCGACCGGCAATACACCGTCTTCGGCCAGGTCACGAAGGGCATGGACGTTGCGGACAAGATCGTGAACGCGCCTCGCGACGCGAACGACCGGCCGAACAATCCGACCACCATCGAGAAGGTGGTCATCCGCGACGCGAAGCCCGATGAGAAAGGACCGACGCCGAAATAGGGGCCCGTTCTTCGTTCTTCGTTGTTCGAAGGACGGGCAGGGGGACGAAGCACGACTCACGAACAACGAACAACGCCGGCGAGCGAGTTCCCCGACGAAGCGGCCGCGTTCCTGCGCGCCTGTGTCGGCGACGCCTGGACTGTGGAGCCGTTGCCCGGCGACGCGTCGGTGCGGCGCTACTTCCGTATCCGCCTGCCCGACGCGTCGACGCGCATGCTCGCGTACTACCCGCGTGAGGTCCGTCCGCAGCTCGAGCAGTTTCTAAGCGCGTATCGCGCCGTGCAGGCGCACGGACGCGTGCCCGTGGTGCTGCAGCATTCCGATTCGGCGGTGCTGCAGACGGACGTCGGCAACGAGACGCTGTTCGATCTGCTCCATCGCGACCGCGACGCGGGCGTGCGCCTCTATCGCGGTGCGATCGACGCGCTCGTCGCCTTTCAGCGCGCCGGATCGTGCGAGATCAACCCGCCGTTCAGCTCCGACTTTTTTTTTCAGGAGCTGGAGATGACGCGCGAGTTCTACGTGGATGCGCTCATGGGCCAGACCGAGGGGTCGAGCCGGCGCCTTGTCCCGCTGTTCCGGCGTCTCACCGACAGCCTGGCAGGACATCCCTACGTGTTATGCCATCGCGATTATCATGGCCAGAATATACACATAATAAATAGCACATTATTTATTATCGATTATCAGGACATGCGGATGGGGCCGGATACGTACGACATGGCCTCGCTCCTGCGCGACCGCGGCGTCGCCCGCCTCCTCGGCGACGACGCCGAGATGGAGCTGCTCGCGTACTACGCGACGCTGCGCGAAAACGGAGAGCCGGCTCGGCAGCAGGCGGCGCGCCGGTTTGCGGCGGATGGAGAGTCGCCGCCACGCTCGCTGCGAACCCGCTACTTCGAGACTCTGCTCCAGCGCTCGCTCAAGATCCTCGGCACCTTCTCGCGGCAGCCGATCGAGCGCGGCCGCCTGCATTACCTCGAGTTCATTCCACCGACTCTCGAGAGCATCGAGCGTTGTTTGCGCGAGCTCACGGAATTCGAGGAGCTGTCGCGGGTATTTCCGCTTCGATTTTCGACCGACGAAGCGCAGAAGCGCGTGAAAGCAATGCACGAAACAGGAGGATACTTGTCGTCCCGAGCGTAGCGAAGGAGACATTCCAGACAATGGCGCAGCACAAGATCACACTCCTTCCCGGTGACGGCATCGGACCGGAGGTCACCGCGTCGGTCGTCGCCATCATCGAGTGCGCCGGCGTCGACATCGAATGGGAGAAGTACTTCGTCGGTTCGGAGGCGATCGCGCGCTCCGGCGATCCGCTGCCGCAGGAAGTGCTCAATTCAATCCTCCGCAACAAAGTCGCGCTGAAGGGACCGGTGACGACACCGGTGGGGACCGGATTCGCGTCGATCAACGTGCGGCTCCGCAAAGCGCTCGATCTCTACGCCAACCTGCGGCCGGTGAAGTCGATGCCGAACATCATCACGCGATTCGAGGACGTCGATCTGATCGTCGTTCGCGAAAACACGGAGGATTTGTACAGCGGGCTCGAGCACGAGGTGGTGCCGGGCGTCGTCGAATCGCTGAAGATCATCACCGAGCGCGCGTCGACGCGCATCGCCCGCTTCGCGTTCGCTTACGCGCGGACTCACGGCCGCAAGAAAGTGACCGCGGTGCACAAAGCGAACATCATGAAGATGTCCGACGGTCTGTTCCTGCAGTGCTTCCGCAAGGTGGCGAAGGAGTACGCGGGCATCGAGGCCGAAGACAAGATCGTCGACAACCTCTGCATGCAGCTGGTGGTCGATCCGCACCAGTTCGACGTGCTGCTGCTCGAAAACCTCTACGGCGACATCGTCTCCGACCTCGCCGCGGGGCTCGTGGGCGGCCTGGGTGTGGTGGCCGGGGCGAACATCGGCGAGAGCGGCGCGGTGTTCGAAGCGGTGCACGGCAGCGCGCCCGACATCGCCGGACAGAACAAAGCGAATCCTCTCGCGCTGCTGCAGTCGGCGGTGCTGATGCTGCAGCACATCGGCGAGAGCGGCCCCGCGAAGCGCGTCCAGGATGCGATCGTGAAGGTGCTCGCGTCGGGTCCGGAGCATCGGACGCGTGACATCGGCGGCATCGGCACGACGGCCGACTTCACGGCGGCAATGTGCGACACGCTGCGGCGGGGAACGCGCATCGACGATTAGCGCCGTTTTCGGCGCCGTTCTCTGTTCCCTGTTGTCTGTTATCCAGCAGGAGGTAGGCGGCGATAACAGAGAACAGACAACAGACAACTTTAGACAACTGTCGATCGCATGAAACCCGATTTCACGAAGCACTTCCTCGAAGGCGTCGAGCACTTCAACGCGCGAGAGTTCTGGGAGGCGCACGAGTCGTGGGAAACGCTCTGGCTCGAAGCGGAATCGGAGCTCGAGCAATATCTGCAGGGCCTGATTCAGATCGCCGCGGCATATCACCACGTTCAACGCCGCACCCTGCGCGGCGCGCCGCGGCTTTTCTCGGCCGCGCTCAAACGGCTGGAGCCTTTTCCGCTCGTCTGCTGCGGTGTCGATCGCTCGGACGTCGAAGCCGCCGCGCGGCGGCACTGGAAGTGGCTCGAAAGCGGCCCCGAGGAGCCTCTCGATGCGAGTGAATATCCGCGTCTGCGTGTGCCGGACGCGTCGGCAGTTGCACCATCTCCGTTGCAGTGGTGACACGGCCGTCGATCACGCTACAATTCGGCACCCATCCCAATTCTGACGAAACGCTGGCGTGCGAGGGACCCAAATGCAGGACATCGATCAACGGGACCGGGACTTGTTGGGCGCACTGCAGGGTGAGATTCCTCTTCTTTCGACACCGTTTGCGGTCATCGGACAGATGATCGACATGTCGGAGAAGGAAGTCATCAAGCGCACCGAGCGTCTGAAGCGCGACGGAATCGTGCGGCAGCTCTGCGGACAATTCGATGCGCGTGCTCTCGGCTACCGATCGTCGCTCGTCGCGGCGAAAGTGAATCCGGATCGCATCGATGACGCCGCAGCGCTGGTCAGCGCTCATCCCGGCGTCACGCAGAATTACCGCCGCAACAACGATTTCAATCTCTGGTTCACAATCGCCGTCTCGCCGGGCTCCGCCCTCGGTCTCGAGCGATCGATTCAGATCCTGGGCGACGAAGCGGAGTGCGATGCCGTTCGTTCGCTGCCCACTCTCAAGCTGTTCAAGAGCAGCGGCGCGGAAACGGCCGAGGGTCACGGCGACGACACTCACCACGCGGACGAGAAATTCGTTCCGCTGACGCCTCTCGAGATCGAATGCGTGCGACTTCTGCAGCGCGATCTCCCGCTGCAGCCGCGGCCGTTCGATGTTTTGACGAAAACCAGCGGCATCGCCGCGGACGAACTTCTCAGCACCGCGCGCACGCTGCACAAACGCGGACAGGTCCGCCGCTTCGGCGCGATCGTCCAGCCGCGGAAGAGCGGATTCTCCGCGAGCGCGATGGGCGTGTGGGTGGTGCCCGAGCACCAGGTCGACGAGATGGGCGCGCGGCTATCACAGAACCGCGCCGTGTCGCACTGTTATCTACGCCCGGTATACGAGGACTGGCCGTACAACGTGTACACGATCGTGCACGGACGCTCGGTCGACGAATGCGAATCGATCATCAACGATCTCGCGGCCGACACCGGACTGCACGAGAAGAAGGCGCTCTACCCGACGAAGGAGTACAAGAAGGCGCACATCACACTCTTCTCTCCGGAAGAGGAAGAGTGGGAAACGGCGCACGGAGCGAACCGCGCCGCGAGCGCCGTCTCATAAAGCCGTGCTGGGCTCCGACGACCGAGGCGTGTAGGGCACGGCTGAGCCGAACTCCGGGCCGGCGCCGCACAGCGCCGCCATGCAACTCGGAGACGGGAGCCGCGGCCGGCCCTGGCTACTGAATGTTCTGCGGATACTCGACGACCTTGCTTTTCGCGCGAAGATCGTTCGTCAGCCGGCTCACCGCTGCCATCACATCGTTCATCTGCGCGCCGAGGAGCGCATCGCGGATCGAGGTCTTGACGTTGGCGAACGCCTGGACACTCGCCGGCTTTCGGTCCTCGACCAGAATGATGTGGTAGCCGAACTTCGTTTCGATGATTCCGCTCGGGACGCCGACCGGAATGCCCCACGCGGCCGCGGCAAAATCGGGATCGAGCTGCTCTTTCGTCACCCAGCCGAGATCACCCCCCGACTGCGCTGCATCCTCGGAGTCTTTGCGCGCGAACTCCGCGAACTGGCTGATCCGCACCTGCTCGGCGTTCTCCGCATCGGAGATCTTTCGTGTGTCGGTGTTCGCCAGACGAAGCTCCGTCGCGATTTTCTGAATGAGCTCCATCGCCTGTTCTTTGTTGCGTGGATGCGGGCCCGTATCGGAGACGGCGATGAAGATGTGCCGGACGTGAGCGCGCTCGGGCGTCAGGAACTGGCTCTGATGCTGGTCGTAGTACTGCCGCACGGCGGCGTCGCTGACGATGGTCGAGGCGATCACATCGCGGACATACGCCTGAAACAGAGCCGAGTCGCGCGCGTTGTCGATCTCCGCGGCGATGTCGCTTCGGTGATCGAATCCCGATTTCCTGGCCTCCTGCGTGATCAGCATCTGATTCACGTAGGTGTCGAGGAGCGCCGCCTTGCCGCCGGCCTTCTCGTATTGATCGCGCATCTGCGGCGAGAGTCCGTCGTAGAACGCGTTGAGCTGCGCCGCGGTGAGGGTCTGGCCGTTGATGACGGCAACCGGCTTCGACGCGTCGTCTTGCGCGAACACAGGAGCCGCGAGCAGAAGAAGACAGGCAATCGATCGCATCATGACTCGCTGACCAACGCGGTTCGGAAAAAGCGCATTCCTACACGGGGTAGAGTGCGCGTCGAGGTGTCAAGAAAAAAGTGAGGTTTTCCGCTGACTGCGGAAAACCGTTCTGGTACTCTCAGATGACTTCCCCCAAAGTCACTGCGGAAAATGTGTGGAGCGGCTGTGCGGATCGCGGTGATCGAAAAAACACTCCCTACAATGCAGCGCATCGTCCAATGAGTGCGGTCCAACTCGACACGGTATTGGATCGTCCGTTGCCGCAAAGCCCGGACGCGGAACGGGCCGTCCTCGGTTCGATCCTGATCAACAACAACGCGTTTTACCGCGTGATCACGCTGATCGACAGCGAGGATTTCTTTCGCGACGCGCACCGGTCGATCTTCGCGACGATGCGCGTGCTCGCGGACCAGAGCCGCGAGATCGACATGCTCACGCTGAAAGACGAGCTCGGGAAGCGCGCGCAGCTCGAACAGGTCGGCGGCCCGGCGTACATCTCCTCGCTCGCCGACGGGATTCCCGACATCGCGAACGTCGAGCGCTACGCGCGCATCGTGAAAGAGAAATCGATGCTGCGGCGCCTGATCGTGATGGGCAACAGCGTGATGCGCGCCGCGCTCGATGCGCCGAGCGAGCCGGGCGACGTGCTCAACATCGCCGAGCAGTCCCTCTACAAAATCGCCGAGGGGAGCATCGACCGCGGGTTCGTGCCGCTCGATCGGATCACGCGCAAGAACATGGAGGCGATCGAGCAGCTGCAGCACGCCGGCCGCCTCATCACCGGCATCCCGACCGGATACGACCGTTTCGACGAGTTCACCTCCGGCTTCCAGTCACAGGACCTGATCATCATCGCCGCGCGTCCTTCGATGGGAAAAACGAGCTTCATGATGAACATCGCCGAAGCGATCGCCATCCCGGACAAAACCGGACAGCCGCGCGTGCCGTCGCACGGCAGGCTGTTCTCGGTCGCGGTGTTCTCCCTCGAGATGTCCAAGGAGCAGATCGGGCTGCGGATGCTGTCGTCGGAATCGGGAGTGTCGAATCACCTCATTCGCAGCGGCATGCTCAGCGAGCGAAACTGGCGCGATCTCGCTGAGGCCTCGGCGCGGCTCGCGAAGGCGAAGATCTACATCGACGACACGCCGGGCATCGATGCGATGGAGCTGCGCGCGAAAGCGCGGCGCCTCAAAATGGAGGCAGGCGTCGACATCGTGATGATCGACTACCTGCAGCTCATGGCGGTCAAAGGACGCGTCGAATCGCGCAACCAGGAGATCTCGCAGATCTCGCGCAGCCTGAAGGCGGTGGCGAAGGAGCTCAATCTTCCGCTGATCTCGCTCTCGCAGCTGTCGCGCCGTCCCGAGCAGCGCACGGGCGATCACCGTCCGCAGCTCGCGGATCTTCGCGAATCGGGCTCGATCGAGCAGGACGCCGATCTCGTCGCGTTCATCTATCGCGACGAGGTCTACAACAAAGACACCGAAGAGAAAGGCATCGCGGAAATCATCATTGCCAAGCAGCGCAACGGTCCGATCGGCGATTTCAAACTCGTGTTCCGCAACGACATCACGAAATTCTTCAACTACGAACCGACCCCCGACTTCGTGCCCGAATGAGGAGACCGATATGAAAGAGCGCGTGATTCCCAGCGAACCCGACATCGTCGTGTCGATCAACGACGAGGGTGAGGTCGTCCTCGAGCAGGTCGACGCGGAAGTACGGATTCCGCGCGAGAAGATTCATCAGGTCACCGTCTGGATGCGCCGTCTCGCCGCCGAGCTCGAAGGTCTGCCAATCCTCGACTGATCGATGGAAGTCGAAATCGTCTGCAGCCTCTGCCCGTGCCACTTCAGCTCCGCGGAGCTGAACGAGGACGAGATCCTCTGCCCGTCCTGCGGCCATTCCCTCGACGACGATCACGCCGCGGGCGAAGCGATCGAACCGGAAATTGCGGAGGCATCGTGAAGATCTGGTTTGTCGTGGGCGTTTCCGGCGCGGGGAAATCGCACTTCAGCGAGTACGCCGCCGGGCACCTCGGATTTTTTCATTACGAGATCGATCAGACGCCGCACGACGGCATCACTCACTTCGGTCTGCGCTCGCAGTGGGACACGTTCTTCGACGGCATGGACGCCGCTCCGCTGATCGACGAGCTTACGCGGCGCAGCTGCAGGTCGGGCTGCCCCGGCGCGATCCTTTCGTTTCCCGCGAATCTCCTCGGGCAGCTCACATCCGACCACCTCGAGGCTCTGCGGGGCAAAGTGAGGCTCGTTGTCCTCACCGGGGAGCCGGAGCTCTGCAAGCGCGCGTTTCTTCAACGCGAGCAGGCGACGGGCCGCAATTACTCGGCGCAGGTTTGGGAAGCTCACAACCGGCCGCTGTACACGGTGATGGAGCAGCCGTGGCTGACCCCGTATCTCGTCTCTGTCTTCGACGAGGACGGAGAGCGGAAGACGGTTCAGGAGCTCGCCGGCGTGGTTTCCGGCGAGGAATAGTTATTTGAAATAACAGCTCTCCGGCTCGCGTTGCCCCAACCACTGCTTCGAGTGTTCGATGCTGGCCCCGGGAAACGCAACAAAGTCGGAGGTACCCGGCCATTGTCCTCATCGCCCAGGAGAGTTCTGGTCGCCGACGTCGACGAGATCGTCGTGGCTCTCATCTCCCACATTCTTCACCGTCAGGGATACGTCGTCGATGTCGCGCTTTCGCTGACCGATGCGACCGCATCTCTCGCGCGATCGCGTTACGACGCGGTGATCGTCGACGCAAAACTCTGTGACGCGGTCGCCGCATTTCCGGATCGGCTCGCCAGGACGATCCTTCTCGGCCCGCCGGAATCCGACTCGCCGGTGTTCGCTACGCTTCCGAAGCCCATCGAGTTCGGTTCGCTCGTCGAGACGGTCGCCGCATGCGTAAAATGACGCAATGAAACACGCGCTCGTCGCGATCGGCTGCGCTCTGCTGGCACTCACCGCAAACGCCACGGTTCTGCAGATCACGGTCGACGACATGATTCACCCGATCAGCGACGAGTACATCGGCCGCGCAATCGCCGACGCGGAGAGCGCGCACGACTCCGCGATCATCATCGAGCTGAGCACGCCCGGGGGTCTCATGGACTCGATGCGCTCCATCGTCGAAAAGATGATGACGTCGAAGGTGCCAGTCATCGTCTACGTCGCTCCCGCCGGCGCGCGCGCGGCATCCGCGGGGTTCTTCATCCTCGAGGCGGCGGACATCGCGGCAATGGCGCCCGGCACCAACACGGGCGCCGCGCATCCCGTTCTCATGGGCGAAAAGATGGACGACGTCATGAAGACGAAGCTCGAGAACGATGCCGCCGCGTTCATGCGCACGATCGCCGCCCGGCACGGGCGCAACGTCGCCGTCGCGGAAAGCGCGGTGCGGCAATCCAAATCATTTACCGAGGATGAAGCGCTGCAGCAGCATCTGATCGATGTGATCGCGCCGAGCGTTCCCGCGCTGCTGCGCGCGATCGATGGACGCACGATTCGACGCTACGACGGCACGGCGATGACCCTTCGCGTCGGCGGGCAGGTCATTCGAACCTACGACATGTCGATCAAAGAACGCGTGCTGTCGATGCTCATGGACCCCAACATCGCGTTCCTGCTCTTCGCCCTCGGCGGTCTCGCGATTTTCGCCGAGTTGAATCATCCCGGCGCCGTGATTCCCGGCGTCGTCGGAATCATCTCCATTCTTCTCGCTCTCTTCGCCCTCAATCTGCTCCCGACGCGCTACGCGGCGCTTGCTCTCCTGATCGCCGGATTTGCTCTGTTCGCCCTCGAGGCCAAATACGCGACCCACGGAGTTCTCGGCATCGGCGGAATGATCTGCATGATTTTCGGCGGTCTCTTTCTCGTCGACGGGCCCATTCCGCAGATGCGCGTTCACCTTTTCACCGCGCTCATCGTCAGCGTGCCGATCGGACTGATTACGATCTTTCTGATGACGCTCGCACTGAAAGCGCGGCGAAACCGCGTCTCGACCGGAAGCGAAGGCATGATCGGCGAGATCGGCGTCGCGCGCACGCAGCTCGAGCCGTACGGAACGGTTTTCGTGCACGGCGAGCTGTGGAACGCGGTCACGAAAACGTCGGTGCCTCCGGGCGCGCGCGTTCGCGTCGCGGCCGTCGAGGGCCTCCGGCTCGTCGTCGAACCCGCGGAATAGGTTCACGGTTCGGGGTTCGCTCAATCGCATCATCGCCCTCGAGGAAACGGAGAACTGCGAACCGCGAACCCCGAACGGCCTTAGAATCGCGCCATCATGAACGTCGGCATTCTCATCGTCGTCATCATTCTCTTCTTGTATCTGCTGAGCTCGATCAAGATCCTTCCGGAGTACGAGCGCGGCGTCATCTTTCGCCTCGGCCGTTTGCTGCCGGACGCGAAGGGGCCCGGCATCTTCCTCGTGTTCGCGCCGATCGACCGGATGGTGCGCATCTCGCTGCGTCAGGAAGCGTTCGAGGTGCCGCCGCAGGACATCATCACGCGCGACAACGTCACGCTGAAGGTGAACGCGGTCGTCTTTCTGCGCGTCATCGAGCCGCG
Organism: Thermoanaerobaculia bacterium; assembly: GCA_035516895.1. Classification (GTDB taxonomy): domain Bacteria; phylum Acidobacteriota; class Thermoanaerobaculia; order Gp7-AA8; family Gp7-AA8; genus Gp7-AA10. The sequence continues at coordinate 17,993 of DATIZY010000193.1, read as the reverse complement.
CCGTGCCGTCGTCGAGGTGTACGACTACCGCTACCAGACATCGCAGTTCGCCCAGACGACGCTGCGCTCCGTGTTAGGCGAGGTCGAGCTCGACGAGCTGCTCGCGCATCGCGACGCGCTCAACGCTCGCGTCCAGTCGATCCTCGATCAGCACACCGAGCCCTGGGGCGTGAAGGTGGTCAACGTCGAGGTCAAGCAGGTCGATCTGCCCGAGTCGATGCTGCGCGCCATGGCGAAGCAGGCGGAAGCCGATCGCGAGAAGCGCGCGAAGATCATTCACGCGGAAGGCGAATTCGCGGCATCGCAGCGGCTCGCCGACGCGGCGAAGATCCTCGCGTCCGAGCCGGTGACGGTGCAGCTGCGCTACCTGCAGACGCTGACCGAGATCGGCGTCGAGAAAAACACCACGATCGTGTTTCCGATCCCGCTCGACATCCTGCAGGGCCTGTCGTCGCTGGCCAATAAGAAGGCATGACCGAAGAGCTGACACTGCTCGAGGCGGCGCTCTTTCAGCTGAAGAGCGCTGCCGCGTCCGTGCAGGAGATGCAGCTGACGATCGGTCTGCTCTCGAACGCGATCGAAGGCGCCGCCGGCAGCGTCAGCGCCGCGGCGGTGAGCGACATCGAATTCGCGCTCAACGACGTCGCTGCCTCGCTCGCCGACTTGAGCGCCGGCGACGCCGAGCGCATCGCGCCGATCGTCACGCTGTTGCAGGAGGACGTCGAGCGGCTGAAAGAATCGGCATCGCTGCCGCCGGCGGTGGTCGACAACATCCGCGCGTTCCAGTCGAAGCTGAAAGCGCGCCGCGCCGCCATCGAGCGCTCGACGTTCCGGCCGGAAGGCGCGGCGGCCGAGCCGCTGCCGCATGCGCCCGAGGAGTTGCAGCGCGAAGCGGTGCCGCTGCGCCAGCAGCTCGCCGCGGCTGGATTTGCGACGCCGGCGCTCGATGCTCTGATCGCCGACGCAACCTCGCTGCGATTTCACTCGCTCGGCGAGATCGTCAACGAGCTGGATGTCATCGCAGGCTGATTCCATGCATGACAGGGTAGGGCACGGCCGCGCCGTGCCGCGGCGCGACACAGTCGCGCCCTACTCACGCGGGTAGATCACGCGCCCATCGAAGATCGTGATGTCGACCTTCGCGCGCTCGATCTGCTCAGGCGGAATCGTGAAGAGATCATCCGACAGCACCGCGATGTCGGCGAGGAATCCCGGCGCGATTTTTCCGATCTCGTTTTCGCGGAAGATCGCCCATGCGTTGTTGACCGTGTAGCAGCGCAGCGCTTCCTCGACGGAAATCTTCTCCTCGGGAATCCAGCCGTTCGGACGTTTGCCGTCGAGCGTGCGGCGCGTGACCGCCGCGTAAATGCCGGCGATCGGGTCGAGCGGCGCGACAGTCCAGTCGGAGCCGAACGTCACCGTTGCGCCGGCATCGATCAGCGAGCGAAACGCGTACGTCCATCGCGCGCGCTCGTGCCCGATCTTCGCCTGCGCCCAGCGCCCGTCGTCGATCGCGTGATACGGCTGCATCGACGCGATGACGCGGTCGGCGGCGAAGCGTTTGATGAGATCGGGATTGAGATGCTGCGCGTGCTCGATGCGGAATCGGCGCTCGCGCTCGTTCGGGATCGATTCGTAGATTTTGAGAACATCATCGTTGGCCCGGTCGCCGATCGCATGAATCGCGATCTGCAGGTTGTGCGCGTTTGCGTCCGCGACGGCGCTCTTCATGCGGCCGTCGGTCATCGGCGCCATCTCGAGTCCGCGATTTGTCGGATCGTCGCTGAACGGCTCGAAGAATGCTGCCGTCGACGATCCGAGCGAGCCGTCTGCGAAGCCTTTGAGTCCGCCGATGCGCAGCTTCTCGCCGCCGAACGCTTTCTCCACCGACGCGCCGGCGAGCCGCTGATACATCAGAATCGGCGTGAAGAGGTACACGCGCGCTGTCAGGCCGCCGCTCTTCTCGAGCTGCTGATACGCGCGGAAATCTTCGTACGCTTCGCCGCCCGACATGTCGACGAAGGACGTGACGCCCAGGCGCGCCGCCTCCGCGAGCCCCGCCTTTGCCGCGCCGGCGCGCTCTTCGATCGACGGCGATGGAATGACGTCATCGACGAACGATTGCGCCGCGTCTTTCAGCACCCCGGTCGGTTCGCCGTTCGCGTCGCGCACGATCGTGCCGCCCAGCGGATCGGCAGTCTCGCGCGTCACTTTCGCCATCTGCAGCGCGACCGAGTTCGCGAGCGACATGTGGCCGTCGAGTCGCGTCACGAACACCGGATTGTCGGGCGTGACGGCGTCGATCATCCGGCGCGTCGGCAAGTCCGGCGGATTCCAGAGCGTGTGATCCCATTCGCCGCCCAAAATCCATTTGCCCGGACCGATGTTCTTCGCGTACTCGCCGATGCGCCGGGCGAATTCTCGCGGCGTCGAAGCGTCGCGCAGCCGCACGCGGGAGATCTCGAATCCGCCGTCGATGAAATGCGTGTGGTTGTCGATGAATCCGGGAACGGCGAGGCGGCCACGGAGGTCGATGATCTGAGCTTGACGTCTCGACACGGGGTCCGCGGCGCCCATCTCCGCGGCCGAGCCGACCGCGACGATGCGATTGCCTTCGATGCGCACCGCTTCGGCCCACGGCCGCTGCGGGTCGCCGGTCCAGATCTTTCCGTTGGTGAGAATCACCGCCGCGATAATCATTAACATTATCGTATACAGTTATTCGGCGACGCTCTGGCTCGTCGCGACGATCCCCGACGTCTGAATCCCGAACTTCCTCGAATCCTCGGTCATGACGATCGACCAGCGATGCTTTCCGGCTGGATCGCGTTCGGCGAGATCGACGTTCGCGCCTGCTTTGCCGTCGCGGCCGACGAGCGAAATGATCGGACGATTGAGCCGCTCGCCTTCGCCGCCGCCGAAGATGACCACGCCGAGGTCGCCGCTGTCGAGGCGGACGAGTGTGCCGATCGGATAGAGGCCGAGCGTGTCGACGAACGTTTTGAGAAGCGCGGGATCGAAGCGCCTGCCGCTCTCGCGCATCATTCGAGCGAGCGATTCGTCGGGCATCAGCGCGCCGCGCCACGGCCGCGGCGTCGTCATCGCATCGTAGACGTCGGCGATCGTCACGATGCGCGAGAAGAGATCGGGCCGGCGGCTGCCGAACGGATATCCGGAGCCGTCGTAGTGGCGGTGATGCTCGTACGCGATCACGATCTGCGAGAGCGTCGATTTGCTGAAGCTGCGCTGGTTGAGCAGGAATTCGACCGACCGCATCGGATGCTGCTCGATGAGCGCGCGGTCCTTCGCGTCGAGCGGCTCGGGCTTCAGAAGAATCTCGGCCGGGCAATCGCGAAGGCCGACGTCGTGAAAGACCGCGCCGATCCCGAGATCGGCGAGGGCGACTTTGCCGAGCCCGAGCTTCTCGCCGAGGACGATCGAGAGCACCGCGACGTTCGCCGCGTGATGCGCGGCATAGTCGTCGCTGCGCTTCACCGCGGTGACACTGACAAAGGAGTGCGGATCGTCGAGGCAGAGATCGACGAGCGCCTGCACTGTCCGCGCGATTTTCTTCAGCAGGAACGCCCGCTCCGACGCGATCACCTTCTCCTTCGCGATCAGGTTGCGATAGAGCACGACGAGCTTCGCGTACGTGAAGAACGCGTAACTCCGGCGCTCCCGATGCACCTCGGCGCGCACCTTCAGCCCGCCGAGCGGCCGGATGAGGCGGAAAGGGATGTTCGCGTTTTTTACGGCGGCGTCGAGCGCATCGAATCTGCGCTCGCGCGTGTAGACCAGCGCGGCGAGAAGCTTGCGAACCGCGTCGGGCGTCATCGGCGCTTCGATGAGAAAACCGCCGATGCCTCGCTCCTCGAAGAAGGCGAAGACGTCGCGCGCGAGCGCGTACTCGTCGTTCGACAGCCGCAGCTTGCTGCCGTTCATGAACAGGGCGTTGTCTTTTGCCTGCAGCGCGATGCGCCCTTCGCGCGGCACGAGCGTGTTCGTCATGCCGACCCACGCGTCGATCGGACGCCGCAGAGCCTGATTGTCGATCGCGTGGATCTGCGCGGTGCGAAACAGCTGAAACCAGAGCTGCATCACGGCGTTGCCCTGGCTCGATCCGGCTTGCTCTTCGCTCATTTGTTTTCCGTCGGCAGGGGAATGTTGCCGATCGTCGGCATGCGGCGCGACATCGTCGCGTCGCCGGCTTCGCCCCGCGTCAGCGTCTCCAGAACTCTCGTGGCGACTTCGCCCGTCTTGCCGCCCGATTGCGCCATCTGCCGCACGCGTTCGAAGCCTGCCGGTCCGGTCGAGCCGAGGCCGCGCAGCGCGAGCTCGAGTGCTTCGAGGTCCTTCGCCTGCAGCATCCATCGTCTCGACGGCATCCACGATTCGAACAGCGGCACGACATCATCGCCGCCGGTCTGGCCGAGGAGTCGAACGTATTTTTCGCGCTCCCACAACGGCCGCTCGCCGAACTCGGGATCGGTGACGAGCGACTCCAGCCGGCCCGCGAGCTCGGGCCACTGGACGTTCGACATGGCGCGAAACGCGTAGAGCCGCACCGATTTGGACGGATCGCTCTCCATCGCTTTCCACAGCGCCTCCAGCGCCGCTTGTCCGCCGAGGCGTCCCGCCGCGGCGAGGCCTTTGAGCCGGATCGACTCGTCGGGATGCGACGTGAGCTGAATGAGATCGTTGGCGAAGAGCCGTTCGATTTTCTCGTCGACAAGGGCGAGCGCCGCGCGGACGCGGCCCGGCTCCTGCGAGGTGAGCGACTGCCGCAGCAGCTCGCTGTTCTTCGCCACCCGGCGCCGCAGCTCGTTCATCACGAAGGTGCGCGACTCACCTTCGGGCAACCGGGACCACGAATCCAGCAGAACAGGCCACACGACGTCGTCGGGCACGAGGTCCCATAGCCGCGTCGCGATCTGCGCCGGCAGCGCGCCGCCGATGAAATCGAGAAAGAGAATGCTGAGCCGCTCAGGAGTGAGAAAGCGGCGGACGACATCCGCAAGCGCCGTGCGATATTCGGGCGTTGCCGCTTCGCTCGCCGCGACGTTCACGTGCGTCAGAATCGCCGCCACCCGGTTGTAATCGCGCTCGTTCCAGTAGCCCTCGGCGAGCTGCTGGAACATCGGTGCGACGGCGCTCGCCTCGACCGACTTGAGCGGCGAGCGAACGATGACGAGCAGGATCTCGATGAAACGCTCGATGAGGACCCGCTCGCGCGCCGGAGCGAGCTCCGCGCGCACCTGCTGAGCCTCGTCCGCAGCGAGGCGCAGAAATTCCGGGGATTCGTCGATCGCGCGCCTCAGTGTCGACGCGTTGAAATGGGCGTCCTGCGATGCGATCGTCACGTCCCCGTCGATCGCGTACCCGTACTTCTGCGCGGCCGCCGGCGGCGCGGGATCCTGGATCTTCGCCGCGAGATCGGCGACGAGCGCGTGCAGCTCCCTGCCGGCTTCCCCGTCCTCTTCCGATTCGCCGATCCCGTCGATCGCTTTGAACATGATCGTGTTCAGATCGCGGCGCCAGAGATCGCTGACCATGTCGTCCGCGGCGCCGGCCTCGCGCTGACGCGTTTCGAGAACGGCGAGGAATGCGTCGAGATCGTCGGGAGCAACGTCCGGAAGAATCGTCAGCTCGCGTAATCCGTCGCGATAGAGCGGAAAGAAAAACGATTCGTCGTGCTTCGGCCGGCTCAGAATCGGCGATTTGTCGAGGTAGAGATCGGCGGGCGTGATCGTGATCGTGAAGCCCTCGTCGCCCGCTGCAGCCCGGCACTTTTCCAGCAAGCGGTGAGTGCCGTCGATGTACCCGGCGTTTCCCGAGTGGTACAAACGGCGCGCAGCCAGAGTCTTTTCGATCTGGAGAACGAAGTCTTTGACCGCTTCGATTGAGGGCATCAGCCGCCGTTGAACGAGTCGATCGATTGTACGACCAAAGCGTGACGCGCGGCGACAAACGCTTTATTTCCTGTAGGTTGATGAAAGAAGGATAGAAGGACAATGGAACAGCGAGCGCTCGGAAACCAGGGCCTGAAAGTCTCCGCAATCGGACTCGGATGCATGGGCATGTCGGAGTTCTACGGGACGAAAAACGACGATGAGGCGATCGCCACGATTCATCGCGCGATCGATCTCGGCGTGAATTTCCTCGACACGGCCGACATGTATGGGCCGTTCACGAACGAGAAGCTGGTCGGCCGTGCGATTCGCGACCGCCGCGATCGCGTGATCGTCGCGACAAAGTTCGGCAATCAGCGCGGCGACGACGGCGCGTTTCTCGGCATCAACGGAAAACCGGAGTACGTGCGCAAGGCGTGCGACGCGTCGCTGCAGCGGCTCGGAGTGGATCACATCGATCTCTACTACCAGCATCGGGTCGATACGAGCGTGCCGATCGAGGAGACGATCGGCGCGATGTCCGCCCTCGTTCGCGACGGCAAAGTGCGGTTCCTCGGCATGTCGGAAGCGAAGCCGGAGACGATCCGCCGCGCGCACAAGGTCCATCCAATCTCGGCGCTGCAGACGGAGTATTCGCTCTGGTCGCGCGATCCCGAGGATCGGATTCTGCCGGCGGTGCGCGAGCTGGGGATCGGATTCGTCGCGTACAGTCCGTTAGGCCGGGGATTCCTGTCCGGCAAAATCAAATCGCTCGATGATCTCGATCCCGACGACTGGCGCCGCCGCAATCCGCGGTTTCAACCGGAGAACTTTCAGAAGAATCTCGATCTCGTGCGCCGCATCGAGGAGATTGCGCGCGAAAAGCGCGTGACGCCTTCGCAGCTCGCGCTCGCGTGGGTGCTCGCGCAGGGAAGAGACATCGTTCCGATTCCCGGCAGCAGGCGCCGGCCGCATCTCGAGGAAAACGTGAAAGCGATGGACGTAAGACTGAGCGAGCGCGATCTGCAGCGCATCGACGACGCGCTGCCGCCCGGGCTTGCGGCGGGCGAGCGCTATCCCGACATGTCGCTCGTCGATCGGTAGCCGCGCTCAACCGCGGTAAGCCGCTGTGCATTGGTCCGACCGGCACCGTTCGGTTCGCCAACGGCAAACGGCGGGCGAACTACGGCGCGACTTCAACCACCTCGAACGAATCCGGCAGGATCGTCGGACGGGGGCGCGGGCGGTCGGGCGTGGGTGCGGGCGGGGGGCCGAACTTCGCGGTCGGCAGATAAATCCGATGCGTTTTCTCGTCGAGCGCGATCGTCCGTGCCCCGCGTGCGGTCGGGACGTTTTCGACGACATCGAACTCGCTCGGTGAGACTTCACGAACGACGGTCAGCGTTCCATCGGCGCCGTTCGAGCTGAACGCCAGCATTTTCTCGTCATCGAATGCCGCTCCGTCCGGCCCGCGGCCGATCTCCACCGCCGCGACCACCTTGTGGCCATCGGTATCGCTGATCGCCATCTTCTGATTTCCGCAGACGCTGAAGAGGCGATGGTGCGTGCGATCGATTGCCAGCCCGCTCGGCTCTTCGCACGGCGCGAGTGGCCACAGCGCGGTGACCGTGTTCGTTTTGACGTCGATCTCCGCCAGCTCGCTCTTGTCTTCGATGTTGACGAAGACGTGTCCGGCCGCGTCCGACTGTGCGAACTCCGGCTTGCCGTCGAGCGGAATCGTCGCGACGACTTTGCCTTCGGTGTCGAAAACGGTCGAGCTGTGCCCGCGTCCGTTGAACGTGAAGACGTGCTTCGACGCCGGGTCGTACAGGATGCAGTCGGGATTCTCGCCGGTCGCTTTCACCTCGGCGATTGTCGTGAGCTTGTCGAGATCGAAGATCGTCATCGTGCCTGCGCGGCCATTGCTGATGAAGCCGCGGCGGACGTCGGGCGCGAGCGCGATGCCGTGCACGCCGTCCGTCTTCGGAATCGCGCCGATCAGCTTTCCGGTGGCGAGATCGACGACTTCGACGTGATCGGAGTGCGACAGGTAGAGCCGCTTCGCCGCGCTGTCGACCATCGGGTAATCCCAGAAACCGTTGCCGCCGACGGCGATGTGGCTGACGACGTGATACGCGGCATTGAGCTGTGCGGCCGAGGCGAGGAGCACGAGCATCGCAAGCTTTTTCATGACGGCGAACACTATCGCCGGGGCGAACCGGGCGCAACGGCTTTCATCGTGTGTTCATGTTGGATTGCGATGATGCGGATCGGAGACCCATATGAAAAAACTCATCGTTGCCGTTGCCGTTGCCGTTGCCGTTGCCGTCGCCCTCCTTTCCGCAGGTGTCTACGCAGCCGAATCGCAAGCCGATCTTCAGAAGGATGCAAAAATCTCGATGAAAGAAGCGCGTCAAATCGCGCTGAAGCAGGTTCACCGCGGAAAAATCGAGAGCGCGGAGCTCGAGCGCGAGCATGGGAAACTCATTTATTCGTTCGACATCAAGACCAGCCATCCGGGCGTGACCGAAGTGAACGTCGACGCGAAGAACGGAAACGTCGTGGCCGTGCAGCACGAATCGCCTGCGACGGAAGCCGCCGAGAAGAAGAGCAAGCAGCAACACTGACGTATTCGTGAGCTCTGGAGCGGGACTTTCCGCGCGCAGCGACACGAAGCGTTTGTCGCGCGAGATCAGCTCTTGCGGCCGCCTCGGCAAGCGTCGCGGCGGCCCGTTCACGATGCAGCGCCGGATTCGCTGACCGGCAACGCGACCTCGAAGACCGAGCCCGCGTCGGACGAGCTCACGAGCCGAAGATCGCCGCCGTGAGCGCGCGCGATCCAGCGCGCGATCGGCAGTCCGAGGCCCGCGCCGGCACCGTTGCGCTGGTGGTCGCTCGACCGTGCGGCGTCCGCCCGGAAGAATCGATCGAAGATTTTTTCCTGCGCGCTCGCCGGAATGCCGCGACCGGTGTCTCTGATCGTGACGATGTAGTTGGGTCCGTCGCGACGCGTCTCGACGCAAACTCCTCCGCCGGCATCGGTGAAGCGGATCGCGTTCGACAGAAGATTCAGCATCATGCGGCGAAGCAGATCGAAATTGCCGCGCATCGGCATCGCTCCGTTTGAGGCGCACGTGATCGCCACTTCCCGCGACTCGGCGAGGCGGCGGAGTGCCTGAACGCTTTCCCGGACGACGGTGGCGAGGTCGAGCGCCTCCTTTTCGACCGGCACCTGCTGCGCGTCGGCGCGCGCGAGGAGGAGCACGCTGTCGAGCAGATGAGCCAGATGCGACGATTCGGAACGAATCACGTCGAGCGCGCGGCGGTATTCGTCGTTGCTGCGCTCGCGCGAGAGCGTCACTTCCGCTTCGGTGCGAATGATCGCGGCGGGCGTCCGCAATTCGTGCGAGGTATCGGCGAGCAGCTGCTTCTGCTGCTGAACGGAGCGCTCGAGCTGGTGCAGCGCAGCGTTGAGGGGCGCGAGGCTGCGTCCGGCGAGGAAATAGCCGCCGAATGCCGCGATCAGAAGTGCGATTGGAATGACGACGATGAACGCATCGATGAGCCGGCCGAGGGCGTTGTGGCGGCCGGTGAGCGATTCGGTGCTGACGACGATGGAGTCGCCCACGTTCGCGCCGATGCAGCGAACATCGCCGATCGTGTAGACGCCGCGGCGCGTCGGGTTCGTTCGAATGAGCCGCACCTGCGACCGGAAAATCAATTTGCCACGCTCGAAGACAATCAGATCGCCTTCGTCGCGGGCGTACGTGCGCGCGACTTCGAGGATCGCCATCGCTTGCGGCTCTTCCGCGAGCTCGCTCGCGTAGTCGCGAGCGAAGGATTCGACGCGCTCGTGCAGAATCCGATCGACCGCGTTCTGCTCCTCCGCGGCGACGAAAAGGTACACGCCCGCCGTGAGCAGCGCGAGGACGAACGCGAGCACGACGAGATACCACAGCGTCAGGCGGGCGCGGATGGGCAGCGTCACCGCTTCTCCTCTTCGCGAAGCAGATATCCTTCGTTGCGACGCGTCACGATGCGGCGCGATTCAGCGTCCCCGATCTTGCGGCGAAGCCGGTTGACGTAGACGTCGATGACGTTCGAGAACGGATCGTAATTCTCGTCCCAGACATGCTCGGCGATTTCGGCGCGGCTGATGACGCGGCCCGGGTTTCGCGCAAGGTACTCGAGCAGCGCGTATTCCTTCGAGGTGAGCACGATCTCGTCCGTGCCTCGCTGGACGTGGTGCGCGGCCGTGTCGATCGTGAGGTCAGCGATTCGGATGACCGGCGAAGTTGCGACCGGGGCGCGCCGAAGCAGCGCCCGGATGCGCGCGAGCAGTTCGTTGAACGCAAATGGCTTGACGAGGTAATCGTCCGCTCCGCAATCGAGCCCCGAAACACGGTCCTCGATCGCATCGCGCGCGGTCAACATTAGCACGGGCGTCGAGAGCTTCGCCGCGCGCATTTGCCGGCATACTTCGAGCCCGTTGGGCGTGGGAATCAGAATGTCGAGGACGACGGCATCGTAAGAATTCGTTGCCAGCTGCTCGAGAGCCGACAATCCATCGCGCGCCGAATCGACCGCGTAACCATCCTCGCGCAGTCCGCGGACCAGCACCTCGGACAGCCGCGGATCATCCTCGACGACGAGGAGACGCATCGTCGAATCGTACCGTTCGCAGCATTAATGCGGTATTAATCTCGCCGACGTTAGGCTGCCCGCCGGATGAGAGGTCTGCTGGCGATGGTGTTGGTTGCGGGCAGCGCGGTCGCACAGCAGACCGCACAACCCGCCGCGCCCGTCCCGACGATGAGTCTCGACGAGGTCTTGCGGACCGCGCGCGCCGCAAATGCGGCCCTGAAGGTCCCAGCGTACGACATGGCCATCGGTGAACAGCGGCGCCGCGAAGCGCTCGCCGTCAATGAGTGGAAGTTGCTCGGAAGCGGCGATTTCATCTACGCGCCGGGTCCACCCTTCGGCTACGATCCCGCGATCACGAACCTCGGAGAGGAACGGGCGCAGGTGATCGCCACACGTCCCATCTTCGACGGCGGCTTGCGCAGGGCAGCAGTCGCGGCCGCCGACGCCGAGCTCGCGGGAGCGCGCGCCGGCTACCGAATCGCCGAACGCGATCTCGATCTCGAAGTCCGCAACAACTACATCGATGCCGAGAGCGCGCTGCGCGAAATCGACGCTCATCGCGAAGGAATTGCTCAGCTCCGCGAATATCGCATCCTCCTCCAGAGCCGCAAGAGCTCCGGGATGCCGGTGCAACCCGAGCTGCTCCGGCTCGATCTGCGGCTTCAGGGCGAACAGGCTTCCATCCTCCAGGCCGAAGCGCGGCACCGTCAGGCAATCGAATTTCTGAACGAGCTGATGGGCCGCGATCCGGCCGCTCCTCTCGAAGTCGCACCGCTGCCGGAGCTGGTCGCTCCTTCGTCGATTCCCGCGGCTTCGCTTCCGCCGTCCCTTCTTCAGGCCCCGCCCGTGGCGACTCCCGCGCCTGCCGCACCGCCCGTGGCGACTCCCGCGCCTGCTGCCACGCTCACCCCGCCCACGCCGGCCACACTCACGCCTGCGGATGAACAGAATCCGGCGATTGCCGGCCTGCCGGAGACGGCCATCGCTCTCTCAGCAGTCCAATCCGCCGAGGCGAAGGTGATGCTCATCGAGGCAGAGCGGAGGTTCACTCTCGGTTTCAACGCGGACGCCGGACTCTGGGCGTCGGACACGACGCATCTCACTCCTCCCGATCGGCGTGATCTCGGCTATTCGCTCAATTTCGATTTCGCGATTCCGATCCGCGACAAGACGTATGCGCCTCGGCTCGCTCAAGCGAAGCTCGGCATCGAGAGGTCCCGCCAGAATCTGACGGTCGCCGAACGGAATGCGGTGCTTCAACAGACGCAGGCGCGCACGGCGTTGCGCGATATCTACGATGAGATCGAGCTTCTTCGGTCGATGCTCCAGTCCGCGCACGATGCCTGGCTCGAATCGAAGAGTCTCTACCTCGGCGGCTCCGTTCCTTTCGTCGATGTCACCGACGCCTACGCGTCCTGGATCGATTCGCGGATCCAGCTCGGCGATGCCGAAGCCCGCTATCGTCAGGCCGAGGCGCTCCTTCTCCGATGGACGGTATCTCCATGAAACAGTACGCGGTGTTTCTGGTCGCACTTCTCTGCCTCGCCGGTTGTTCCGGTGACGAAAAAGCGGCAGCTCCAGCGAGTGCAACAGAACCGTCATCGCCGACAGGAACGCCGGTTCAAGTCGCGCCGGTGCAGGTTCGCACGCTGCCCGCAATCATCACAGCTCCCGGTTCGACGGCCTCGATCCGCGAAGAAAGCATTCGATCGCCTTTTGCCGCGACGGTGGCGAGGGTGTTCGTCACCGACGGCGATCGCGTTCGCGCGGGCACCGCGGTCGCGACGGTCGTCGCCCGCGACAGCGTGGCCGAATTGCAGGGTGCGCAGGAGATGCTTCGCCGCGCCTCGACGCCCGAACAGCGCAGCGACGCTGAGCGCGCGGTCGCGCTGGCGCAGCGCAATATGGTCGAACAGAATCTGCGCACCGCGGTCGATGGAATCGTCAAGTCGCACACGGCCGTTGCCGGCGACCGCGTTGCCGAGGGCGATCCGATCCTCACCATCGCTTCGCTCGCAGAAGTTGCCTTCGTTGCGAATGTCGCGCAGGCCGATATGACGTGGGTGCGTCCGGGAAACACCGCCACGATCCGGTTCACGGGCGGGAAGGCGACTCCCGGCGTCGTTCAAACGATTCTGCCCGGCAACACGAACGACCTGACGACGCCGGTGCGGATTCAGTTCCGAGCGCATCCGTCTTCGATCGGCATCGGACTGGTCGGCAGCGCGGAGATCATTGTCGCTGAGCACCGCGATGTTCCGACGGTTCCGGCGGACGCGATTCTGCGCGACGACGTGACCGGGACAACGAAGATCGCCCTCGTCAACGGCGGAAAACTCCACTGGCAGCCGGTGCAAACCGGATTGTCGTATCAGGGCGCGATCGAGCTCACGAATCCGACGCTCGCTGCCGGCACGCAAGTGATCACATCGGGACAGGTCGGGTTGGCGGAGGGAGTTCCGGTCACGATCAGCGCAACGCCATGACCACGAACCGCACGGTGGCGATCATGGTGCTGCTTCTCGTCGCTGCCATTGCCGGCATCGTTCTCGGCGTGCGTCTCCCCTCTTCGATCTTTCCCGACGTCACTTTTCCCCTGATCAAGGTGATCGCCGATGCCGGCGAGCAACCGGCGGAGACCATGATGCCGACCGTCACGCGTCCGATCGAGGAAGCGATCCTCCGCGTCCCCGGCATCCATACGGTCCGCACGCTGACCTCCCGCGGATCGACCGAGATGAGCGCCGACTTCTCGTGGGGGACCAACATCGATCTCGCGATGCAGCGGGTCGAAGCGGAGATCCAGCGCGTTCGTCCCGATCTGCCTCCCGATACCCACATCGACATCGAGCGCATGAACACCGCGATCTTCCCGATCCTCGGCTACGCGCTGACTTCCAACACGCACACACAGGCCGACCTGCGGCAGTTCGCGGTGTACACGCTCAAACCGGAGCTCATCCGGATTCCCGGCGTGTCGCAAGTGCAGATTCAGGGAGGCCGCGACCGCGAATTCCAGGTCGTTCTCGACGACCGCCAGCTCACGGCGCGCCATCTCGCCGCGACGGACGTCGTCGGCGCGATTCAGGCAAACAATGAAGTGCTTTCCGCGGGGCTGCTGCAGGCGAACAAAGAGATCTACCTCACGCTCGCCGACGGCACCGCTCACAGCATCGGCCAGATCGGCGACATCCCGGTGCCGGTGCCCGGCAGCAACGTGCCGGCAACGGTCGGCGATCTCGGCACCGTCCGCGCGGCCGACGAGATTTCCTGGATCCGCACCACCGACGGCGGCACGCCGGCGGTTCTGGTCAACCTGATCCGTCAACCGTCGGCTAGCACGCTCGACATCGCGGACGGCGTCAGGAAACTTTTTCAAGACAATCCCCACCTTCTTCCCGCGGGCGTGAATTGGACGACGTTTTACGATCAGGCGCGATTTGTGTCCGATTCGGTCCTCGGCGTCCGTGACGCGATTCTGATCGGTGTCGCGCTCGCGGCGCTCGTTCTTCTGCTCTTCATCCACCACTGGCGCCTGACGCTCATCGGCGTAGCGGCGATTCCGCTTACCGTCGCCGTCGTTCTTCTCGGTTGGGTCGTGTTAGGCCAGACGATCAATCTCATGACGCTCGGCGGTATCGCCGCGGCGATCGGCCTGATTGCCGACGACGCCATCGTGGTGCTGGAGAACATCACTCGCAAACACGAGGAGGGATCGAGCCACCCCGAATCGGAGGGTGTCGCGGAGATGCGGCCGGCACTGATCGGTTCGAGCCTGTCGACGATCCTGATCTTTCTTCCGTTTGCGCTGATGACCGGCGTCGCCGGGGCATTTTTCAAACCGCTCGCATTGACGATGGCGATGGCACTGGTGATTTCGTTTCTCATCGCCGCCTTCGCCGTGCCGGGCGTGATCCGTCTCGAGGAACCAAAGCTCAACCGGCTCAAAGAATGGATGACCCCGGTCGGACGACTGCTGTCGCGCGCCCTCGGCGGAGCGACCCGCTTTTTCGTCCGCTTCGCGTGGGTTGCCCTTCTCGTGATTCTCGCGTTTCTCGGGATTGCGTGGTTCTTCTACACGACGATCGGCTCGGACTTTCTGCCGGCGATGGACGAGGGCTCGATCATCCTCGACTACTGGAGCCCGCCGGGAACCTCGCTGGACGAGACGAACCGCATGCTGATGCACGCAGAGAAGATCATCATGTCTCTTCCGGACGTGGAGACCTACTCGCGGCGCACGGGTACGCAGCTCGGCTTCTTCGTCACGGAACCAAACCGAGGCGACTACGTCGTCAAGCTGAAGCCGCGCGACGAGCGCCGGCCGGTCGACGATGTGATCGACGATTTGAGAAGCCGGATCGCAGTCGCCGAGCCCGCCCTCCACACCGACTTCGGGCAGATCCTCGAGGACAACATCGGCGACCTGACGGGCGGCGAACCGCAGCCGATCGACATCCGGATTTTCGGCGAGGACCAGAATCTGTTGCAAGCAAAAGCGCGGCAGACGGCCGCTCTCATCTCGAAGATTCCCGGCATCGAGGACGTCTTCGACGGCATCGTCATCTCCGGACCGCTCCTCACGATGGCGCTGCGAGCGAACCAATCCTCCTTTTCGGCTGCGGCGGATTCGCAGGGCGTGAGCGCCGGCGGCACGGCTCCGCCGCCAGTTCTTCTGAATCCGGCAAGGCTCGGACTGACGACCGATGCATTGCAGAAAGCGGTCGAGCCGATGATCAACGGCACGGTCGCCTCGCAGGTCCGGATCGGCGAGCGCGTCTACGATCTCCGGGTCCTCGATCCCACCGACCGCCCTCTCCAGGAGGCGCGCATTCGCACGCCGGCCGGCCCGATCGTTCCTCTCGGCTCGGTTGCCACGCTTTCGACGGGAGAGCCCGAGGCCGAGATTGATCGGCAGAACCTCCGCACGTATCTCGGCGTGACCGCGCGGCTAAGCGGTACCAACCTCGGCGACGCGGTCAACGCGATCCGATCGAAGCTCGATGCGGATCTGCACCTCCCGACGAACATGTCGATTCAGTACGGCGGGCAGTACGAGCAGCAACAGAGCTCGTTTCGGCAATTCATCCTGATCCTCTTCGCCGGTCTGATGCTGGTGGCGATCACTCTTCTTTTCGAATTCGGCGACTGGCGGGCCCCACTCCTGACGGCGATTCTGGCTCTGAGCTCGCTCTTTGGCGTCTTCGCCGCTCTGCTCATCACCGGGACGACTCTCAATATCTCGAGCTTCGTCGGAATGATCATGATGGTGGGGATCGTCGGAGAGAACTCGGTGTTCGTGATTCATGAGGCGCGTCTGCTGCTGCAGCAGGGCGTTCCGGTGCGCGACGCATGGCAGCGCGCATCGAAGCTGCGCGAGCGTCCCGTGGCGATGACGATCCTTGCCACGTCGTTCGCGCTCGCTCCGCTCGCGCTCGGGATCGGATCGGGCTCGCAGCTCCAGCAGCCGCTCGCCATTGCGGTCATCGGCGGATTCATCCTCTCCGGTCCGATCGTGCTCTTTCTCCTCCCGGCGCTCTACGCCTGGCTGGACCCGAAAGGGAGGTTGGGGAAGTGACCGGATCCAGCGGTACGGGTCGATCTTCTGCGCGCTCGCGCTTTTGCTTGCGGTGATCGGCCGGCATGGCGCATTGGACGAGACCGGCGCGCGAGGAACGGAGGAATTCGGCGTGCGGATGCCGCTCGGCTCGGCGCGCGGCCGCTGAACATCATCGTTCGCCCTGCTGCTGTCGCTCGTCGTGACGCCGGCGGTCTATGCCGTCATGCGCGAGCGAAGGTGAACCGGGCGGTCAGTTCCCCGGCCAGCCGCGCCGCCCGCCGCCGAATCCGCGTCCGCCCCGTCGGGGATAGCCCTGGTTCTGCATCCGCTGCTGGCGCTGCTGCTCCAGCTGCTGCTGAAGGGTTTGCCACTGATCGAGCGTCAGCACCGTGCGCTCCGCGGCGAGCATCTGCAGCTGGCGATCGAAGATCGAATCGCGGAGCGAGCGGATGCGCTGTCCGGCCGTGACGATGTCGGCCGTGGTCGCCTGCGGGGCATCGAGCTGCGTGCGAAAGTCGCGCGTCGCGATCGTCATGTCCGTTTCGATGCGCGACACATCGTTGCCCTGGTCCTGCGCGATTTTGTCGAGCGCAGCCATCTGATCGTTCGTCAGCTTGACCGCGTTGGCGATCTGCGGCTGATGCCACCAGTCGGCGGGAGGCAGCATGTCGAGGCCGCCGGCGACGGGCCGATTTGCTGCGAATTCGCCGCCGTCACCTCCGCGACCCCGCGGGCCGCTCGGGCCCTGATCGTAATCGGAGCTCGAACACGAGACGGCAAGAACGGCGAAAATGGCGAGCATGGCAACGCGTTTCATGGGTCCTCCAGTTATCAGACTCTACGCGGCAGGACTGCTCCTGTTGAATTTCGCGTGCGCATCCGCGCCGCCGCCCCGCTCCATGGACTCGATGGTGATGAGCGAGCGTGCGAATGCGTTCACCCGCTCGTTTCGGACGCTGTGGGGCGAGTACGCCGTCATGATCCGGCAGTCGATCGGCGCGGAACGCGGCGGCAGCGCCGATCTACGGCAACTCTCGCCGCGTCTTGACTCGAAAGCGGAGGAGATCGGCAACGCGGTCGCTCCGTTCTACGGAACGGAAACCGCAAATGCGCTGACGAACCTGCTGAAGCAACGCGAACATCTCGACGCCCGAGCGATCGCCGAGCTTCTCAAACAGCCGAAGCTCGCGCCGGCGCTCAACGATTTCGTCGCGGCCGAGCGGAGACACGACGATCTGAACGCCATCCTGTCGCAGGCCTTCGCCGTCTCCGACGCGATCTCGATGGATCTCGAGATGCGCTTTCCCGATCGTTTCTAATCGCGAACGAGCAGGCGCGCCGTGTTTCCGCCGAGGATCGCGGCGCGATCGTCTTCGGAGATGTTCAGTTCCGCGATACTGTCGAGCATCCGGCGCAGACTCCCGATCTGATGCGGATAGTCGCTGCCGGCGAGGATGTGATCGGCGCCGGCGAAGTCGATCGCCAGCTGCAGCGCGCGCGGATCGAAATTGACCGAGTCGTAATAGAACTCGCGAAGGTATTCGCTCGGCGGTCGATCGATGTTCGCGCGGCACTCCTTGAACGCGTGGAATCCTCGGTCGAGGCGCTCGACGAGATACGGAATCGCGCCGCCGAGGTGGCCGAGGGCCCAGCGGATGCGGGGGAAGCGCCTGACGACGCCGCTGAAGACGAGGCTCGCCGCGGCAAGCGTGGTGTCCATCGGAAATCCGACGAGCGGCATCAGCCAGTAGTCCTGCATCGCTTGGACGCCGACCGGCGATGTCGGATGAATGTGAATCACGGCGCCGAGATCGTTCGCCGTTTCCCATACCGGCCAGAAGCGGCGATCGCTCAGCGCGACGCCGTTGATGTTGCTGAAGACCATCGCTCCGCAAAATCCG
>DATIZY010000192.1:0-7623 GCA_035516895.1 Thermoanaerobaculia bacterium | reverse complement strand
CTGCAGAATCATCGCGGAGATCTCGGGCGGCGAATACAGCTTTCCGCTCACGTCGACCCGGACGTCTGCGTTCGATGCTTTGACGACTTTGTAGGGGACCATCTTCATCTCTTCGCTGACCTCATCGAACTTGCGTCCCATGAAGCGCTTGATCGAGAAGATGGTGTTCTCGGGATTCGTGACCGCCTGGCGCTTCGCGACCTGCCCGACGAGGCGCTCGCCGCTCTTTGTGAACGCGACGACGGAGGGCGTCAGCCGGCTGCCTTCGGCATTGACGATGACTTTGGGCTCGTTGCCTTCCATCACCGCGACGACGGAGTTGGTCGTCCCGAGGTCGATGCCAATAATCTTGGCCATAATGTATTCTCCTTGAGAGACTTAGGCGATTGTTTAGTCCGCTTTAGTCAACTATTTGCTCCCATCAAAACCTGAGTCTATCATTGTTAAATTCCACTGCAAATAGCTCGCCGGAGCGGGACTAGGACTTAGGACTTAGGACTGAGGACTGAGTGGTCAGCTGCTGACGAGTCTTTGCGTTCTGTCGTCCACTCCGAATCGGCACTGCCTTCGTCGTGAATGGCTGAGTTGCGACGCGTTCGCGTTGTTTGGACGGTGCGGCTGACGGAGTTGAGCATCGAGAGCCAATTCGCGTTTCCCGTTCCTCAGTCCTCGGTCCTCAGTCCCAGGTCCTCAGTCCTAAGTCCTCAGTCCTAAGTCCTCAGTCCTAAGTCCTCAGTCCTCAGTCCTCAGTCCTCAGTCCTAAGTCCTAGTCCTCAGCCTTCGGTCCTGGCTCGGAAGGCGCCGCGGCAGCGCGGTGTTAGTATCCAGGTCGGAGGTCGTTTCTCAAATGTCCATGGATCCATTCACTCCTCAGCAACCCGCATGGATCAACGCCAGCACCGCCGAGATGGAGACGCGCGTCCGCACGTTCATCCGCGGCGTTTACGGCTGGATGTTCGGCGGTCTGCTGCTGACGACGCTCGCTTCGCTGTGGGTCGTGAACTCACCCTCGATGAAGGCGCTCGTCCTCGGCAATCCGATCGTGATGTTCGGTCTGATGTTCGTCGAGCTGGGGATCGTGCTGTTTCTCTCGTTCCGGATCACGAAAATGACGGCGGGCGCGGCCGCGTCCGCGTTTCTCGTCTATTCATTCCTCAACGGCCTGACGCTCAGCATGATCTTCTTCGCGTATTCGGGTGCCTCGATCGCTCAGGCGTTTCTCGTCTCCGCCGGAATGTTCGGCGCGATGAGCGTCTACGGCCTGGTCACGAAGCGCGACCTGACCTCGTGGGGCTCGTTCTTCTTCATGGGTCTGATCGGCATCATTCTCTGCAGCGTCGTGAACATCTTCATCCACTCGTCCGGACTCTCGTTCGTCGTCTCGATCCTCGGCGTTTTCATTTTTCTCGGCCTAACGGCCTGGGACAATCAGAAGCTGAAGGTGATGGCGACGGTCACCGGTCCGCTGCAGGAGAACTTCGCGGTGATCGGAGCGCTCGCGCTCTACCTCGATTTCATCAACCTCTTCCTGTTCCTGCTGCGGCTGTTCGGCAATCGCCGCCAGTGAGCAGGCCCTTCAGCATCAGCGCGTTGTTGACCGCGTACGCGGAGTCGTCGTTGTCGAAGTAGACGTAGATCGCCTTCAGTTTCCTGCTCCCACCCGTCGATTCGGCGCGCCCAGCCTTCGAGCTGGGCGTTGCTGTAACTGCCCTGATATTTGAATTGCGTCGGCCCGTGCAGGCGGATGTACGTCCAGCTCGCGGTGATCTCGAGCGGCGAGCGGTAGCCCGCAAGCTCGTAAAGGCAGAACGCGGCGTTGTGGCGGTGGAGGATCTCGTAAACGCGATCGGTCATCCAGCTCGGATTGCGCAACTCAAACGCGTAACGAAACCCGCTGGGCAATTTCGCCAAGAACTCTTCCAGCCGCTCCGCGTTGACATTCCACCTCGGCGGAAGCTGCCACAGGACCGGTCCGAGTTTGCGGCCTAACCGCTGCGCGCGCGGCATGAAATTCAGGATTCCGCGCTCCGGATCCTTCAGCTTGATCATGTGCGTCAGGAAGCGGCTGCCCTTCACCGCGAAAACGAATCGCGGGGGCACCGACTCGCGCCACGCATCGAACGACGACTCCCCGGGCAGCCGATAGAACGTGCTGTTCAGCTCGACCGTGTCGAAATCGCGCCGGTAATAACCAAGCATCTCCGCGGACCTGATCTCCTCGGGATAGTACCGGCCGATCCAATGCTTGTAGTGCCAGCCCGATGTGCCGATTCGGATCTGTGACATCAAAAAAGCCGGGCGCGACGGCCCGGTCTCCTTCCCATTGACAGCGACAACGTCAGTGATGTCCCGCCGCTGCACCGCCGGTGCCGATGTTCGTCACGAGGACGCCACCGTTCGCGGCGGTCTGCACTCGAATTCCACTGGCGACGTTCGCTGTCGCGCTATTGACGCGCAGCGTCGGCATCGCGGCCGCCGGCATCGCGGTCGTTGCCGTGCCGTTCGTCGCGGTACCGTTCGCAGCTGTGGTACCGGTTGTAGCCGGTGTACCGCCGAACGTCGTCAAGGCCGTTGTCCCGGTCGCGCCGATTGTGGCGAGCGTCGGTGCCACTGTGCCGGTCGGCTGGGGCGGCGGTGTGCTGTTCATCAACACGGGCGAGAACGCGGCTGAGCCGGCAAGCGCTCCGGTCGTCGCCGCCGTCGTTCCCGGCGCCGTCACCGCTGCCGTCGTGGCGGTCAGTCCGCCGTTGCCGAGCGTGACACCGGTGCTCGCGCTTTCCGGAACGATCGGGCCGCCGGTGATCGCCGCGCCCCCTCCGGGTGAGCTAATCGATGAGTTCAGCGTCGGCTCCGGATTCACGGCCAGCGCAGGCGAGACCGTCTGCCCCGCCACCACCGTTACACCCTGCTGAGCGCCCTGTGCGCCGGAGGGGCCGAGGAGGATCCCTTGATATCCACGCTCAGCGGCGAGGTTCGCCTGCGCGTCGACATCCACGCGCGGCCTCGAGCCCATGTCGGACTGGTGCATGTACGAGCTGGTCATCGGCGGATTTCCTTCCGTGCCGCTCGAGCTGCCGTTGGTCACCACGTGGTCGGTCGAGTTCATCGTCGGCGTGACCATCGTCGGCTGGCCGTTGCCTGCCGTCCGATTCGTCGTGCAGCCGAATGCTGCCAGCGTAACCGCGAGAGAGGCGGCAACGAGCCACCCTCTCCCAAATCCTGCATTCGATGTTGCCTTGCGCATCATTGCCTCCTTAAGGTCTATCGCAAGTCTAGGAGTTATTTTGAGCAAGGCCCGTGCCCTTACATATACATATTAAGTTACTATTTTTCAGGAGGTTATGCCGAGCGGAACACGCGGCGAAGGGCCGATCGCGCGGCCCAGTAGCCGCACATCCCGTGCACCCCTCCTGTCGGCGGCGTTGAGCTCGATCCGATGAAAATCCGCGGGTTCGGAGTGGCATACGGATCGAGGCTGAGCACGGGCCGCGCGATGAGCTGCCAGAGCGTGTTTGCGCCGCCGGTGATGTCGCCGCCGATGAGGTTGGCGTTGTGCGCTTCGAGCGAGGGCGCGCTCATCGAGCGACGCGCGAGAATGCGATCGCGAAATCCCGGCGCCGCGCGCTCCACCTGATTCTCGATCGCCTCGGTCATGTCGTCCGTCGAGCCGTTCGGTACATGGCAGTACGCCCAGCCGGTGTGCTTTCCGGCAGGCGCGCGCGTCGAATCGAACATCGACTGCTGCGCGACGAGCACGAACGGCGACTGCGTGTTGCGGCCGCGCCAGATCTCCGCTTCGTGCCGCGCGATCTGCTCGATCGTGCCGCCGAGGTGAACGGTGCTCGCGCCGGCGCAGTCGGGGTTGCGCCACGGAATCGGACCGTCGAGCGCCCAATCGATCTTGAAGACGCCGGGGCCGTAGCGGAATTGCTGAAGGCGTTTGACGTAGCGCGGCGGCAGCTCGTCGCGCGCGATCGTCGCGAGCTGTCGTGGCGTGACATCGAAAATCACCGCGCGGCTCTCGGGAATGTCGCGCATCGAATGAACTCGGACGCCGGTGCGGATCTCTCCGCCGTGCGACCGCAGCCGCTTCGCGAGCGCATCGGAGATCGCTTGCGATCCCCCGCGCGCCATCGGCCAGTTCGTGACATGAGCGGTCACGGCCATGACGATGCCGACCGATCCCGTGCCGGGCTGGTCGAGCGGCACGACGGAATGCGCGGAGCAGCCGCCGATCAACGCACGCGCGAGATCTCCATCGAATCGCCGCGCGACAGACTCCGCCGAGCGCAACGCCTCGATCGCGAATCGCGCCAGTTTGAGCGGATGCTTCGGAATCGCGAGCAGCGGCCGCAGAATCTCGCCGAAGAGCGCCTGCGACACATCGACGAGTGGAGCGATCAGCCTGCGATACGCGCGAGCGTCGCGGCCGAGGCGTTCGGCGGTCGCGTCGATGGACCGCTCGACGATCGCGGCGCTGCCGTCGGCCAGCGGATGCGCGATCGCGTACCTGGGCTCGACCCATTCGACATCGAGCTCGAGCTCGCGAAAAAACGGGGAGACGACCGCCATCGGATGAATCGTCGAGCAGATGTCGTGACGAAAACCGGGGAGCGTGAGCTCGGCGGTGCGAGCGCCGCCGCCGATGGTGTCGTTCGCTTCGAGAACGACGACAGACAAGCCGTTGCGAGCGAGCTCGACCGCCGCCGAGAGTCCGTTGGGGCCCGAGCCTACGACGACCGCGTCCATCAGGATCGCTCTTCCGGCAGCAGCCGGTTGAAGAGCGCCATCATCATAATCATCTTCGACGGCATCAGTCCGCCGCGCGGGCGACGGGAACACCGCCGGCGAACGCGAGAATGCCTTGGGCGCCAGCCGAGTTGACCGTGCAAGCGCTTCACGCGATGTGCCACACTATGGCGAGCGGCATGCGGCGAACGGCGAGCGGCATGCAGCGAGCGGGATCGCACGCCGCGCGCCAAATTGCGGGGTTAGCTCAGCGGTAGAGCATCTGCCTTACAAGCAGGGGGTCACTGGTTCGAATCCGGTACCCCGCACCAATCAGCCGATCCAGTGCAGCTCGACGTGACCGCGGATTCGAAACGAATCCACGATTTGTTTCGCCGCCGGCGACAGCAGCCACTGAACGAATGTGCGCGCATTTCGATGCGCCTCCGTTTCCGGTCCGCGCATCAGAGCGACCGCGTAGATGTTCCGCAGCACCGGATCGCCCGCGAACAGCACTTCGATGCGCAGCGTCGGCGCGAGGTTGTCGAACGTCGCCCGGTCGCTCAGCGTGTACGCGTCGAGCTTGTCTGCCGATCCGAGCAGGTGCGCCATCGGCTGTCCGATCGGAACGTAATTCGGATTGGCACGAGGGACGACGTGGGCCGCGCGCCATAGCGCGAGCTCCTTCATGTTCGTCCCCGACTCGTCGTTGCGCGAAAGGAATTTGCTGCGCGATGCATAGATGCGGCTGAATGCGTCGGCCGCCGAAACCGCCTCGCGAACGTGCGCCGGATCGGATTTCGGACCGACGATCACGAAGTCGTTCCACATGAATTGACGGTAGATCTGCGGTTTGTATTTCGCGACGAACGCGCGCTCCGCTTCGGGATCATGCGTAATCGTCGCCTCCGCTTTGCCGGTGGCGGCGAGTCGCAGCGCCGCGCCCGATCCGACCACGAACGCATTCAGGCGCAGCCCCGATTCGCGCTCGAAATTCGTTCGGATCAGCTGAAGCAGCCCCGAGCCATCGACGCTGGTGGTCGTGGCAATCGTGACGGAGCGGTTTCCATGAGAGCAAGCAACCAGCAGAAACAATGTGACAAAGAGCCGGCGGCGCACTCCCGAAGAATAATGCATGGCAAAGGCCCTGCTAACATCCGCAACCGTGGCGTTTTTCAAGCGCAAGCCTCGCGTCCTGCTGCTCGACGACGATCCGTCGATGCAGCGGCTCGTCTCGGCGCTGCTCAGGCGCGAAGGCTATCGCGTCGATGTCTACCTCACCGGACGCGACGCTCTGCGGTCGATCGAGATCAACGATTTCGACGTCCTGCTGCTCGATCTGATGATGCCGCACGAGGGCGGCATGACCGTCATACGCGAGCTCGGCGAGAAAAAGCCGGAGCTGCTCGCGCGCACGCTCGTGATCAGCGCATCGACGCAATCGATCATCGGAACCGTCGCGGACGAAGTGGCCGGGGTCGTGAAAAAGCCGTTCGAGGCGCGGGAGCTCATCGGAGCGGTCCGGCGCGTTCGAGGATCGAAGTGAACTTCACGCTGCTCCCCGATACGTTCGCGATCGTCCGCATGGGCGCCGCCGACGAGGTGCCGAAGTGGACCGACGGCGGACCGTTCGTTTCGATGACGCGCACCGACAGCGAGCTGTCGATCGTCTGCCGCGAGCGGCACGTTCCCGCCGGCGCGCACGCCGACCGCGGCTGGCAGTGCCTGAAGATCGAAGGACCGATTCCGCTGAACGTCGTTGGGGTCATGGCCGAGGTGGCGTCGGTGCTGGCGAAGGCGGGGGTGAGCGTTTTCCCGATCGCGACCTACGCCACCGATTACGTTTTTGTGAAAGGTGATCAGGTGGCCGGCGCCATCGACGCGTTGCGCGCCGCCGGCCACTCCGTGCGTCGCGGCTGAAGCGCATAGAATGTCGTGAGCCGGCCGGCGTTTGCCGGCCAGCGGTCGCCACGCACAATGCCAGCATCCGCAAGCGCCACGCGCTCGTTCGCCGAAGACGTCCGCGACGGCCTGACAGCGCCGCGAAAGTTTTTGCAGCCGTGGTACTTCTACGATCCTCTCGGATCGGCGCTCTTCGCGGCGATCTGCGAGCTTCCCGAGTACTACCTGACGCGCGCCGAGACCGAGATTCTGCAGCGGCACGGCGCGTCAATCGCGCGCGCGTTCGCGAATCCGTCGCGCGTGATCGAGCTCGGCAGCGGCAACGCGCGCAAGACGCGCATGCTGTTCGACAACCTCCGGAAGCCGTTCACGTACGTGCCGATCGATGTCGATCCATCTGTGCTCGATCTCGAATTCGAAAACGTGCAACCGATCGTCGGCGACTTTCGCGACATCGCATCGCTGGTCCAGCCCGCCGCCGGCACCGCCGCCCTGTTCCTCGGCTCGAGCATCGGCAATTTCGATTTCGAATCTGCCGTCACGCTGCTGCGCGACGTTCGCCGCATCCTCACTCCCGGCGACCAATTCCTCCTCGGCGCCGATCTGCGGAAACCAAAAACGATTCTCGAGCCCGCGTACGACGATGCGCTCGGCGTTACCGCGGCGTTCAATCTGAACCTCCTCGCGCGCATCAATCGCGAGCTCGAAGGACGCTTCGACCTCACTTCCTTCCGCCATCGCGCACTGTTCAACGAGCAGGAGAGCCGGATCGAAATGCATCTCGTCAGCGTGCGCCGGCAGTCGGTGACGATCGGCGATCTCACCGTTCACTTCGAAGAAGGTGAGTCGATCCACACCGAGAATTCGTACAAGTACGGTGAGCCGGACCTGCAGGCGCTCGCGCGGAACGGCGGTTTTGCGATCGAGCAGATCTGGACGGATTCGCGCGGCTGGTTCGCCGACGCCTTGCTCGTAGCACGATGACCTTCGTCT
>DATIZY010000191.1:0-3318 GCA_035516895.1 Thermoanaerobaculia bacterium | reverse complement strand
AACTCTTCAGGTATTCGTTCTTGTACCCGACGTAGTTCTTCCACGATTGTTCGAGGCGCGCGATCTCCTCGTCCGTCAGCGGACGCTTCACGCGCGCGGGAACGCCGAGGACGAGCGTGCGCGGCGGGACGTGCATGCCTTCGGGGACGAGCGCGCCGGCGCCGACGAGCGCGAGCTCGCCGATCGCGGCGCCGTCGAGCACGCGCGAGCCCATGCCGATCAGCGCGCGACGCTCGATCGTGCATCCGTGCGCCACCACGCCGTGACCGATCGTCACTTCCTCGGCAATCTTCAGCGGATGCGTGCGAACGGTGACGTGCAGCGCGCAGTTGTCCTGAATGTTCGTGCGCGCGCCGATGCGGATGGAGTTGACGTCGCCGCGGATCGTCGTGGCGTACCAGATCGAGCAATCGTCGCCGAGTTCGACATCGCCGATGACCGCCGCATTCTCGGCGATGAAGACGCGCGCGCCGATCCGCGGCTCCTTCCCCTCGTACGCGCGGACGATCATCGCGTCGAGATTAGCACGGTTACAATTCTCTCCGTGGCCCGCAAAATCGAATTTCGTTATCGCGCGAAAGAGGTGTCGCGCATCGAAGCGTTCAGCGATGTCGTGTTCGGTTTTGCGCTGTCGCTCATCGTGATCTCGCTCGAAGTCCCGAAGACCTACGACGCGCTGATCGAGACCATGCGCGGCATCCTGCCGTTCACGCTCTGCTTTTTCATCTTCATCGGCCTCTGGCTGCAGCACCACGAATTTTTCAAGCGCTACGGGCTGACGGACAGGACCACGATCTGGCTCAACGTCGCGCTGCTCTTCGTGATCCTCTTCTACATCTATCCGCTCAAGTTCATGTTCGTCCTCGTGGCAAACGAGATCACCGGATCCACGCACGGACTCTCCCCCGATCAGGCGCGCGTGCTCTTCACGATCTATGGCATCGGCTTTACGGCCGTCAACTGGCTGCTGGCGGCGATGTACTGGCACGCCGACCGGCTCGGCGACGAGCTGCAGCTCAGCGCGATCGAGCGGATCGACACGCGCGAGCGGCTCTACGACAATCTCGCCACCGGCACATTCGGGCTCCTTTCGATCCTCTGCGCCTTCACGGCGATCCGGCTCGCCGGCCCGATCTATTTCCTGCTTTTCATTCCGAAGACGGCGATCCCGTCGATCATGGGCGCGAAACGGAAACGGCTCGAAGAAGCCGTGTCAACGCCATAGCTTCCACGTCCAGACGCCCCAGAACACCGCCCACAGAATTGTGATTGAGGCCGTGGCGACGGTTGCGATCGTCGGACCGAAACTGTCCGACAGCACGCCGGCGACGAGACTCGAGATGCTCATCGTCAGCGTGACGAACCCGTAATCGGCGGAGAAGACGCGCCCGCGAATGAAGTCGGGCGTCTCGCGCTGCAGGCCATACGTCGA
This sequence comes from Thermoanaerobaculia bacterium, assembly GCA_035516895.1. Classification (GTDB taxonomy): domain Bacteria; phylum Acidobacteriota; class Thermoanaerobaculia; order Gp7-AA8; family Gp7-AA8; genus Gp7-AA10. Next base: position 1,886 of record DATIZY010000191.1, on the reverse strand, counting down.
GGTCTGCCACTGTGCGCCGCCGCCGAGGTGCGCGAGGAAGATCGCGAGCGAGCCGATGAGGAGCGTCGGCGCGATGCCGAGAACCGCGTAGCCCAGTCCGAACAGAAGCACCGATGCGGTGATGAGGCGATATTGCGTCTCGTCTCGATTCGAGAGCATGCGTACCGCGAACGGACCGATGAGCGCGCCGAGCCCGCGCGCGGCGAACAGCATTCCGATGCCGAACGCGCCCTGCTTGAAAACCTCCTTTCCGAAGACGCTCAGCAGCGCGACGACGCCGGCGCCGAGTCCATAGCCGCCCTTCGAGGTGAGCAGCGCGAGGACGCGGGGATGATTGCGCGCGTAATGCACCGTCTCGCGGATCGATTCGCCGAGCGGCGGCTGCTCGTGACTCTCCCGTTTCTCCGAAAACGGAGTCCGCATGTTTGAGAGAACCGCGGCGGAGAAAAGAAAGCTGATCGAATCGACGACGAACGCAACATCGCGGCCGAAACGCATCGTGATCACGCCGCCGATCGCCGCGCCGACCGCGAGCATCGTCCCCCAGGTCGACCCCATCAACACATTCGCCGCCCCCAGCTCCTCGGAGGAAACGAGATTGGGCATCGCGGCCTGCGATGCCGGCTCGAAGTATGCGGAGCCGATCGAGATGAGGATCACGCCTGCGTACGCGAATGGCAGCAGCGCTGGCGTGCGCGCGAGCAGCGGGAGCAGACAGGCGCCGGTACGGACGACGTCGGTGACGATCATCAGCTTCCGCCGGTCGACGCGATCGATCCGATGGCCGGCGAACGGGGTGAAGATGAAGATCGGAAGGCTCTGGCAGAGCAGCATGAGCGATGCGAGCGTCGCCGATCCGGTGAGCTGCAGGACGAGATCGAGCAGGGCGACGGTGAGAAACCAGTCGCCGCCGAGCGAGACGAGAGTCCCGACGTAGAGCAGCGTGAAATCGCGATTGCGCCGCAGCAGCCGCCAATACATATGGGGTCAGAGCTGTACTTGTGATTTTTCTACAACCAGTAGATACGGACCTCATCCGAATCTACCCCGTCGAGAAAAATCACAAGTACAGCTCTGACCCCAGACTTATGCCGGCTTTTCGGCACGCTCGTAGGTGAGAAACGAATATGGATACTGGTTCTTCTCGTCGGCATCGCAATGTTCTGCGTCGACGAGCTCCCACTCCGTTACGTCGTCGAACTCCGGAAAAAACGTGTCGCCTTCCACTTCGCCGTGGACGCGTGTCAGGTACATGCGATCGGCGACGTGCAGCGCCTGCTCGAAGATCTGCGCTCCGCCGCCGATGAAGATCTCGTCGTCGAGCCGCGACATGTCGATCGCGCGCTCGAGCGAGGGCGCGACGAGCGCTCCGTCGGCGCGATAGGCCGCATCGCGCGTGATCACGACGATCGTGCGGCCGGGCAGCGGACCGTCGAGCGACTCGAACGTTTTCCGCCCCATCAGGAAGTGATGCCCCATCGTCAGCTTCTTCAGCCGTTTCAGATCGGCCGACTGCCGCCACGGAATCCGATTGTCGCGGCCGATGACGTTGTTATCGGAGACGGCCGCGATGATCGAGACGGTCATACGGCGATCGGCGCTTTGATCGACGGGTGCGGGTCGTAGTGTTCCAGCGTGAAATCGCCGAAGCGGAAGTCGAAGATCGACGTCACCGCCGGATTGAGCGTCATCGCCGGCAGCGGCCGGGGCTCCCGCGTCAGCTGCAGGCGCGCCTGCTCGAGGTGATTCGAGTAGAGATGCGCGTCGCCGAGGCTCAGGATGAATTCGCCGGGTCTGAGGGCAGTCACCTGCGCGACCATCATCGTCAGCAGCGCATACGACGCGATGTTGAACGGCACGCCGAGAAAGACATCGGCCGAGCGCTG
>DATIZY010000190.1:0-6995 GCA_035516895.1 Thermoanaerobaculia bacterium | reverse complement strand
ATTTAAGATTTAAGGTCTGACCCCACGGACGCTACCATGGGTCCATGCATCTGGGCGGGCGCGGCGCGAGGCGGGTGCTCATCGGCGTCATCGTCGTCGGCTTCGCGCTCCGGCTGAGCGTCTGGCCGCGCGTCTTCGCCGGCGGTCACGTCGACCTCGACGGACCCGACGCGTACTACCACCTTCGCCGCGCATCGATGACGCTCGAGCACTGGCCGCTCGTGCCCGGGTTCGATCCGATGATCAATTATCCGGCCGGCGGCGTGATCAGCTGGCCGCCGCTCTTCGACGGATTGCTGGCGACGCTCGCGCTGCCGTTCCGAAGCGACCACGCGCTCGAAGCGATCGGCGCGTTTCTGCCTCCCGTGCTCGGCGCGCTGCAGCTCATCGCGCTTTACATGCTCGTGCACTCGCTGCGCAGCCGGCGCGCGGCGCTCGCGGCGGTGATCGTCGCCGCGATTCTTCCCGCCGTCGTCCGCTACACGCTGCTCGGCAACCTCGATCACGATCCGTTCTTCACGCTCTGCCTTCTCGCGGCGCTGGTCGGACTGGCGCGCGAGAACATTGCCGTCATCGCCGTCGCGTTGTCGTGCGCGATCCTCGGCTGGACCGGCGCGATCGTCGGCGTGGCGATCGTCAGCGCGGTCATGCTGGTGATTCAACGCCCCGGCGCTGCGCGCGCGCTCGGCATCGGCGCCTCGGTCGCCGCCGTCGTGGTGCTGCCGTTCGTGATCGTCAGCCCTTGGCGCGGCGCGAGCTTCGAAGGTCTGTCGTGGCTTCACATCGCCTCCCTCGCCGTCGCCGCACTTCTCGGTTGTGTCGTCGCGCGGCTATGGCCGCTGGCGATCGCCAACGGCATCGCCGTCCTCGTTCTCGCGCCGATCTGCATTCGTCCGTTCTTCGCCGGCGCCGCGTACGCCGCGGGAGACGCGCCGATTCTGGCGATGGTGGCGGAGGCGCAGCCGCTCCTGCGGTTGTTAGGCCGCTTCGACGTCTGGCCGATGCTGATCCGCTTCGGATTTCTGCCGCTGCTCTTCGTCGCGCTCGTCGTGCCGAAGTGGCGCGAGCTCCGCTTCGTCGCGCCGTGGGTCGCGGTCACGCTGACGCTCGCGTTTCTTCACTCGCGCTTCAGCTTCGACGCCGGTGTGGCGCTCGCGGCGTTCGCCGGAATCGCCGTCGATCTGATCCGTCCGGCGATCGTCGCGCTCTCGCTCCTTCCGATCGTGCCGGCGTATCTGCCGGTGCCCTCGCTCGAGGCGTTCAATTTCTATCTGCGCCCGAACGTCCTGCGCGATTACGGCATGGAGCGCATTTGCGAAGCGCTGCGCCGCGCACCGCCCGGCGCGGTGATTGCGCCGTGGCAGTTCGGCCACTGGATCGTTTGGATCGCGAAGAAGCCGGTGGTGATTGGACCGATGCTCTCGGTCGGCCAGTCCGAATTCGCAAACGGTCTGCGATTCTTCTTTCTGGAAGACGAAACGGCGGCGCGGCAATTTCTCGCATCGCACGGCGTTCGATACATCATCGTCACGCCGGAGCTCGACTCGATCGCCGCACGCGCGCGGGTCGCCGGCCTCGATCCGGCGCGCTACCGCGATCCGCGCGTTTACGGCCGCACGATCGGCGCGCGGCTGACGTTCACGGCCGGCGTGCCCGGGTTCCGCGAAATCATCCGCTCACCGTACGTTCGTGTGTACACATGGTAGAGCGCGCGAGTCGTCGGCGCCCGCTTTGAAACCGAGGAGCGCACCGATCGTGCGGGCGATGTCCGTGGGCGCCGCGGCGTCGCTGAAGTGACCGGCGGAGATGCCGTTGCCCCAGAAAAGGAGCGGCACGTGCTGATCGGCCTCGACCGGCTGTCCATGCGTCGTGCCTGTGCCGTTGTAGTTCCAGATCCAGCCGGGCTTCAGCACGACGATGACGTCGCCCGAGCGGTCGGCCCGAAAAGAGCGGCGGACCGCCATCTCGTTCCCTGAGGCATTCGCGGCCGGCGCCTGCATCAGCTGTGAATTCGTGAATGCGGCGGCGACGCCATTCAGTTTCAACGCGGCGTCGCGGACCTGGATCTTTGCCCGCTCGCCGTCGAGCTTCTTTGCGTGAATGCGATCCCAATCCAGATAGATCGACGATTCGGTGACGTTGCGGATGAGATCCTGCGGCAGCGCGGGATTCTTCGCGAGGGTGGCGCGTCCTGCATCGCGCCCCATGTCCCGTGCGACTTCGGGAATCGACTGCACGCCATGATCGGCGGTGAGCGCGACCGTGTAGCGGCCGGCGAAATGTGCATCGAGAAACCGGAACAAATCCGCGAGGTCGCGATCGGTGCGCACCACGCTGTCGGCGACTTCGAGCGAATCGGGTCCGTAAGCGTGACCGAGGTAATCCTGCGAGGAGAGACCGAGAAACAGGATGTCGGGTGTGGTGTCTGGATCGCCGGCGTGCTCTTTCTCGATCAGCTCCTCGGCCAGGCCGATGGTCATCGCGTTGCCGAACGGCGTGGATTCGATCGCCGCGAGCGAGCGGATCGGATGGGGAAACGAGACGCCGAGGCCTTCCGGATTCGTCTTGAATTTGCGGAGCGCCTCGGGATCGTGCGTGATCCGGGCGAGATCGGCGGCGGGGATGAACGACGACTGCTCCCACACCGGATGCGCGGTGAGAAATGCCGGAAGCGTGGCGTTGTACGACGCGAGCAGCGCTTCGTCGGCGGCGTAATACGAGTCGGAGACGAACTGTTGTTTTTTCGCGTCGAACCAATACGCGCCGGTCGCTTTGCGGCCGGCCATCAGGATCGATGCGCGATCCTTGATTGCGACGCCGTACACCTTCGCGCCGGGGAACGCCTCCTGATCGCGATCGCCGAGCGACGACGTTTGAATCGTCACGGGCGAGACGCCGTCGGCCGGATCGTAGGCGCAGTACACGCTCCTGTTCGTCATCCGATCGAACCATCCGTCGCCGATGACGCCGGTCGCCGAAGGCGTGTACCCGGTGCCGATCGATGCGTGGCCCGCGCCGGTGACGGTATCGGCGTAGACGATCTCCGCGTTCGTGAAGTCGGCGCCGCGGTCGAGGAAGCGGCGGAAGCCGTCCTCCGCGAAATACGCCGTAAATCGTGTCAAATAATCATACCGAAATTGATCAATACTAATGATTACGACAAGATCGGGCCGGTCGGCGGCGTGGAGCGGAAAGGCGAAAAGGAAGAGGAGAGGAAGGAAACGTTTCATGATCATGAATTTCGAATTTCGAATTTCGAATGAAGAATTGAGAATTACGAATGAGAAACGCCCGGCGGCATTCTTCATTCTTCATTCTTCATTCTTCATTCGAAATTCGCAATTCGAGATTGGAGATTCAAACAAGAAGGGCCGCCGTTTCCGGCGGCCCTGATTGAAAACGATGACGCGAAACTAGAAGGTGATCCGCAGTCCGAGGCGTCCCTGCCAGCGCGATGGGATGTTGGCAGTCGAGAACTGGTTGCCCGGAGTGAGGCGGTTGGTCGCCGCTTCCTTGTAGATCGGCTTGTTCGTGGCCGCATCCTGACCCTGATAGGTCACGACCGTGTACGTGTTGTTTGCGACGAACTCGGCCACGCCCCAGTTCTTGTTGAACATGTTCAGCAGGTTGAGAACGTCGGCGGTGACGGAGACGCGCGCGGTGTAGACGGGGGGAAGGCCGAGCTCGTAGTGGAAGTCGAGGCGGCGCGTCCACGGCATGAAGATGTTGTTGCGGCTGAGGATCTGCGCTTTGCCGGGATTGAGGCCGACGGAGCTCAGGAAGTTCTCGAACTTCGCGGCGTCGAGCGGCGACTTGCCGCTGCCGCACGGTGCAGTCGCGGTCGGCGTGGTTGCGTTCGACGGGCACAGGATGTAATTGCCGGTACCAGGCACGTAGAGCAGATCGTCGTTGCCTGTGCCGTCCTTGTTGACGTCGCCGCCCATCATCAGCGAATACGGTTCGCCCGATTCGGCGTCGTAGTAGAGGCCGAGGCCGTGCGAGAAGGAGCCGGTGTTGAAGTTGTACGTCGCCGCGATGTTGAAGCGGTTCTTCACCTGGTAATTCGACTGCGAAAGGACCGGGTCGAAGATGTTTCCGCCGTTCGGCATGAACTGCCAGTTCGAGTAGGCGATGCTCGAGGTGCCGTCGAAGGCGGTCTTCGCGTTCTGATGCGAGTAGGAGCCGGAGAGCGTCACGTTGCGGAACGCCTTGTTGAGCTGCAGAGTCTCGGCGAGGTTGTTGCCCTTGCTCGTGTTCATGAGCAGGATCGAGTCGCCGAGGTTCGTTGCGACGCGCGTGTAGGTCGGACGTCCGTCGAGCGGGCTCGTGCCGTTCTGCTTGAAGTTGACGTTCTCGTAGTAGATGTCCTGCTGGGTCTTCGACCACAGAACTTCGGCCGTGCCCTTGATGCCCCAGAAGAGGTCGCGGTCATAGCCGAGGGTCGTGCGAAGCACGCGCGGGAACTGGAAGTCGGGATTCGTGAGAGCGATCGAGGGAACGCCGTTGCCCAGGTTCCGCGGCTGCGCGTTGGGATCGGGGTTGAACGGCGGCGGTGTGCACGACGGCGGCGCGCAGGTGAGAACGACGGTCGATCCGTTGCCGCCCGTGTTGCCGAATGCATCCGAGATCCAGACGTAGGGCGCCTTGCCTTCAAAGATGCCGATGCCGCCGCGGAACTGCTGTTTGCCATCGCCGAGCGGATCCCAGTTGAATCCGACGCGCGGCTCCCAGATGATCGACGTGCTTGGCACCGCGGACGTGTTGAAACCGAGCCCGGTCTGCACTGCAGGGTTGAATGCCGGCGTGTCCGGATAGTGCGGTTTGTCGGCCCGCAGACCCAACGTCACGGTGAAGCGATTGTTGACGCGCCACTGATCGTTTGCGTAGAGGCTGTACTGGCCGGCGCTGAACGCGGCGGGCGCTTTCGGGTCCGGCGTCAGCGAGAATCCGATGCTGTAACCCGTCGGCTGATTCGCTTCGAACGCGTCGAGCGTCGGGAAGTAGTAGTAGCCGTAGAAATCCTGAATGAAGAGATTCTTGAAGCTGTACAGCTCGTTGTGCGTGCCGAAGGTGAGCGTGTGCGCTCCCTTGACCCACGTGAAGTCGTCGGTGAGCTCCGTAATGTTCTGGTTGAGGTAGTTCGCGCCGGAGAAGCGCTCGGTGCCGAGCTGGATCGATCCGTTGCGTTGCCCGCTTCCGCCGATCTCCACGGTCGGGAAGATGACCGGGATCGAGCGCGAATCGCGGATCGTGGTGTAGTTCAGCCGTCCTTCGTTGTAGAAGTTCGGTCCGAACACGCTGTTGATCTGGGCGACCGTCGAATGCGTCGTGTCGGCGATCGAGTAAATATCGGTGGGGAAGTAGAAGCGAGAAGTGGTTCGGCTGTAGCTCGACGGCGCGACGTCGCTGGTGCCTTCGACGTAGTTGTGGCGCAGCGTAATGTTGTTGCTGTTGTTCAGATTGAAGTCGAGGCGCGCGAAGGCGAGGTTGTTGGGCTGTGCAAAACTGATGTCGCCGAGGGAGCCCGGATCGTAGCCGTACGTGTTTTTCACGTAATCGCGAACGAGCTGCGCGCTCGGCGTCGCGCCGGTACCGGTCCCGTTGTAGTTGGTGCCGGCGGAGCCGTCCGCTGCGGCGCCAAGAGGCGTCGTCTTGCGGTTCTCCTCGCCGCTGACGAAGAAGAAGAGTTTGTCCTGAATGATCGGGCCGCCGAGGCGTCCGCCCCATTGCGTCTGATCGAAGGTGGCAACCGATGTGTTGAACGGTCCCTTGCCGATGTACGACTTGTTGCGCTTGGTCCCGAAGATGTCTCCCTCGAACTTGTTCGTTCCGGAGCGGGTGACGACGTTGAGACCGCCGCCGGTGAATCCGCTCTGGCGGACGTCGTACGGCGAAACGACGAGCTGCATCTGCTGGAGCGCGTCGAGCGGAATCGGCTGCTGGCTCGTCTGGCCGCCCGGCGTTCCGGTCGAGGCCAGACCGAACAGGTCGTTATTGACCGCGCCGTCGATCTGAATGTTGTTGTAGCGGAAGTTCTGACCGAGGACGGTCATGAACGTGCCGTCGCTGCTGGTGGGGCTGACATCGAAGTACGGGTTGGTGCGCGCGAAATCCTGAAGCGCGCGATTGACGGTCGGCAGCGTTTGAATCTGCTGCGTCGTCACGTTGGAGGTCGCGCCCGTGTGGCCGGGATTGATGATGGTATCCGGCGTTGCGGTGACGGTGATCGCTTCCGAGACCGTGGCGAGGTCGAGCTTCATCGCCGGAACCTCGTTCACTTCGCCGAGGCGTACGGAAACATTCTCGGCAGTGACGGTCTTGAACCCGGAAAGCGTCGCCGTGACTCGATAGGGTCCGCCGACGCGGGCGTTCGGGATCTCCCAATGGCCCTTGCTGTCGGTGACCGACGTGTAGCGCGTGCCGGTCGGCTGATGGACGGCTTCGATCGTCACGCCGGGCAACGCTGAGTTGTCGGCGCGCGTCGTCACGCTGCCGGCGAGAGTGCCGGTCGTGACACTTTGAGCGAGCAGCGCGGGCGCAGAGATGATGCTCAGCGCCACGAGCACGATCGCCCATCGCTTCAAATTGGACATATCTCCTCCTGATTTTCGGAACGTGCGGATAGATTCTGGACGAGACCTTTTACCAGAGTGCCGTGCCCCTGTCCACGATTCGCAGCGTGAGGATTTCGCAGAAAACAGGGCGATTCTCTGTGAAGGGGATGTCAAGCATCCAAAGGATCGAATTTCAGGGGGTCAGAGCTTCAGTTGTGCTTTTTCTACAGAGGTTGGAGTGATCGCGTCGCCGACGGTAGAAAAAGCACAACGGAAGCCTGACCCCCAACGGATCAGAAGCTCTTGAGGAAGGCTTCGTTGGTCGGGAACTTCTGCAGACGCTCGAGCAGCATCTTCATCGCGTTCATCGGATCGGTGCCGGCGAGCGCGCGGCGAAGCGTGTGCACTTTCTGAAGCACCGCGGGCGGCAGCAGCTTCTCC
>DATIZY010000189.1:0-19230 GCA_035516895.1 Thermoanaerobaculia bacterium | reverse complement strand
GCGCTGCGAGGGATCTCCGGAGGCGCAGCGCTCCGAGCGAAATCTCGCCGCGAGTCGCTGCGCGACCGAGGGCATCGCGCTATTTCGTGGCCGGAGGCCGCCGCTTCGTTCCGGCGAGCTCCGCGTCCATCTGGCGAATGTTCGGATCGATGAAATGCGCGTAGAAGCCCCACTTCTCGTAGCGCGGAGCGAGCTCGCCTCGAACGGCGGCGACCAGCGCGTCTCCGCTGAGGTTTCGCTCGCGCGCGGAAGCGACGTCGCTGCGCAGCGTTTGCAGATATTCACGCAACGCGGCGACGTCGGCGGCATTGCCGATCTCGCCGTGACCGGGGACGAACGTCGCTTTCGGATCTTCCGCAGCGAGCTGTTGATCGCTCTGCGCCCACGCAGCCGTATCCGCATCGATCGTGTTCGGCAACGTCGTGTTCCAGAAGAGATCGCCGGCGAACACGACGTTCGCGTCCGGAATGATGACGACCGAATCGCCGCCGGTGTGCCCGGGCATCGAGCGGACGAGAATTCTTTGCGTTCCCGGAAAGAGATCGACCGAATCATCGTAGACGATGCCCGGAAGCACGAGCGATTCGACCCACGCTTTCTTATCCGGGGCCGGATTTGCGCCGAAGAATTTGAGGTTCTCCGTCCGCTCCCACGCGCGAACGTTGCGTTGCGCGACGATCGTCGCGCCCGCGTCGTGGAAAACACCGTTGCCCGCGACGTGATCGAGGTGGTAGTGAGTGTTGACGACGAAGCGGACCGGCAGCGGCGTGCGCTCGCGAATCGCGGCGAGGAGAGCCTTCGCCGCATCCGCGGACTGAAACGTGTCGATGACGACGACGCCGTCGTCGCCGATCACGAACCCCGCGTTGCTGCCGGCGCCGCTGCCGGGAACGGCGATCGCCGCCCAAACGCCCGATCCGAGGTCGTGAAGTGTGAAGAAGGGCTTCGGCGCGTCGGCGGCGAAGCCCGCGGACGAAATCGAAATGACAAGCACGAGCAATCGCAAACATCGCATGGGGGAAGTGTACGTTACAGCACGCCTTCGATCGGCGTCCGCTCTCCCGAGCCTGCTATATCAATGAGTACTACAGCTACCGCGCAGAGGCCCTCACCCCTTCCGATGAAACCGAGGTGATCCGTCGTCGTCGCTTTGACGTTGACGTGTCCCGATGGCATGTCGAGCATCTTCGCGATCTTCGCCTCCATCGCGTCGCGGTGAGGCGCGAGCTTCGGCTTCTCGGCGATGATCGTGATGTCGACGTTGCTGATCTCGCCCCCCATTTCCTCGACGACCCGCCGCGCCTCGGCCACGAACCGCGAAGACTCGGCGCCTTTCCACCGCGGATCGCTCGATGGAAAGTACTCGCCGATGTCGCCTGCTCCCGCCGCGCCCAACAGCGCATCGGTGAGCGCGTGCAGCACCGCGTCGGCGTCGGAGTGGCCCGACAGCCCTCCGCGATCGCTGATGCGAACGCCGCCGAGGATCAGCGGACGATCGTCAGCAAATGGATGAATGTCGATTCCCTGGCCGATACGAATCATGGCTCACTCGAAGGATGAAGGATGAACGATGAACGATGAACGATGAAGGATGAAGGATGAATCGCGACTTGGAGCGTTGTCGTAACAAGTATTCATTCTCCATTCTTCATTCTTTCATGTTGTTCATTGATCGTTCATCGCTCATCGTTCATCGCTCGCCCTTCATCCTTCATCCTTCATCCTTCATCTTTCATCCTTCACTGCTCCACTCCTCGAAATGCGTCTGCGCCAGCGCGAGGTCTTCAGGTCGAGTGATCTTGATGTTGTGCGGATCACCGGCGACGACGCGCACATCGTAGCCATAGCGCGCCGCGACGCCCGCTTCATCGGTGCCGTCGAATCCTTCGGCGATCGCCCGCTCCAGCGCGTCGCGAAGTACGTCGTACCGAAATACCTGCGGCGTCTGAGCGGCGACGAGGTTCGTGCGATCGACGGTGGCGGCGAGCCGCCCGTCGCGCGTCGCATGGATCGTGTCGATGAGCGGAAGCGCGGGCAGCGCACCGCCGAACTCGCGTGCCGCGTCGAGCAGCGCTTCGAACGTGGGCATCCGGAAGAACGGCCGAACGGCGTCGTGGACCGCAACGACATCGAAGTCCTCGCCCGCCGCTTTGAACGCGTTCATCACCGACTGCTGCCGCGTTTCGCCGCCGGCGACGAACTGCACGCGATCGCCCGGGGCCTGCCTGACCGTCGTGAGCAGCGCTTCGCTGACCGCGACGACGATCCGCTCGACCAGTCCGCTGAGCAGAAACCGCTCAACGACGTACTGCACCATCGGTTTTCCCGCGATTGGCTGGAACTGTTTCGGGATGTCGCCGCCGAAGCGCGTACCCGAACCTGCTGCAGGAATGATCACGAGAACTGACATAGGACTGAGGACTGTACTGAGAACTGAGGACTGAGGACTGAGTCCCGCCCGCCCGCAACTCGGGCAGGGCCACTCAGTCCTCAGTCCTCAGTGCTGAGTCCTCGTCACTCCTAGACGGCCATGATGTCCGCTTCTTTGTGTTTGAGGATGTCGCCGACGTCCTCCGTATGTTTGTCGGTCATCTTCTGGATCTCCTCGAGCGCACGCTTCTCATCGTCCTCGGAGATCGTGTGGTCCTTGAGCATTTTTTTCAACCTCTCGTTTCCGTCGCGGCGCACCTGACGGATCGCGGTGCGCGCTTCCTCGGCGATGTGATGCGCGCGCTTCACGAGCTCTTTGCGGCGGTCCTCGGTGAGCTGCGGAATCGGGATCCGAACGACTTTGCCGTCGCTCGAGGGGTTGAGACCGAGGTCGGAGTTGCGGATCGCTTTCTCAACGGCGGAGACCATCGACTTGTCCCACGGCTCCGCGACGATCAGCGACGACTCCGGCACTTTGATGTTCGCGACCTGCGAAATCGGCGTGGGCGTGCCGTAGTAGTCGACGGTGAGTCCGTCGAGCATCGACGCGCTCGCACGGCCGGTGCGCAACGTCTTGAACTCGCGATGCAGCGCCTCGACCGCGCCGTGCATGCGATGTTGCAGGTCTCTGATCACGTCTTGAATCATGCGTGCCTCCGTGAGTTGATCCCGGGCGCAGCGAAGGATCTCCGGTGCCATCGCCATTCGTGCACCACGCGCGACTCCTGCGTTTGACCCTCGCGGCGGCGCCGTAAATCCTTCGTCGCTTCGCTCCTCAGGACAAACTTCCGACCGGAAGTTCTTCGGTCACGATGGAACCAATGTCTTCACCGAGCAGCGCGCGCCGGATGTTTCCCGGCTCGCGGAGCGAAAAGATGTAGATCGGAATCGAGCTGCCGCGCGCCAGGTCGATCGCCGACGCGTCCATCACTTCGAGCCGCTCGGCGAGAACGCGGTGATACGTCGTGCGCGGGATTTTGCGCGCGGTCGGGTCCTTCGCCGGATCGGACGTGTAGATGCCGTCGACCTTCGTCGCCTTGAAAATGATTTCGCACTTCAGCTCGTTCGCGCGCAGCGCGGCAGCGGAGTCGGTGGTGAAGAACGGGTTGCCCGTGCCCGCGGCGCAGATCACGATGCGTCCTTTTTCGAGATGGCGGATCGCGCGGCGGCGGATGAACGGCTCGGCGACCTCCGACATCGTGATCGCCGTGACGACGCGCGTGTTCGCGCCGCGGCGCTCGAGCGCGTCCTGCAGCGCGAGCGCGTTGATGACCGTCGCGAGCATCCCCATGTTGTCTCCGGTGACGCGATCGATGCCCTCGGTCGCGCCGGAAACGCCGCGGAAGATGTTGCCGCCGCCCACGACGATCGCGATCTCGACGCCGGCTTTGTGCACGGCGACGATCTCGTCGGCGATCGCAGCGAGCGTCCCGGAATCAATGCCCGAACGCCGCCCGCCCATGAGCGCTTCGCCGCTGAGTTTCAGAAGGATGCGTTTGTACCTGGGCTCCGCCATCCGTGGGGCGAGTTTATACGAAAAACAGTCGTCCCCCGGGGTGAAACCACGACGGAGCAGGGAGCGCGAGAGAGTCACAAAAGCGAATTTCGAATGAAGAATGAAGAATGAAGAAAAAAGAAAAAGCCGCCGGTTGGAGCGGCGGCTTCGTAATTCTTCATTCGAAATTCGAAATTCAGCTATTTCATGTAGGACAGGACTTCAGCCGCGAAATCGTCCGCTTTTTTTTCGATGCCCTCGCCGAGCTTGTAACGCACGAAGCGCGTCACGGTGTACGCGCATCCTGCGCTCTTCCCGGTTTCCTCGAGGTAGCCGGCGACCGATTGCTTGTCGTTTCGGATGTACGGCTGCTCGAGCAGGCACGCTTCGCCGTAGAACTTCTCGAGCTTGCCCGACACCATCTTCTCGACGATGTTCGCCGGCTTTCCGGATTTGAGCGCCTGCTCGCGCGCGATCTCACGCTCGGTGTCGAGGTCCTTCTGCGTCACGTCCTCGCGTTTGATGAAGCGCGGCTCGGCCGCGGCGATGTGCATCGCGATGTCTTTCGCGGCGTCCGCGGCCTTCTCGTTTTTGTTGTTCGCGACCAGCTCGACCATGACGCCGATTTTTCCGCCGGCGTGAATGTACGTGCCGATCGTCGCGCCCGGCGCGGCTTCGAAACGTGCGAAGCGGCGGATCGTGACGTTCTCGCCGATCTTGGCGATGACCGCGTGCGTCTTCTGCGCGACCGTCTCGCCGTCCCACGCCTCGTTGTTGAGCTGCTCGACGTCCTGCGCTTTCCCCTTCGCGATGAGCTTCGCGACGTCTTCGACGAACTGGCGGAACTGGTCTGTGCGCGCGACGAAGTCGGTCTCGCAATTCACTTCGACGAGCACGCCGACATTTCCGGCGCTGTACGCCTGAACGGCGCCCTCGGAAGTGACGCGGCCCGCTTTTTTCGTCGCCGCGGCGAGGCCCTTCTTGCGGAGGATCTTGGTCGCCTCCTCCATGTTGCCGCCCGCCTCGGTGAGCGCGCGTTTAACGTCCATCATTCCTGCGCCGGTTTGTTCGCGCAGTTCTTTCACCATTGCTGCCGTAATTTCAGCCATGCTTGCTTCTCCTGGAAGGCGCTAGGCGTTAGGCCTTAGGCGTTAGGAGATTCGCTAGTCACCTAACGCCCAGGGCCTAAGGCCTAACGCCTGATTCTTCAGCTTCTCCTGGAAGGCGTCAGGCGTCAGGCCTCGGGAGATCTGACGCCTGAGCCTGACACCGGATTGATTACACCGCGGGAGCTTCGACGGGCGCGGCCTCGGCCGGCATCGGTTCCGGCGCGGCTTCGCCCTTGTCCTCGGTCCCGACATAGCGTTCCTCGGCGAGGTTGTAGCCTTCGAGGACCGCGTCGGCGATTTTCTGCGTGAACAGCCGGATGGCGCGGATCGCGTCGTCATTGCCGGGGATCACGTAGTCGATGTCTTCCGGATCGCAGTTCGTGTCGACGATCGCCACGACCGGGATCCCGAGCTTCTTCGCTTCCTTGACCGCGATGTATTCCTTCTTCGGATCGATGACGAAGAGCGAATCGGGGAGCGCGTCCATCTCGCGGATGCCGATCAGGTTCTTCTGCAGCTTCTCGCGCTCGTGGTCGAGCGACGCGCGCTCTTTCTTCGACAGCTCTTTGTCCGTGTCGGCGAGCATGGCCTCGAGCTCTTTCAGGCGCTCGATCGAGCGGCGCACGGTCGAGAAGTTGGTCAGCGTGCCGCCCAGCCAGCGGTTGTTCACGTAGAACATGCCGCAGCGATTCGCCTCTTCGAGGATCGCGTCCTGCGCCTGGCGCTTGGTGCCGACGAACAGGATGCGCTTCCCCTGCGAAGCGAGATCGGAAATGAATGCGGAAGCTTCCTTGAAGAGCTTGAGCGTCTTCTGCAGGTCAATGATGTAGATCCCGTTGCGCTTGCCGAAGATGTACTTCTTCATCTTCGGATTCCAGCGCTTGGTCTGATGACCGAAGTGCACGCCAGCTTCCAAAAGCTCTTTCATCGTAATGGAGACCGCCAAGTGAACCCTCCTTTGCCTTGTGAAGTTCGCGGTTCGCGGTTCGAAGTCCCGCTCAACTCTGCGAGACGCGAACTCTCGAACCTGTTTGTCAAAAAAAAGGCAGGAGCAACAGCGCTCCTGCCTGTGAATCTAAGTCCTGGATGGAAACCAAACCATGGGGACTAGCGCTTGGAGAACTGGAAGCGCGCACGAGCGCCGCGCTGGCCGTACTTCTTGCGCTCTTTCATGCGCGGATCGCGCGTGAGCAGGCCGGCCTTCTTCAGGCGCTTGCGCAGCTCCGTGTTGTAGACCTGCAGCGCGCGCGAGATGCCGTGGCGAATCGCGCCCGCCTGCCCGCTCGGGCCGCCGCCGTCGACGGTGACCAGGATGTCGAACTTGTCGTTCGTCTCGGTCATCGAGAGCGGCTGCTTGATGATCATCTTCAGCACTTCGTTGCCGAAGTACTCGTCGAGCGGCCGGTTGTTGACCGTGATCTGACCCGTTCCCTGACGCAGATGCACGCGCGCGGTCGAGGTCTTCCGCCGTCCCGTGCCGTAGTATTCAACCAGAGCCAATCTGTTCTCCTCCGTGCCTTACGCGACGTCGAGCCGCTCGGGCTTCTGCGCCGCGTGCGGATGATCCGACCCGCGATACACCTTCAGCTTCTTGAGCATTTTGCGGCCGAGCTTGTTCTTCGGCAGCATCCCCCACACCGCTTCCTCGATCATCGTCTCCGGCTTTTCGGCCCGCACAAAACGCGCCGCGCGCTCCTTCAAACCGCCCGGATACTGCGAGTGCGTGCGATAGATCTTGTCGCTCTCTTTTTTTCCGGTGAGAACGATCTTCTCCGCGTTGATCACGATCACGTGATCGCCGGTATCGAGAAACGGCGTATACGACGGCTTGTTCTTGCCCGAAAGAATCCGCGCGATCTCCGTCGACAAGCGGCCGAGAATTTTGCCGTCGGCGTCGATGACGAACCAGCGCGGTTCGATGTCACCCTTCTTGGGGAAATAGGTACGCATGACTCTCCTGAAATGAGAACCAATTCCGAGCGCAGCGAGGAATCAGCCGCGGCGCGGCGGCGAACGAGATCGCGGCGCCCCGGTTGACTCCTCGCTTCGCTCAGAGTTGGCGGATCAGTTGCCGGAGGACAACCGACAACTCTTTACAACGCAAGGAACTACACACCTTTCCTGAGAAAGGGGGGAAACGGTAACACTGCCCAACAGCCGCAGTCAAGCGATTCATTCCCAAAGAGTTCGCGGTTCGCAGTTCGCGGTTCTCACTTGTGGTACAAGCGCGCGGCAATGCTCATCGATGGCAAACGGGTCGCCGCGCAGGTTGAATCCGAGGTGCGCGATGAGCTCGCCCGGCTCGGCTTCGCGCCCGGCCTCACCGTCATTCGTGTGGGGAACGATCCCGCCTCCGAAGTGTACGTGCGCAACAAGGCCAGAAAAGCGAAGGAGCTCGGCCTCCGCGGCGAGGAGCTGATCTTCGAAGAATCCATGAGCGAAGCCGACCTGCTCGGGCACATCGACCGCTTGAATCGTGACGAGCAGGTCGACGGAATCCTCGTGCAGCTGCCGCTGCCGAAGCAGATCGATGCAAAGAGAGTGACCCGTTCGATCGATCCGCGCAAAGATGTCGACGGCTTCCACCCCATCAACGTCGGACTCCTCCACCTCGGCGAACGCGCGCTGGTGCCGTGCACGCCGGCGGGAGTCATGCGCCTGATCGCGTCGACCGGCACAAAGATCGAAGGGGCGCGCGCCGTGGTCATCGGACGCAGCGACATCGTCGGCAAACCAGTGGCGGCGCTGCTGCTCAACGCGAACGCGACCGTGACGATCTGTCACTCGCGGACGCGCGATCTCGCGTCGGTCGCGCGCGAGGCGGACATCCTCGTCGCAGCGATCGGCAAGCCTCGCTTCGTGACAGCCGACATGGTCAAACGAGGTGCGGTGGTGATCGACGTCGGCATCAACCGCGTCGAGGGAAAATTGATCGGCGACGTCGACTTCCAACAGGTCCGCGATGTCGCCTCATGGATCACACCCGTGCCGGGCGGCGTCGGACCGATGACGATCGCTATGTTAATGAGGAATACAGTGGCTGCGGCAAAGGCGCGGCGGCAATGATTCTTCGCGTGGGGCTGACCGGCGGCATCGCCTCCGGAAAATCGACCGTGGCGCGCACGCTCGCCGGACTCGGATGTCTCGTGATCGACGCCGATGCGATCGTGTCGCGGCTCTACCGGCCGGGGGGCGCCGGCCACGAGACGCTCGTCGGTGCGTACGGCAAAGGAATTCTTACCGCTGAGGGCGAGATCGACCGGCCGAAGCTCGCGTCGATCGCATTCGTCGACGATGCATCGGCAAAGCGGCTCAACGAGCTGATTCATCCTCTGGTGATCGACGAGGAAGAACGCCTCATCACCGGCGAAGCGCAGCGCTTTCCCGATCGCGATCGCATCGTCGTCGTCGAGGCGACGCTGCTTCTCGAATCGGGCGGCAGGAAGCGCTACGACAAGATCGTCGTCGTCGAGGCGGAGCCGCATCTGCAGATCGACCGCGCCGTGAAACGCGGGATGAAGCGCGAAGACGCCGAGCGGCGAAGCGCGCGTCAGATGCGGGCAGAGGAGCGGCGCAAGGGCGCGGACTACGTCATCGCGAACAACGGCGATATTCGCGCGCTCGAGGCGGAGACGATGCAAATCTACGAGCGGCTCCGCACCGATCTCGCGGCGAAAAAAAAGAGCGCCGCGGAAGATCCCGCGGCGCCCCGAACCGGAAAAGCGCGAACTTAGTGCTTCTTCGTTTTCTTGGTGGTGGTCGTCGTGGTCGTCGTGGTGGTGCCGGTCGTTTCGGTACCCATCGTGCTCATCGTGCCGGCGGTGCCGGTCGTGTCGGTACCGGTCATCGTGCCCGTGGTCTCGGTGCCGGTCGACATCGTGCCGGTCGTGCCGGTGGCCGACGTATCGGTCGTCGACATCGTCGACGTGGTGCTGGTCATGCCGGTATCGGTCGCCGTCGCGCCCGTATCCGTCGCATTGTTCGTGTTCTGCTCGTTCTTACAGGCGTAACCGAAGAAGCCGAGGGCTACGACCGTCAGAAGTACCAGAAGCGTTTTCTTCATACTTTTCCTCTCTACATTTCTTACTGGTGGATTCGAAAATTCATGCGAAGTGATCGTGAGAATGCCTGCCGTCACCTCCTTCTGCATCCGGATGGATTCACCAGACAAACGTCTTCCCAAGGTTAAACCGCAGCCGAAGAAGCAACGCGGGTGCCAGTAACGCGCTCACTTTTTCGTCTTTTTCTTCGCAGGTTCGGCGGCCGGAGCCATCGAACCGGTGGTATCTGTACCCGTAGTGCCCATCGTCGCGCTCGTTCCCGACGTTCCCGCCGTATCCGTCGATGTCATGCCGGTGGCTGTGGTGTCGGTCGTGCTCGTCGTGGTCGAGCCCGTCGTGCCGGTTGAGCTCACGCCGGTGTCGGTGACGGCGGTATCCGTGTTGGCGTTCTCTTCCTTTTTGCACGCCACCACAATCACGAGAAGCAGAAGCGCGACGAAGATCAGAGATTTTTTCATTGCATTCCTTCGAGTGACCGGCGCAACCGCGTGAGGATGTGAGCGTCGTCCGCTCACGAGGCGCTATAGTCTAGGCACCGACTGCCCGATGTCAAGCTACGAGGTCGAGTCTTTCGACGGAACCCGGATCGCCTACGACCTCTACGACGCGACCTCCGGCTCGCTCGTCATCGTCATTCCGGGCTTCTGGCGCGAGCGGCGGCATCCGTCCATGATCGCGCTCGCGGAGCTTCTCACTGCAAACGGCTACGGCGTTGCGGTCGTCGATCCGCGCGGACACGGCGACAGCGAGGGGACGTACGGCTTCAATCGGAACGAGCATCACGACATCGCTGTGGTCGCGAAGGACCTCCTCGCCCGCCGCGACCTCCGCTCTCTCTCGCTCCTCGGTTTTTCCTACGGCGGCTCGATCGCCATCTCCACCGCCGCACGCCATGCGCTGCCGTTGAAGTCGCTCGTGCTGATCTCGCCCGTCGCCGATTTCTCGATGATCAGCCCGCGCATCAACCCGTTCACCATCCATCGCCACATCGCGTTCTCCCTTGCGCTGAAGCGTCCGCGCTTCGAGTGGCGCATGCGAACGACGGAGAAGATCCGCGCGCTCGACGACATCCGCGACGTAAACGTGCCGCTCTGCTTCATTCACGTTCGCAACGACTGGCTGATCGGCCATCGTCATTCCGTCGCGCTCTACGAAGCGGCGAACGAGCCGAAAGAGCTGCACCTCATGGACATTCCGGGGAACTACCACGCAGACCGGATCCTCTCCGTCGCCGCGCGCTCAGTGGAGCCGATCGTCCTCGAATTTCTCCGGCGATACGTCCCGGCTCACGACGACTAGCGTGACGTCGTCGGTGATCGAGGCGTCCACGCCGGCGAGCAGCTCGTCTTCGATCGCCTGCGCGATCGATTCGGCGTTCGCGTCATGCAGACCGGCGAGTTTCTTTTTGAGCATCGCCGACGCGGCCTCCTGCTGCTCGACGCCTTCCGCTTCCGGCAAACCGTCCGTGAAGATCACGAGCGAATCGCCCGGTACGAGCTGAACCGTACGCTCGTTGTACTGCGCACGCGTGACGACGCCGAGGACGAGGTCGGTTTCGGAGAGCTCCTGGACGGCGTCGGCGCGAATCCACAGCGGCGGTACGTGACCGGCGTTCGCGTACTCGATCACGCCCGTGCGCGTGTCGAGCCGGCCGAGAAACAGCGTGACGAATTTCGATTGCGGCAGATTGTCTTTCAGCGTCACGTTGAGCTGCAGCATGAGCTCCGCCGGGCGCGGATCGTTTTTCGTGAAGATGCGAAACGACGCCTGCAACC
The DNA here is from genome assembly GCA_035516895.1 of Thermoanaerobaculia bacterium. Taxonomy (GTDB): domain Bacteria; phylum Acidobacteriota; class Thermoanaerobaculia; order Gp7-AA8; family Gp7-AA8; genus Gp7-AA10. The sequence goes on along the minus strand of DATIZY010000189.1, from coordinate 8,360 downwards.
CGGCCATGAGCAGGCCGGCAGTCACGCCTTTGCCGCTGACGTCGGCGATGACGAAGTACACGCGTCCGTCGGGCCGAACCACGAAATCGTAGTAATCGCCGCTGACGGTGCGGCACGGACGGTTCATCCCGGCGAACGTGTAGCCCGGGACATCGGTCGGCGCCGGCGGGAGCAAGCGCCGCTGGATGACCGACGCGGTCTTGAGCTCCTCGTCCATGATCCGCTTCTGAATCGCTTCTTCGCGAAGCCGCGTGGTCTCGAGCTTGATCGCGGCGAACCTCGCGATCTGCGCGATGAGCCTCACGTCTTCCGCGGAAATCGGCCGGTTGACGAAGTAGTCGACGTACAGCACGCCGACGACGGCGTCGCCGATCATCATCGGCGCGCAGAGAATCGAGCGAATTCCCTGCGCGACGATCGAGTGCACGCGCTTGAGCTTCTCGTCGCCGGTGATGTCGACGAATGCCAGCGCCTTCTTTTCCTTGACGACCTCCTCGAGCACGGTGCGGCTGATGCGGAGCTCCGACGTATCGCTGTCATCCTGACGGCGCACCTCGACGTTGACGAACGATTTCCCGTCGCCGTTCAGAAGTCCGATCGCCGCGCGCGACGCTTTCGTGTGCAGGAGAACGCGCTCGCTGATGAATCCGAACAGCTGATCGAGCGGCTGATCTTCGAGCAGCTCGGCCGCGAGAAGGCTGAGCGTCTTCAGCTTCGCCGGATCGCCCGTGTCGTAGCGCCCCTGATCGATGTCGCGGACCGGGATCGCGATCGTCGTCTTCGCCCGGGTATCGGCGATCGCCAGGATTCGATCGGTCGTGTGCTCGGCGGCCTCGAACACGATTTCGGTGTCGCCGAGGCGGATGCGATCGCCGGTATGGAGCTGGCGGTCGCGATCGACGCGCATCCCGTTCAGAAACGTTCCGTTCGCCGAGCCGCAGTCTTTGAGGATCCACGAGCCGTTCACCGGCGCGATCTCGGCGTGCTTGCGGGAGAGATAGCGGTCTTTGATCGGAATCGTGCAGTCGGATGCGCGTCCGATCGAAATGGTTTCCCGGCGCAGCTCCTGGCGGATCGGATTTGCAACAGGCGCGTAAATCGTGACCTCTGCCGGAGGCGCAGCCGCTGTCATTGGAGGGGGACCTTGAGGCAAAAATTGTAGCATTCCGCTCGAAGCCGTTCGCCGCGGGTCATTGGCTTCGACGGTGCCTGTTCATGGTTGACGGTTGACGGTTGCCGGTCGGCAAGCGGTAACCGGCGAGCGGCGAGCGGCGAGCGGCGAGCGAGCATCGGCGTTCATCGTTCATCGTTCAAGGGCAACCGGCAACCGGCAACCGGCAACCGAGAATCGGCGTTCATCGTTCATCGTTCAAGGTTCATCCTTCAAAATGTTGTCTGACGACTACTTCCTCGAAATCGAAGCGCACTTCGCCGCGCGACGCCGGACGCCCTTCATCCTGTCGGCGAAGGATTGGGCGCTGATGCGCAAATGGGCCGACGACGGGATCCCGCTCCCGCTCGTGATCGAAGCGATCGACGGCGTCTTCGAAAAGAACGAGACGAGCGGACGGCGAAAAGTCATCTCCAGCCTGTCCTACTGCCGTCACGCGGTCAAAGAGCTATGGGACGCGCGGCGCGATCTCTACGTCGGCGGCAGCGACGTTCCGCCGGAAGTCGATCCGCAGACGCGGCTCGACGATCTCGCGTCGCGCCTCGAAGAGCCATGGGCCTCGCGCGTGCGCGATCTGGCGCGCGAGCGCAGCGTTCCGCGCATCGAGCAGTCGCTGATGGACATCGAGCAGGAAATGGTCGCCTCGCTCGCCGACGATTCGATTCGCAGCGAGCTCGCGGCGATCGACACGTCGAATCTCGACCCGAAGATTCGCGCGCGAACGGAGGAGGCGAACCTGCGCCGGCTCGTGCGCGAGCGGTTCAACCTGCCGCGGCTGACGCTGTTCGCGTGATGTTTGTTCAGCATCGAGTCGCGCTCGACCAGCCGGCGCAGCCGTGGCCTAACGCGAGATCGCTTGATCGACCTGATCGATGACTGCCGATGCGGTCTGACCGCTCACCGGGAGGTCGTCGTTGGAAATCGCGATGCCGCACGCGGTGAGAATCGCGTCCGCGGGCACCCCGCGCGCGCACGAGGCGCCGCGCAGCGCGAGCACGCGCGCCGTGATGCGCGCGAACATCGCGCCGGTCATCTCCTGATCGGGATTCACGCGCCGGGTCACCGGATCGATCGAGTAGATGCCGAGGGCGATGGCGCGGATGACTTCGTCGCGGCCGGGAATGTCGGCGATATCGGTCGCGATCGGCGGCGGCGGAACGTTCTGGGCGAAGCGGATCGACGCGATGCGCCAATACAGAAGCACCGCGAGATCGGCCCTGGTGATCGCCGGCGCCTGCATCGCCGTGATCACCTGCGGCGGCAGATTCGCCGCGGCGAACTGCTCCTTCACCTGCTCGAGCCGGTGGGTGTAGCGTCCGTTCGGATCGTTGTGCGCGAGCCGCTCGTAGCGCGCGATCGCTTTTTCGTACTGCCCCTTTCCGACCTCGATCTCCGCGAGCGTCTCCTGCACCTCGGCCTGAACGGCGGCGCCGGTGTCGAGCAGCGGATCGAGCTCCTTGCGCGCGTCGTCGTACTGCTTCAGCGCGACGAGCTTCTGCGCGAGCAGCAGCCGCGCGGCGCTGGCGCCGGGATCGACGGTCATCGCCTGGCGCAGGAGGGGAATCGCATCGGCGGGCGGCGCATTGATCGCCGCGCCGTAGAGCTGATCGAAGACGCGCGTCTGCAGCTCGCCGAACCGCGCCGAAGCTCCGGGCGGCGCGTTCGGCTGCTGAACGATCGCTCGATAGCGCTCGTACGCGCTCTGAATCTGGTTCTGCGCGACATCGATCTCCGCTTCGTACACCGCGGCGACCGCGTAGCCCGGGTCTTTCGCCGCAATCGGATCGACGATCGCCCTCGCCGCTTCCGCGTTGCCTTCCAGCAGGTTGATCGCCGCTCCCGCGAGCGCCGCCGGCGTGTACTCCGGATCGCGCGAGCGGATGTCGTCGAGCCGCTTGCGCGCGTTCGGGTAATCGCCGGCAAGGACGAACCGCCACGCGGCCTCGAATCGCTGGTCGATCCCTTCGGGCGCGCTGCCCTTCCAGCCGCTGCGCGGATCGACGAGATGCCTGACGGGCCCCGTGAGCTGGGCCGGCGGCGGAGGAGGTGTCGTTGCGCACGCAACGGCGACGATGGCGAACAGAAGTCTGGCGTACTTCAACTCTCTCCCTCGATGAGCTGCAGCGCGGACGCGAACGCGCGGTCGCGATCGGCCGCGTCGAGCCAATGCACATTCCGCTCCGCGCGCAGCCACGTCATTTGCCGCTTCGAATACGCGCGAGTACGCCGCCGAGTTTCGCGCATCGCTTCGTCCACGCTCATCGTGCCTTCGATGACCGCCACCGCTTCACGATATCCGATCGCGGAAAACGGCCGCGCGGACGCAGGATAACGCGTGAGCAGCGCACGCGTTTCGTCGACGAGACCGGCGCGATACATCTGCTCCACGCGCGCATCGAGCCGTTTCGTCAGCTCGCCCCGTTCGAGCGTCAGCGCGATCGTCCGCGCGCTCCCTTCCGATGCGGGCCTCTTCCACGACGAGATCGGACGCCCGCTCCGGATCCACACCTCGAGCGCCCGCTCGACGCGATGCCTGTCGCCGGGCGCGATCGATTTCGCGCTCTCCGCATCGACGCGCGACAGCCAGCGGTATTGCCGCTCCTTCGGAATCTTCCGCAGCCGCGCGCGAATCGATTCGTCGCGCGCCGGCATCTCCGGCAGGCCGGCGAGCAGCGCGCGCAGATAAAAAAATGTTCCGCCGACGAGAATCGGCATTCGGATCCGCGCGAGAAGCGGGCGCGCGAGCCGCGCGTAATCGGCAGCGTTGAACTCATCGGTCGCCTCGAGAACATCAAATAGATGATGCGGGACGCGCGCGCGATCGGAAGACGACGGCTTCGCGCTGCCGATGTCGAATCCGCGATAGAGCTGAATCGAATCGAAGTTGACGATCTCCCCGCCGGCCGCCTCGGCCACGCGCAGCGCGAGATCCGATTTTCCCACGCCGGTCGGCCCGGCGATGACCACCGTCACGTGTCGAGTCTACTGGCCGGGGAACGTCCGGTGCGCGCGGTCGTCCTCGCGAGCGAGCACGTTCCGCAGATGCGCGCGGCAATAGATCGCGCCCGGCGGAATCGGCGTCTTGCATACCGTGCAGCGGTTCTTCGAGATTTTCTTCGCACCTTTTTCGAGGACCCGCATGACGAGGCCGGCGCCGACGAGAAAAACGCCGACGACGAGCGCTTTCTGAAGCATCGGAGTGGAGAAATACGCCTCGAGCTGCGTGCCGGCGTAAGTCTCGTGGAGGACGTAAAGGGCGACGACTGCGAGGACAATCCAAAGACCAAGGCGCAGGAGTGTGGACGACATAAGGGGTCGAATCCACTGTAAGCGCGTCACCGTGGAGTGTCAATTTGGCGATGCGCAAAGATGTGGCCGCCATCGAATTCGATATCGATCGAGCCATCCACATCCGTCCGCAGAACGAGCACTCCCCGTCTCTGCAGGGCGTCTAACACTTCGGCGTGCGGATGGCCGAAGAGGTTGTGGCGGCCGCAGGAGATCAGCGCGATGCGCGGCGACACCGCATCGAGCATCGGCGGTGTGCTCGAGGAGCGGCTGCCGTGATGCGCGACCTTGAGCACATCGGCGCGGCCGGCGCGATCCGCGAGGTCGGCCTCGCTCTCGCGCTCGATATCGCCGGTGAGCAGAACGTTTCGCCCGCCGATCGAGACCTGCAGCACGATCGAGCTGTTGTTCTCCGGCGAATGGCGGAAGGTTCGATTCGCCGTGAGCGCGCGGATGTCGCCGAAGCGATCGCCGTCGTGCACGAGATGAATCGGCACGAGCTCGGCGGACGCCGTCTCCAGCAGCCGCTCCGCGCAGTCGCCGGTGAAACGGCGCGGCGAAATCCACAGCTGCCGCACGCGAAGGTGCGTGAGCACGTCGGGCAGGCCGCCGCAATGATCGGGATGAACGTGCGTGAGCACCACAACGTCGAGCGAGCGCACGCCGCGATCGAGCAGCATCCACGCGACGTTCGCGAACCTCGGGCCGCCGTCGACGAGCACCGCGCGATCGCGCGTGCGGATGAGAATCGAGTCGCCCTGGCCGACGTCGAGAACCGTGATCGCCGGCCGCTCGACGCGTCGGTGCCCTCGCACGGCCGCGCCGCATATTGGTAAGCAAACACTTACCAATATGACGACGGCTCGCACACGGCCGCGGAGCAGCGCGATGGCGAGCAGCGCCGCGCCGAAGCCGACGACCATCGTTGCGACGGGCGGCGCGGCGTACCAGCCTGCAAACGTCGCCGAGGCCGCGTTGAGGATCGAGCAGATGCGGTGCAGCAGCGCGATGACCGCGAACAGCGGCGCACACGGAATCGCGCACACGAGAGCGGAAACGACGAGCATCGCCGAGATCACCGGCGTCAGGGCGAGCGTCGTCAGCGATCCGCCAAGCGCGAACTGATGAAAATGAAACAGCGTCAGGGGCGTGATCGCGCACTCCGCCGCGAACGCATACGCCAGCCAGCGCCGCCGTCCCGACGCGAGAGGTCTGCCGGCGAAGACGAGCGCTCCGGCGCCGGCATACGTCAGCTGGAACGCGGCGTTCGTGAGATCGCGCGGCGCGAGGATCAGGCCGATCAGCGCGGCGACGCACCAGAGATTCTCGAGCGTCGTCGGACGCTTCAGAATGCGCGAGAACGCGTACAGGCCAATGCCGATGCTCGCACGCGACACCGACGCAGTCGGACCGATGAACAGCGGCGCGAGGATCGAGAAGCCGAGGAGCGACCAGTCGGATGCACGCGGCGCATCGAAGACGCGGAGCAGGAACGCGATGAGACCGGCGGCGAACGCGATCTGCAATCCGGAGAAGACGAGCAGGTGATACGTGCCGCCTCGCTTGTAGTTGTCGCGAATGTCGTCGGCCAGCCGCTCGCCCCGGCCTAACACGAGCGCCTCGACGAGGGCGAGTTCGTGAGGGAAACGCGGAACGAACGGACAGAGGCGATTCGCGAGCGCGCGATTCCACGCCGCGGGATCGATCCACGAGAGCGTTCCGCGATACGCGAGGAGCCGCGGCGATTTCACGGTGAGCGTCAGCTCGCCGCGATCGTTGGGCCGCAGAAAACCCTCCGCGCGCACGAGCCGCTCCATCGCGATCGACCGCGGTGCGAAGCGTGCGTAGATCGTCAGCGGCGTGTGCGCACCGGCCTCCGCCGTCTGGCCGCCCGAAGGCGGCCCGCACACTTCGAACGCCGGCACGCGCAACAGCCAGGCGTCGCCGCGCTCGCGCCAGTCGCGGTCGATCGGCGCCTCGATCGTGACGAAGCGCTCCTCGCTCGCCGCCACGGCCGCGTACGGACGCGCATTGAAGACGCCGAGGGCGAGGCAGAGGACGATGATCGCGAGACGGGCGCGGCGGATCAGCGCGAGAAGAATCGCAATCGCCAGCAACGCCGCGGCATCGCGCGGGCGCAAACCGGCCGTCAGGCCGAGAATGTAGGCGATCAGCGGGAAGGCAGCGGGGGCGTCACTGGGCACGCTCGAAGGAAGCGAGCGTTTCTACGTGATGCGTGTTGGGGAAGAGATCGACGAGATCGAGAGTGGAGAGGCGCCACCCGGACGCAATCAGCCGGCTCGCGTCGCGCGAAAAGGTTACCGGATCGCAGGAGAGATAACAAACCATCTCGCGCGCGCTTGCCGCGATGCGCTCGACCACGCTCTTCGTCGTGCCGGCGCGCGGCGGATCGAGAAAGATGAAATCGGCCGCGGGAATGTCGAACTGCTCGACGGCCGATTCCGTCATTTCAACCGGCGCGAATGGATCGCGCACCGCTTCGACGCCGATCACGCGCTCGAACATCGTCATCAGCGGCAGCGTGAAAAAACCGGCGCCGGCGTAGAGATCGATCGCCAGCCGCTTCTGCACCGCGCGCGCCGCGTGGCCTTTGACCAGTCGAATCAGCGTCGCGAGCAGATGCCGGTTGACCTGGAAAAACGACGAGCGCGAAAGGCGATATGCGAACCCGTCGACGCGAATCGCGATGTCGTTCGCATCGGAGATCCGTCCGTCGATCTCCCACGTCGTTCCTTCACGCGGATGTCTCGCGGTCTCGATGCCGACCACTTCGCATTCCGGCGCGAGCGGCACGACCCGATGCGATCCCGTCGCGTAGAAGCCGATCGCATCGCCGTCGCGATGCAGCCGGCTGCGCAGGCGGTAATTCAGGGGCGACGGATGAATCGTGATCGCCGGATGCTCCCGAATCTTTCCGATGCGCCGAAGCGATTCGCTGAGGATCCGCTTCTTCGCGGCGAGCTGCGCGTCGAGCCGCAGCGCCGTCCAGTCGCATCCTCCGCATTCCTCCGCGATCGGACACGGCGCGGCGCGCCGCAACGCGCTCGGATCGACGACGCGCACGAGGTCCGCGCGTGCGAATCCTTTCTTCACTTCCGTCAGGCGCACGACCGCGACATCCCCCGGATAGATGTTCGTCGTGAAAATCGGGAACCCATCGACGCGCGCCATCGCCGCGCCGCCGGCGACGAGCTCGGTTGGCGCGATCGTGATTTCGTCGCCCGGTTGCATGGTGATAGTTTTCACCACTCGAGGACGAAGAGCACGAAGAAGATTGCCTTGTTGTTTTTGCTCACCGCCTGCGCGCAAAAAACTTCGAATCAGCCGGGCGTGACCATCGCGACGACCGGTCCGTTCAAAGCGCGCGTGATCCTGATGACGCAGGCGCTCGTGACAAAAGAAAGCGGGCCGAAAGAATCGGTGCAGGCATTCGGCGAAACGTACGCGTTCAACCCGCCGGTGTTCGCCGTGCGGCGCGACGAACCGACGCAGATCATCTTCTGGAATCTGCAGGGCGATGACGAGCACGATTTCATGCTGCTCGACGACCGCAGCCACGTCGTCCTGCAGACGAAGCTGCCGCCGCTGAAGAAGATCTCGTACGTGATGACCTTCCATCGCGAAGGGATCTTTCCGTTCTTCTGCACGCTCCATCAGCCGGAAATGTCGGGAGAGGTCTTGGTATTGCCGCCGTCGCGGTGATAAAACGCCGCGCGCGATGAAAGTCCACGAATATCAGGCGAAAGAAATTCTGCGGCGCTACGGCGTGCCGACCCCGCGCGGCATCGTCGTCGACAATCCCGATGACGCGCGCCAGGCCGCGAAGCAGCTCGGCGGACGCGTGGTCGTCAAGGCGCAGATCCACGCCGGCGGCCGCGGC
>DATIZY010000188.1:0-7855 GCA_035516895.1 Thermoanaerobaculia bacterium | reverse complement strand
CAGGATCGGACCGGTCAGGCGACCGCAGTCGTGTGGCCGTCGGTCGCCGAGTTGAATGGCATTCTCGCGTGCGGCGGCCGGGCGGACGTGCTGTTCCAGGTCGAGCCGGGGCCGCGGCTCACGCTGCTCGATGCACGTTAGACGTTGGGCCTTCCCGGTTGCCGGTTAACGGTTATCGGTTGCCGGTTACCGGTTGCCGGTTACCGGAGGATTTCGGCTGTGGTGTGGCAACCGTCAACCCGTAGCCAAATCGAGGAATTCTATTGACTCATAAGAAGTTACGCTCCTCGTGCAGCGCACGATTCGAATCCTTCGCGTCGCGCTCCCCATCGTTTTCTTCGGCTTCATTCTCCTGATTGCACTCAACTGGAACCGAGCGAAGATTCAAAAGGACCGCAGCGTTACGCAGCCGGTCACTTCGACGCAGCGCCCGAGCGACAAGCCCCAGGTCGAGTCGAAAACGTTCGAGGACACGCAGACGATCAGCGGCCGTCTTGCGGCGCGCATCCGCGCGCAGCGCGTGGTCGCGTTTCAGTCGGGCTGGAACACGCTGGAGAACGTGCAGCTGACGATCTTCCGTCCCAACGGCCTCACATACGAGCTGGTGTGTCCGCAGGCGCAGTTCAACAGCGCAACGAAAGAAGCCGACGCGAAGGGCGGCGTGCGCGTGACGTCGAGCGACAACGTCGACATGACGACGGCCGAGATTCACTTCGACGGCAATCGCCTCACGAATCACATTCCGGTGCAGTTCCGCGTCGACGACTGGTACGGCAACGCCGGCGCGCTCGACCTCGACGTGCAGAACGAGCAGCTGCGCCTGTATCAGAAAGTCGACGCGACCACACATCCGCCGGATCCTGCCGAGAGTCCGATGAATCTCAAGGCGGAGGAGGGATTGTTCCGCCGCAAGGAAGCGAACGTCGAGTTCACGAAGAACGTCGTGATGACGCGCGACTTCGACAAGCTCGTCGCCGATCGCGTGGTCGCCCGCTTCACCCCCGATCGCAAATCGCTTCTCGGCGTCGATGGCAGCGGCCACGTCGACATCACGACGTTCGACGATCAGGCCGGCAGTGGCAAGAAGGAGATCACGTGCGATCACTTCTGGAGCGAAAACACCGGCAACGAGATCACCGCGATCAACGCCGCGGGTGACAACGGCGCGAAGGCGCACGCGGTGATCGACGGCCCGCCGAAGCGCGACCTCACCGCGAGCGGCATTCGCGTCGGCATGACGAACAAGCAGGTCACCGACGTGCGTGCGAACAGCGGCGTCGTCATGCACGAATTCGGAGAGGATCCGAAGGAGATGACGGGCGACCTGCTGACGGTGGCGTTCGATCCGAAGGCGCACCGCGCCACCAGCGCGGACATCGACGGCAATTTCCATTACAAAGATCCGAAGAACACCGCCGCGGCGGTCAAGGCCAACTACGACATCACCGGCGATCGAGTGATCCTCACGGCGACGCCCGGCTTCGATCCGACGGTCACGACCGAAGCACAGACGCTCAAGGCGAAGCTCATCGAGTTCTCGCCGAAAGCGGGGACGGCGAAAGCGACCGGGAGCGTCATCGCACAGCTCGTGTCGAAGAACGACGGCCCGTCCGCCGATGCGACGACAGTGTTTCCCGCGAACAAACCGGTGTTCGTCAACTCCGATGGACTGACGATGAATCAGGCCACGAAGCTCGCCGTGTTCAGCGGGAACGTCCGCGCCTGGCAGGACACGAACACGATGCTCGCCGATGAGATGCAGGTGCACGGGATGGGCGACGAGATCGATGCGCGCGGGCACGTCCGCACGACGCTCTACAACACGAACACCGGCGAGCCGCGCAAGACGCCGATGTTCGCGAACGGCGACTCGCTCGGCGCTCACAAAGCGGAGCGGCGGATCGACCTCCTCGGCAATGTGACCATCGACGACGATACGCGTCACATGTCGGCGGACAAGGCATCGTTCTTCTTCGATGCGAACCGGAAGATGGAGCGCGTCGAGGCGCAGGACAAGGTCACGTTCAGCGATACGTCGACGGGGCGGAAAGGATCGGGGAATCGGGCCACGTACTTCGTCGACAAACGCCTCATCTTCCTGTACGGCTCGCCGGCGACCGTCAGCGACCCGAAGGGCTCGACGAGCGGCGACCAGTTTGCAATCGATCTCGCACGGAACAAGGTCGAAAGCTCGCAGACGAAAGGAACATACAAGCCTCAGTAGGCGCACGGCACCGGCGCAGGCAAATGGAGCACCAGGCAAATGGAGCACCGGCAAAATGGAGCACCGGCAAATGGAGCACCGGCTTTAGCCGGTCCGAACTTGCCCGCTGAAGCGTCCGAACTTGCCGGCTGAAGCCGGCGCTCCATCGTAGAATTCGAAGAGCGAATGGCAGATCGCGAAACCGCCGTCCTTCCGTTCACCACCGAGCGCGAGCGCGCGCCGGAGCCGCAGCGTCTCGCTGCCGAGCATCTGGTGAAGATCTATCGAGGCCGCAAGGTCGTGCGCGATGTCTCCGTCGACATCCGCCAGGGCGAGATCGTCGGACTCCTCGGTCCCAACGGAGCGGGGAAGACGACGACGTTCTACATGATCGTCGGACTCGTGCGTCCCGATGACGGACACGTGCGGCTCGGCAACGAGGAGATCACATCGCTGCCGATGTATCTGCGCGCGCAGCGCGGCATCAGCTATCTGCCGCAGGAGCCGTCGGTCTTTCGAAAACTGACCGTCGAAGAGAATCTTCTGGCGGTGTTCGAGACGATGGATCTGCCGCTGTCCGAGCGCGAAGCGCGCACGCACGCGCTGCTCGAGGAGTTCGGCATCACGCACATCGCGCGCAACCGTGCGTACTCGCTTTCGGGAGGCGAGCGGCGGCGCGTGGAGATCGCGCGCGCGCTCGCAATCAACCCGGCATTCATCTTGCTAGATGAGCCGTTTGCAGGAATCGATCCGATCGCCGTTTTCGAGATTCAGAGAATCGTCTCCCAACTTCGTGCGCGTGGGATCGGAATCCTGATCACAGACCACAACGTGCGCGAGACTTTGAAGATCACCGACCGCGCCTATATCATCAAAGAAGGCGAAATCTTCCGGCAGGGAGTGCCCGAGAGTCTCTCAGCGGATGCGGAGGTCCGGCGAATTTACCTGGGCGAGTCATTCAATCTGAGCTGAGACGATGTTGATCCCTGTCGCATGTCCATTCGAGCGCAGCGAGAAAACTGGCCGCGGGGGCGGTAAGATGCTGCTCCCTACAGCGCTGCACCGCCCGCACGCCCAGGTCTCTCGCGGAGCCTGCCCTGAGCAGAGCCGAAGGGCTCGGGATGACAGGCGATTTCGCTGATCCGGACCGCCATGGCACTCGAACAAAAGCTTCATCTTAAATTATCTCAAAAATTAATCATGACGCCGTCGCTGCAGCAGGCGATCAAGCTGCTGCAGCTGTCGAAGCTCGAGCTCCAGGAAGTCCTCAACCAGGAGCTGCTCGAAAACCCTCTCCTCGAGGAAAACGCCGAAGAAGCCAAGAGCGAGGAGGCCGAGACCACCGATCAGAAGACGGAAGCGGAAGACGAAGCGAAGAAGATCGAGACGAAGGAGAAGGACAAAGAAAAGGACTCCTTCGACGAAATCGACTACGACGCCTACTTCCAGGACTACATCGAGTACGGGTACAACCCGAGGATGGGCGAGGAGCACGAGGAGTTCCCGATCGAGAACACCCTCACCCGCCCGCCCAACCTCGTCGATCACCTCACGTGGCAGCTCATGATGAGCGACGCCTCGCCGCGCACGAAGGAGATCGGCCAGTTCATCATCGGCAACATCGACGAAGACGGATATCTCCGCGCGACGAACGAGGAGATCATGGCCGCGGTTCAGTCCGCCGCGGACGAAGTCGAGGTGGCCGTCAAGGCGATCCAGTCGCTCGATCCGATCGGCGTCGGCGCGCGCGATCTGCGCGAATGTCTCCTGCTGCAGCTCGAGTTCCTCGAGATCGACGAGCCGCTCGTCGAGACGATCATCCGCGACCACTGGGACATGTTCATGCAGCGCCACTTCGTGCAGCTGGCGAAGGTCCTTGCGATCGACATGAAGACGCTCGAGGGCATCGTCGAGGTCATCAAACATCTCGATCCGAAGCCGGGACGGAAGTACTCGAACGAGCGAGCGATCTACGTCGAGCCCGACGTCTACGTGCAAAAAGTCGGCGACGAGTACGTAATCGTGCTGAACGAGGACGGCATGCCGAAGCTGCGCATCAACGGCAGCTATCGCGCGATGCTCAACTCGATGGATTCGAAGCAGGACGGCGAGACCGTCAACTACATCAAGGACAAGATCCGCTCGGCGGTGTGGCTGATCAAGTCGCTCGACCAGCGCCAGCGCACGATCTACAAAGTCGCCGAGTCGATCGTGAAGCACCAGCGCGAGTTCCTGGAGAAGGGCATCGACTACCTCCGCCCGCTGGTCCTTCGCGACGTCGCCGACGACATCCAGATGCACGAATCCACCGTCTCGCGCGTCGTGTCGAACAAGTACATGCACACGCCGCGCGGACTGTTCCTGATGAAGTACTTCTTCCACAGCGGCATCGACTCCGATACGGGCGAGGACATCTCCAGCCTCACGGTCAAAAAGAAGATTCAGAGCTATATTGAGGCGGAAGACCCGAGAAAGCCCCTCTCGGACTCGAAGATAATGAAGATTTTGAACGACGAAGGGATCAACATCGCCCGGCGCACCGTGGCCAAGTACCGCGACGAGCTGAACATCCCTTCCTCGACCGATCGCAAGCAAATTTTCTGATCAAAGTGAGGGTGTCGTCATGGCAACCGGGATCATCGGCCGCAACTTCGAAGTCACGCCGGATATCCGCAAGCTGATCGACAAGAAGCTGAGCAGGATCGTCTCGAAGCTCTTCGATGACGTCATCGAGATCCGCTGCGTCCTGCAGGTCGAGAAGTACCGCAACATCTGCGAGATTCTGATCGTCGGCAAGGAGCACGACGTCAAAGCCGTTCAGGAATCCGACGAGTCGATGGCCGACGCGATCAACGCGACCATCGATCACCTCAAGCGGCAGGCGCAGAAAAACCGCGAGAAGATCCGCGACCATCATCGCAAGAGCGGCAACCACGACAAGACCGCCGATCGGGTCACCGACTGGACCGTGCAGGTCATCGACCCGAAGAAAATCAGCCTGACCTCGAAGCGGATCATCCGCACCAACAATCTTCCCATTCGCCCGATGTCGGTCGAGGAGGCGGCGCTTCGCCTCGACGATTCGAAGAACGAGTTCATCGTCTTCCGCGATCTCGACACCGACAAGGTCTCGGTCATCTACAAACGCCGCGACAACAACCTCGGCCTCATCGCACCGGAGGTGTGAGGCAGCGTCATCCCGAGCGCGGGCGGCCGGCGGGGCGGGAGCGAAGGATCTCCCGTCGCTGTGCTCTCTTGAGGCCGAAGGATCTCCGGTGCGAGATAAAGTGGACAACGGAGGTCTGACGTGCTCCTTTTCGCGTTGCTTTTCGCGCTCGCGCCGAAATATCACCAGTGGGCGGCCTCGCCGCAGGCTTATTTCATGACGAACGCCGAGCGCGCGCAGTGGACGGCAATCACCGATGACGCTGCGGCCGAGGAGTTCATCAAGAAGTTCGTCGCGAGCCGCGGGCCCGACTTCGTGAGCGAAGTCGCCACGCGCGCGGCGATCGCCGACAAGTACCTCACCGTCGGCAAGACGCCCGGCTCGAAGTCGCTTCGCGGCAAAGTCATCATCCTCCTCGGTCCGCCGACCTCGATGAGCGTCTCGAACCGCGTCGAGAAGGGCGAGCACAGCGGCACGTCGGCGATGTACATGAATGCCGGTCTCAACGACGGCGGCATAAGCGTGGGGGACATGGCCGACGCCGCGCAGCGCGACGCGCTGACGGGTAAATCGTTCCGCGATTTCACGTTCTCCTATCCCGGCTTCACGGTGACGGTCACCGCGAACGCGGACAGCGGCGCCGACGGCATCACCGACCGCGCGCAAGCGGCCGAGCTGCAGAAGCGCTTCGACGCGGCAGCCTCCGCGCCGATCGTGAAGACGACGAAATAGCGCGGAACGACGGGTGCAAAGCGGGCGAGCGCGACCGGCCGAGAACCGGTTCTGCGTGAAGACCGCTGTACCATAGTCCCGTGGACGAGGACTTCCTCCAGACGACCGTCCGGACGCTCCTTTCCGCGGAGCTCGAAGAGCTCGCGCTGAAGATCGTCACCGGCGACGACGGCCTCGACCGCACGATCCTGCGGCCTCGCGTACAGAAACCCGGCCTCGCGTTCGCCGGCTACTACGAATACATCAAGCCGTGGCGCGTCCAGATCATCGGCGAATCGGAGACGAAATATCTGCAATCGCTTCCGGCGCGTCTTCGCGAGAAGCGTGTCCGCGACGTCGCCGCGCTCGACGTCTCCTGCTTCATCGTGACGAAGGGCATCACGCCGCTCGACGAATTCAAGCAGGAGTGCGAGAAGCGATCGGTGCCGCTCTTCTCGACCACCGCGATGTCGTCGACGACCATCACGCGCACGACGTACTTTCTCGAAGAGACGATGGCGCCGAAGATCACGATGCATTCGGGACTTCTCGACGTCTACGGCATCGGGGTTCTGCTCCTCGGCGACAGCGGCATCGGCAAGAGCGAATGCGCACTCGACCTCGTCTATCGCGGCCACCGGCTCATCGCCGACGACATGGTCGTCATCAAACGCCATCCGAACGACGTGCTCCTCGGCTACTCGAACGATCTGCTGCGGCACCACATGGAGCTGCGCGGCATCGGCATCATCGACATCAAGGACCTCTTCGGCGTGGCGTCGACGCGCGACGTGAAGCCGATCGACCTCGTCGTGAAGCTCGAGAAATGGGTCGAAGGCACCGAGTACGACCGGCTCGGAATCGCCGGCGAGACGTACGAGCTGTTAGGCGTGTCGAAGCCGTACGTGCGGCTGCCGGTCGCGTCGGGCCGCAACCTCGCGCTGCTGGTCGAGATCGCCGCGCGCAATCACCTGATGAAGCTTCAGGGCTACGACTCCGCCCGCGAGTTCACGCGCAAGATCGACGAGCAGATTGCCCGCCAGGGTTCCACGGCCACCGAAGCGCTGCCGCCGACGAACCGCGAGGAAGTCGCGAGCTCGGAGCTGCGCAGCCTCCACACGAAGACCCGGTTTCATCCCGACGTTCTGAATCGCACACGACGCCAGCGCTGAGGAAAATACATGTCGAAACGATGGGTGTTCTTCTCGATCGCCTTTGCGGTCGCCTGCCAGCAAAAGGAGAACGGTCCGCCCGCGCCGCCGATGCCGCTCACCCAGAAAGCGTCGGCTCCGGCGCTGCAGACCCTCAGTGGATTCCAGACGCCGGAGTCGGTCCTCTACGACAAAGACGACGACATCTATCTCGTCAGCAACATCAACGGCAATCCGACCGAAGCCGACGACAACGGGTTCATCTCGCGCGTGAATCCGGACACGAAGCAGATCGATCTGAAGTGGATCGATGCCGCGAAGCCCGACATTCTCCTCAACGCGCCGAAAGGCATGGCCATCCTGAACGGCGTCCTGTATGTCGCGGACCTGACGGTCGTGCGCAAGTTCGACATGAAGAGCGGCGCGACGAAAGGGGAGGTCGCGATTCCCGGCAGCACGTTCCTCAACGATGTCGCGACCGACGGCACGTCGATCTACGTCACCGACAGCGGCATGAAAGCGGGCGCGAACGGACTCGAAGGCACCGGTACCGATGCCGTCTGGAAAATCACGAATGACAAGCCGGTGAAGATCGCGTCGGGCACCGATCTCGATCGCCCCAAC
>DATIZY010000187.1:0-13400 GCA_035516895.1 Thermoanaerobaculia bacterium | reverse complement strand
AGGTTCGCGGTGCACAGTTCGCAGTTCGCAGAAAGACCGCTGCGAACTGCGAACTGCGAACTGCGAACCCTAACCTCTCGTTCGCGAACTCCGCCGCTTCGCCGGCTGCGTTGTCTTTCTCGAAACGGGTCGCGCCGAACGCCGCGGTTTCGTCGGCCGCGGCTCCTTCATCATCGACAGCATCTTCACTTCGCTCTTCGTCAGTTCGCGCCATTCCCCGGGCTGAAGGCTGGGATCGGCGATCGGCCCGATGGCGACGCGCCGGAGTTTCATCACCGGATGGCCGATGGCCTGAAACATTTTTCGAATCTGCTGATTGCGTCCTTCGCGCAGCTTCACTTCGTACCAGCTGTTGCCCTCGTCGTCTCTGCGTCCGGTCGTCTTCATCCGGCTGATCTCGCACGGCACGGTGCGCTTGCCTTCGATCGTGATGCCGCGCTCGAGCTTTCCGACGTCGCGATCTTCCGCGATGCCGCGCACCTTCACGTGGTACGTCTTCACCGATCCGTGCTTCGGGTGCGTGACCTTGTACGCGAGGTCGCCGTCGTTCGTCAGCAGCAGCAGCCCTTCCGATTGGAAGTCGAGACGCCCGACCGGATAGATGCGCTCGCGTACGCCGCGAACGAGATCGATGACCGTGTGACGGCCCTGCGGATCGCTCGTCGTCGATGCGACTTCTTTCGGCTTGTACAAAAGAATGTAGCGATGCGGCTCGGCGCGCGTAATGAGCTTGCCGTCGACCTTGATGTGATCGCGACCCGCATCGGCTTTGGTCCCGAGCTCCGTGACGACGCGGCCGTTGACCGTGACGCGTCCGTCGCGAATCATCGACTCCGCTTCACGGCGCGAAGCGACGCCGGCATGGGCGATGATTTTTTGCAGACGCTCCAGCATCACTCCGTGGGATCGACAGCCGCCGATTGTACCGCCGTCACCAGGTCTTCGCTGATCGTTTCGCCGATCAGATCGCCGAATTCTTCGAGGCGCGGCAAATCGCGAATGTCGTTCAATCCGAAGTGAATCAGAAATTCGCGCGTGGTGCGATACAGAAACGGACTGCCGACGACGGCTTTGCGTCCGGCGACGCGAATCAGATGACGCTCGAGCAGCGTGCGGATGACGCCGACGGAATTCACGCCGCGGATGTCGGAGACTTCCGGCGCGGTGATCGGCTGCCGATACGCGACGATGGCCATCGTTTCCAGCGCGGCCATCGAAAGGCGGCCCTCGCCTTTCTTCGCAAAATACTTTTTCAGCACGGCTTCGTGCTCCGGCCGCGTCGCGAAGCGCCATCCGCCCGCCGTCTGCTCCAGCGTGTAGCCGCCGACGTTCTCGTCGAGAAACGTCTTCATCGCGGCAAGCTGCGCGTGGACGTCGTCGACCGTCGCGCCGAGCGCCTCGGCGAGCGCGTCGACCGTCACCGGTTCGTTGGATACGAAGAGGATGGCTTCAATTGCGGATCGAAGTTCGTTCATGGCTTATCGAAGGATGAAGGATGAAGGATGAATGGCCGGGTGGGATTCCTCCTTCATCTCTCATCCTTCATCCGTTATCGAAGAGTTCAAATTGTGCCTCATCGAGAGGAGCCGCGGTGACCGCCACCTCGATCTCCGCGAAAAGATCGCTTTGACGCAGCGAGATGCCGCCGAGGCGGACGAGCTCGAGCGTGGCGAGGAAGATGGCGATCAGCTCCTCGCGGTCGCGGCCTTCGAGAAACCACTGCAGGCGGATCGGCGAACTCTCCTTCAGTTTCGAATAGAGCTCGCGCATTTTGTCGGAGACTCTGTGCTGAATGCGCTTGAGCTCGAGCGCTTGCGGATGATTGAGCTTGTAGCGCGTGAGCGCGTTGCGGAACGCGTCGATGAGGTCGAAGAGCGAGACTTCGCTCATGTCGATCTCCGCCGCTTCCGACTCCGGCAGCTTCACCGCCGGCCGGGGCCACACACCCATGCGCACGACGTCGAGCTCGGCGAAGGTCTCCGCGACCTGCTTGAATCGCTGATATTCGAGCAGGCGATTCACCAGCTCCGCGCGCGGATCCTCCTGCGACCCCTCGGCCGACTCGTCGCGAGGCAGCAGCATCTGCGACTTGATGTGGATCAGCACCGCGGCCATGTAGATGTAGTCCGCGGCGACTTCGAGATTCAGCTCCTCCATCGCGTCGAGATACGCCGTGTACTGTTCCGTGATCGGCACGATCGGGATGTCGTAGATGTCGATCTCGTTTTTCTTGATGAGGTGCAGCAGAAGATCGAGCGGGCCGTGGAACGACGGCAGCGTGACCTCGTATCCGGGTTCTTCCTGTTCGACGTCTTCGTCGGTCATCGCAGCTCCGGAAAATCGATCTTCATCGCCTTGCGAACGAGCTCGAGCGTTTCTTCCGCCCGCTCGCGCGCGACGCGTCCGCCATCGCGCAGCGCGTTCCACACGATCGAGGGATCGCGATCGATCTCTTCGCGGCGCGCGCGGATCGGACGCAAGTTCTCGACCATGATGTCGGCGAGCAGGCGCTTGTCCTCGACGCAGCCGATTTGCGCCGCACGGCACTCGCGATCGACGCGCGCGATCGTCTCGCCGTCCGAGAAGAGCTTGTGGAATTGAAAGAGATTGCAGATGTCGGGATTTCCCGGATCGGAGCGGCGGACGCGGTTGGGATCGGTGAACATCGTCATCACCAGCGCGCGAATCTCGTCGGCGCTGGCCGTCAGCGGAATCGTATTGCCGTACGACTTCGACATTTTGCGCCCGTCGAGGCCGGGCACCTTCGGCGTTTCGGTGAACAGCGGCAGCGGCTCGGGGAAAACGTCGCCGTAGAAATTGTTGAAGCGGCGCACGATCTCGCGCGACAGCTCCAGATGCGACGCCTGGTCCTCGCCGACCGGGACGAAATTCGCGCGGTACACGATCACATCCGCGGTCTGCAGCAGCGGATAGCCGAGGAATCCGTACGTGTTGAGATCTTTTTCTTTCAGCTCGTCCTGCTGATCCTTGAACGTCGGTACGCGCTCGAGCCACGGCAGAGGCGTGATCATCGACAGCAGCAGATGCAGTTCCGCGTGCTGCTTCACATCCGATTGCAGGAAGATCGTCGACTTCTGCGGATCCATGCCCGCGGCGATCCAGTCGGCGACGGCATCGAAGGTCGCCTGCCGGATCTTCGACGGGTCGGCGTAGTCGGACGTCAGCGCGTGCCAGTCGGCGATGAAGTACAGGCAGCGGTACTTGTCCTGGAGGCGAACCCAGTTCCGTACGGCTCCGAAATAGTTGCCGAGGTGCACGCGGCCGGTCGGACGCAGACCGCTGAGCACGGTTTGTGAATGGGACGTATTCAACGCGATTAGTGTAGGGCCGTCACGCCTCGCGGGACGGCTGACCGGCTGAAGCCGGTCCGCACACAAGAAAAGTCGGCGCAGTGTAGCGGAAAAGGCAGCAGGTGTCAGGCGTCGGGCGTCAGAAGAAATGACCCGACGCCTGACGCCTGACGCCTGACGCCTGAACTAAAATGTTGCACCCGATGCAAAACCGAACGCTCACGGCAGTGTCCGAGCTCACCGATGCGCTCGGCCGTGCGCGGACGCTCGACGATGTCTACTCCGCCGCCCTCGACGCGCTTCAGAGAAGCCTCGGCGTCGATCGCTCGTCGGTGCTGCTGTTCGATGAGAGCGCGTTCATGGGATTCGTTGCGTGGCGCGGAATTTCCGACGCGTATCGCGCCGCGGTCAACGGCCACACTCCGTGGACTCCGGAGAGCGTCAAACCCGAGCCCGTGCTCGTCAGCGATGCGGAAAAGGATTCGTCGCTCACGAAGTACCTGCCGGTTTTTCGCGCCGAGAACATTCGCGCTCTCGGGTTCTTCCCTCTCAACTACCGCGATCACGTCATCGGCAAGTTCATGCTGTACTACGCCGAACCGCACGAGTTCACGGCGGACGAGATCGAGATCGCGAAAACGGTCGCCGGACAGATCGCGTTCGGCGTGGCGCGCATTCGCGCCGAGCAGGCGCTCGCCGGCGAACGAACGCGTCTCTACGAAATGGTCTCGCACGTTCCGGGCATGGTGTGGGAGACGGTCGGCAAGCCGGGCAACCAGCCGGTCACGTTCGTCAGCGACGGCATTCGCGATCTGACCGGCTACGAACCTCAGGACTGGTTCCGCAATCCGCAGTTCTGGAACGACCGTCTCGTCGATTTCGATGCTGCGTCATTCGGCGCCGACATGCAGCGCGGCGCGGCGGACGGATCGACGCAGGTGCACGAATTTCGCGTGCGGCGGCGCGACGGCCGCGCGATCTGGGCGCAGGCACGATCGAGTCATCGCTACGACGGCGACAGGATCGTCACGCGCGGCGTCACTGTCGACATCACCGCGCAGAGGTTCCTCGATGAAGCATCCGCCGTCCTCGCGTCATCGCTCGATTACAAAGCGACGCTGCAGCGCGTCGCCGACCTCGCCGTCGAATATCTCGGCGCCGCGTGCACGATCACGGTGAACAACTCTCAGGGCGGCGCCGAACATCGCGCAAAGGCCGGCGATCCGGCGGGCGGCGACTCGCTGCGCATGCCGCTGACCGCAGCGGGCCGCGACCTCGGGTCGCTCGAGCTCTGCTGCGACGATCCCGACATGGCGGCGGAGCTCGCGCGGCGCATCGCGTACGCCGTCGACAACGCGCGGCTGTACCGCGAAGCGCAGGAAGCGAATCGGGCGAAAGACGAATTTCTCGCCACGCTCTCGCACGAGCTCCGCACACCGATCACCGCGACCCTCGGCTGGGCCAGCATGCTGCGGATGGGTGTCGTTTCGCCGGAAAACATGGAGCTGGCGATCGAGACGATCGAACGCAGCACGCGCGCGCAGGCGAAACTCATCGACGACATCCTCGACGTCTCGCGCATCGTCGCCGGCAAGCTGCAGCTCACACTCGCCCCCGTGCATCTCCCGGCGGTCGTGCAGGCCGCGGTCGACGCGATTCGTCCGAGCATCGACGAGAACGATCTCAACCTCGAGCTCGACTTCGAGCCGCTGAACGGCGTGCCGACCGGCGACGGCGGCCGCCTGCAGCAGGTGATCTGGAATCTGCTGTCGAATTCGGTGAAGTTCACGCCGCCAGGCGGCACGATCAAAATCAAAATCGAGCAGCGCGCGTCCCACACGGTGACGATCGCGGTGAGCGACACGGGCCGCGGCATTCCCAAGTCGTTCCTGCCGCTGCTGTTCGAGCGCTATCGGCAGGCCGACAGCGGCGCCTCCCGCCCGCACGGCGGCCTCGGACTCGGACTGGCGATCGTCAAGAGCATCGTCGAGATGCACGGCGGATCGGTATCGGTGTTCAGCGAGGGCGAAGGCAAAGGCGCGACGTTCACGATCGCGCTGCCGGTCGTCACCGCGTTCACGTCCTCGCCGCTGCCGCCGCTGCAGCAGCCTGCGTTGTCGCTGCACGGAATCTCGGTGCTCGTCGTCGAGGACGACGACGCGACGCGCGGAATGCTCGCCGCCGTGCTGCAAAGCTACGGCGCGGAAGTTCGCGCGGCGGACAGCGCGCGATCCGCGGTCGAGGCGCTGATGAAGGCGCGGCCGAGCGTCATCCTCAGCGACATTGCGATGCCCGGCGAAGACGGCTGCGCATTCCTCATGCGGATCCGATCGGGCGCCGTCGATCGCTGCGCCGATGTTCCGGCGATCGCGCTCACCGCATACGCCGCACCCGAGGATCGAGATCGAATCCTGAAGAGCGGGTTCGCGTACCACCTCTCGAAACCCGTCGATCCCGCGACCGTCGTCGCGACCGTCCGGCAGGCGCTCGCGAACTGACACACCGCGGCGGGGGCACGCGGCGTGCACTTTTCCCAACCGAAAGGAGAAGTGCGGATGCCGAATCGAATGGAAGAGATGGCCTCGAAAGCGATGGGAATGGCAAAGGAAGGAAAGGCAGCGATCACCGGACTGACCGGTGTGTTCCGAACTCTGGCGGAGCAGCATGGAGAGGTGACCGCCCTCCTCATGCGCGCAAAGAGCGCCACGGATCCCGCGAAGCGGGCCGAACTGTGGCGGAAGATCCGCGTCGAGCTGCTTTCGCACGAGCGCGCCGAGATGCGCGAGGTCTATCCGGTGCTTCGCGGACACGAGGAAACGCGCGAGCTCGCGGAGCATCACGATCGCGAGGCGAAAGAGCTCGAATCGATGATCTCGCGCCTCGACGCGACCGACACGAATTCCGACACGTGGTCCAACCTGCTCGCCGAAATCGCCGACACGGTGCGGCACCATGCGCGCGAGGAGGAAAACGAGATCTTCCCGAAGGCTCAGGACGCCATCGGAAAGGCCGAGGCGAAGGAGCTCGACGCGCGATTCCTGCGGGCGAAAACGCAGATCATGGAGCAGCTCTGAGTCGAGCGGGCAGCCGGCCTTCACGCTGGCTGCGCGGAGCGCTTCATGCCGGTTGAAGGCCGGCCGGAACTAGTCTCGCGCGACGGTCATCTCCGCGCCTAACAGCCGGCGCGCGAGCTCTTCCGATTTCGCAACGCCCTCGCGTTCGAGAACATCGATCGCTGCGTCGCGGGCGCGCTCCATCAGCTCCTGATCGCGCATGATGTTGCCCATCCGGAACCGCAGCGCCCCCGACTGACGCGTGCCGAGGAATTCGCCGGGGCCGCGCAGCTGGAGGTCGCGCTCCGCGACCTGAAATCCGTCGCGCGTCCCGGCGAACAGATCGAGGCGGTCTTTTTCTTTGTCGGAGACGAGAATGCAGTACGACTTCCGCGCGCCGCGGCCGACGCGTCCGCGAAGCTGATGCAGCTGCGACATGCCGAACCGATCGGCGTCCATGATCAGCATGATCGAGGCGTTCGGCACGTCGATGCCGACCTCGATCACCGTCGTGCTGACGAGGATGTCGATCTCCCCCGCCTTGAATCGCTGCATCGTCGCTTCCTTGTCGGCCGGCGTCATCCGGCCGTGCATCATCGCGACGCGGCGGTTGGGAAAACGCGCGCGGATCGCTTCGAAGCCCTGCTTCAGCGGCCTGAGGTTGAGCTTCTCCGATTCTTCGATGATCGGATAGACGGCGTAGATTTGCGCGCCGTCGTCGATCTCGCCGTCGATGAATTTGTAGATCCGCTCGATTTGCGTGCTCGCGCGGACGGCGGTCCTGATCGCCTGACGGCCGGGCGGCTGTTCGTCGATGACCGAGAGCTCGAGATCGCCGTACATCGCCAGAGCGAGCGAGCGCGGGATCGGCGTGGCGGTCATGACCAGGATGTCGGGCGTTTCGCCCTTCGCGAAGAGTCTCTGCCGCTGCTCGACGCCGAAGCGATGCTGCTCGTCGACGATCGCCAGCCCGAGCGACTGGAATTCGATTTTCTCTTCGAGCAGCGCGTGCGTGCCGACGACGAGCTGGATGTAGCCGTCGCGAAGGCCGTTGTGCAGCGTGCGGCGCTCGCCGGAGGCCGCCGAGCCGGTCGCCTTCGCCAGCACGATCGAGTGGTCAAGTAGTTGACTAATTCGCTGGAAGTGCTGCTCGACCAGGATCTCGGTCGGCGCGAGCAGCGCGACCTGATGTCCGTTGCGGATCATCACCATCGCCGCGATCAGCGCGACGATCGTTTTGCCGCTGCCGACGTCGCCCTGCAGCAGCCGGTACATCGGCCGGTCGCTCTGCAGGTCGCCGACGATTTCTTTCAGCACGCGCTTCTGCGCGCCCGTCAGCCTGAACGGGAGAATCTTCCGCACCTCGGCTCGGATCGCATCGTCCACCCGAATCGTCCTCGTCTTTTTTTTCACCTCCTCGGTCGCGCGGCGGACGCGGAGCGCGAGCTGAAACGTGAAGAACTCCTGCAGGATGATGCGGCGATGCGCCGGCGAGCGGCGCCAGAGAAACTCGTCGGTGAGCTCTTTTGGGCGATGCAGCTGCTCGAGCGCGGGCGCGAGCGGGCCGACCCGCAGCGCGTCGCGGATCGCCTCCGGCAGCGGATCATCCATCGATGCGAGCGCGCCGAGCGCTTCGCCCACGATCCGCCGCAGCGCTTTCGGCGGAACATTGCCGACCTTCGCGTAGATCGGCACGATCGCGCCTTCCTCTTCCTCATCGCCCTCGAATTTCTCCCAGTCGGGGCCTTCGACGGTGAGATTGCCACCGTAGCCGGAGACCTTCGGCGCGCCGAAGACCGCGAGGCGGTCGCCGCGTTTGATCTGATCGGCCAGGAACGGTTGATTGAACCAGACGAGCTTCACCGCGCCCGATTCGTCTTCGAGCGCGGCTTCGAAGATCTTCATCCGCTTCACCGGCGAGACCTTCGCGTGCGCCGAAATGATGCGGCCGCGAATCAGCACGGGCTCGTCGATGTGGTGTCCGAGGTCGGCGATGCGGGTCGGGTGGCGGCGGTCTTCGTAGCGGAAGGGGAAAAACCAGAGCAGATCGGCCGCGGTTGCGAGGCCGTGCTCCTCGAGCGTTTTGGCGCGGCTCGCGCCGACGCCTTTGAGAAAACGGACGGGAGTCGTGGCTTCTACCACGCAGCCATTCTCGCGCGATGCGCGCCGGTTCTACGAGGAGTAGAAGGATGAAAGCAGAAGGATGAAGGATGAATCGGGCGCGCCGGATTCATCCTTCATCCTTCTGCCTTCATCCTTAATCGAATACCGCCTTCATCGAGATCAGTCCGATCTTCAGCAGGTCGCCGTTGTGCAGCGTGACCGGAACTCCGGTCGGAATGCGAACGTCGTTGACGTAGGTGCCGTTGACGGTGCCGACTTCCTCGAGCACGTGATACTCGCTGCTGGCGCGAATCACTTTTGCGTGGCGGCGCGATACGGATCGGTTGTTGTCTACAGGCGTTAGATCGATGTCGGGGAGGATTCCGGTCACCGGATCCGCCCTTCCGATCGTCGTCTCGTCGCCGCGGCTGAAAAAGAAGGACGTACCGGAGGCGACGTCGACGAGGCGATGGCGGCCGCGCTCGGCGGGCGCCAGGTGGGTCGATTCGAGCGCCGCCTGATCGGCATCCACTTCGCGCCCGACGAGGCGTTCGAGCAGCGTGTTCGCTTCGCGGAGGCGCTTCGAATATTTGCGGATGATCCGCACGGCGACTTCGGGATTTTTCCGCAGCATCTCGTCGAAGCGCGCGCCGTTGATGATGAGCGCTTTGACATCGCTGACCGCGACGGCGTCGGCGGTGCGAGGGAGGCTCTCGAGCACCGACATCTCGCCGAAGAAGTCGCCCTTTTCGAGTTTCGACAGGATGTGCGAGGCGCCGTTGATGTTCTTGATGATGTGGACCTCGCCCTCCTGGATGATGAACATGTCGGTGCCGAGGTCGCCCTGGTGGAAGATGACCTCACCGGCGGAGTAGTTCGCGCTCGAGTCCTTCACGGGATCTTTTCCACCGGTGGTCTTGAAGACGGCTTTCATCGCTGGACCGCCGGTTCGGTGACGGTGAACGTCGCGGTCGAGGTGCTCAGTCGGACCGGGACGCCGATCGGCATCAGGAGGTTGTCTCCATGGTGGCCGAAGGGCAAATCACGCACGACCGGCACTCCGTACGAGTCAAAGGTTTCATGCAGAAGCGCGTCGATTTCCGGCTCGCTCCCGCACCCTTTCAGCTTTCCGATTGCAACACCACGGATTTTTTTCAGTCTAGCCGACAGGCGCAGGTGGGTCAACATTCGGTCGACGCGATAGGCCGGCTCGTCGACGTCCTCCCAGAACCAGATTCCATCGTCGATCCAGAAGTCGTACGGAGTGCCGATGAGCGCCGCGGTGAGCGAGAGACATCCGCCGAAAAGAACGCCCTCCGCTTCCCCCCGGCAAACGATCTGATCGCGGGAGAACGAATGCGTGAGCGGCGCGTCTCCGCCTAACATCCGGCGAAGCCAGCTCTCGATGTCCGCGGAGAGTCCGTTGAAAAAATCGAGGTTGAGCATCGGTCCGTGGAAGCTCCCGACGCCGGCCCGCACCGCGACGGCCTGGTGCAGCGCGGTGATGTCGCTGAAGCCGACGATCGGCCGGGGATTGCGGCGCACGGCGTCGTAGTCGATGCGGTCGAGGATGCGCATCGCACCGTATCCGCCGCGCGTGAAGAAGAACGCGTCGTACTCATCGGAGTTCAAGAAACGGTTGAGGGTCTCGGCGCGTTCGTCATCGGATCCGGCGAGATAACCTCGATGGGAGTGTGTGAAGTTGGGCGCGAGCGTCAGACGCGCGCCGAGGGATTCGAGGTGCTGTTTCGCTTCTTCGATGCGCTCGGCCTCGCTCGGAGACGAGATCGCCAGCACTGCGATCCGCGGGCTGGCCGGTAATGCGCGCGGTTTGATGAGGTCCTCGATCCCGGATCGCGTGTCGCGGTTCACACGCGCCTCCGACGCCCGACTCGAGAGGATGGATCCATGACGGCCGGGCGGCACCGGCTCACGAGCCCCTCCGGCTCGGGGCTCGAGACGGCGTGGCGCAGGAAAGTGTGGAGCGGACCTGTAAGCCGAATTCTGTCTCCCTTCGCTGTGCTCAGGGCGAGGATCATTCATCTGTCACTCGCGTTGCCGCGGTGATCGAGCAACCTACCCGGAAGCTGGATGACGGAAACGGGCGGTTCCATCGCTTCCCTATTTGGTCTTGCTCCGCAGGGGGTTTGCCGTGCCGTCGCCGCTCGCGCGGGACGCGGTGCGCTCTTACCGCACCGTTTCACCCTTACCGCTGCGACCTCGCGATCGCAGTTAGGCGGTTTGTTTTCTGTTGCACTGTCCGTCGCGTTGCCGCGCCTGGATGTTATCCAGCCTGCTGCCCGTCGGAGTTCGGACTTTCCTCCGCGCACGAGTCGCGGCGATCCTCCGATCCGCTCCACACGAGAATTCTAACAGGTGTTTATCGATGAAAATTGCTGATGGTAAATTGTTGCCGTTTCACGACTTAGAAAAATTGTCGGCACGCCGACTTCTCCGCGCGACGAGCGTGAGCAGCACGAGAACGAGTGCGACCGCAATCAGCCACGGCAGCAGAATCGCCGCCACCGCCGCGCCGAAGGCGAAGAGATCTTCGATCAGCGACAGAACCGGGTTGCCGAGCCCGCCCGTCGTCACCGTGCTGATGCCGCGCACGGTCGCCTTCGTCGCGTGCGCGCCCAGCGCCGCGCCGCCGGCCAGGATCGCTGCAACGATCACGGCGCCCCGCGGAATCTGATTCGAAACCGCGGCGAATGCGACCACCGCGCCGGCGACCGGCCGGATGAACGTGTGAATGATGTCCCAGAGGTGGTCGATCGTCGGGATTTTGTCGGCGACGAATTCGATCAGGTACAGCACGCCGACGACAATCAGCACCGGCGTCGTGGCGAAGAACGTCGCGAGGTCGTCGTGGAACAGCCACGGCTGCCATCGTGCGAGAAGGCCGAAGACCAGCAGCGTCGCGTACGCATTGATGCCGGCTCC
This sequence comes from Thermoanaerobaculia bacterium, assembly GCA_035516895.1. Classification (GTDB taxonomy): domain Bacteria; phylum Acidobacteriota; class Thermoanaerobaculia; order Gp7-AA8; family Gp7-AA8; genus Gp7-AA10. The sequence goes on along the minus strand of DATIZY010000187.1, from coordinate 1,990 downwards.
AAGCCCCAGTCCGGTCGAAGTGAGGAGTGCGTTGATCACTGCGGAATGGTAACCACAACCGGCTTGCTCGCGCGAAGCTCCGCCGGAATCTGTGCAGTCCCCGCCTCCGCGGCGGCATGCGTCGGGTATCGACCCCAGAACACGCGATGGCACTGCTTGTCGCGATACGTGATCGGCGAGGACCAGACATTCGAGCCGCCGATCTGCTGCGCTTTCAGCAACGACGAGTCCTGACACACGAGCTCGATCTGAATCGTGAACCCTGCAGCCGGTTCGCGCAGACGGCTGGGCGGCGGCGCCACGTTCGGTTCTCGAGCGGGCTCTCGGCGGCTGAGAGCCGGTGCTGCGGTCGCCGGTGCGGGAGCCGGCGACGGCGGCGGTGTCGCGGTCGTATGCGGCTGCGGCTTCTCGATCGGCGTTTCTTTTCCGCCGACTTCCGCCGTTACAACGGGCTGCGGCTGCGGCGGGGCGTTGGGCGCTTTTCGCTGAGTGACCAACGGAGCTGTTGCGATCCGCCGCGATGCCTGCACTTTCCACCAGTACCAGCCGCCGAATGCAACGGCGGCAATGATCAGCAGAAACACGAGCACGAACACCGGCGCTTGCCGCGGGCTCTTCTGCTGCGCGCGTGCGAACTGCGGCGGAGTGCGGCGCGTCTGTGTCTGCGTCGGCGTCGATTTGCGCGTCGGTGCGGGCGCCTTCGCCGGTTCAACGGCCGCGGCGGCCGCCGCCATACCAATCTGAGCCTCGTCGAAACCCCACTGCGCTTCGGTAGCGAGCGGCGCGGCCGCCGCGGCAACCGGCGCCGGCGCTTCCTCGCCCGTCGGTTCGACCGGCGGCTCCGGCTCCGTCTCAAACGCCGCCATCGAGCCGCTGCTCCACGAGTCCTCCGCATCGGCAACGCCGACCGACGCGAATTCATCCTTTACTTCAGGTTTTTCTTCTCCGGCTTCCCTGGACAGGAGGCCGAGAACGCGAAGGGCCTCGAGCAGTTTGTAGGTATTGAAGACGTCTTTGCCCGCGGATGCGGCGATCTCCGCAGCGGTGCGCTTGCCATCGATGTTCGATGCGATCTCCGCCGCTTCTTCATTGAGACCGAGCTTCTGAAACGCGGCATCGAAGCCATCGTTCCTGACGAGCACCGCCGATCCGCCTCCCAGCGCGCGCTCGAACGGCTGACGCTCCTGCTCGGTCACGTACAGCTCGATGATGACCTGCTGCAGCGGAAAGAGCGTGCCCTCTTCGCGCTTCGGCAGATAGTCGGCCACGATCGCGTACGTGCCGTGGTCCCACGTGCGCACCGAGCGGAGGATGCCGATCACCTGAATGCGCCGGCCCCACGCGAGCTCCTTGCGCGTGATGAATCCGAGGTTGAGCAGAGCGTCGCCGAGGCTCTCGTGCTCTTTCCGTTTGGAGAGCGCCTGTTTGACGTGGTCCTTGCTCACTTTTCCTGCGCGCAGCAGGATCTCGTCAACGGCGTCGGTGCGATCGTTCGTGCTCGCCGACAGCACATCGCCGTCTTTGAAGTAGACGATCTTGATGATGCCGTCCTGCTCGAAACGAATCGCGCCGGTGAAGCGCTCCCGACCGAGTTCGACGAGACGACCGATCAGGTCGATCTCGCCGATGTTTCCTTCGAAACTCATTCGCCCGCCCTCTCAATTCAGGTGTTAGGTCCCAGGCGTCGGGCGTCGGGAGCTCGGGCTGACGCCGAGGCCTGACGCCTAACGCCTGATGTGGGGAGTCGCGACACGAATTATCGCACGTGAAGCTCGTCGTACAACGTCTTGCCGACCTTGCGTCCGAGAACGTTCACGAGGTCCTGCTCCGATGCGGCCTTCACTCCCGAGACGCTTCCGAATCGCTCGATGAGAAGACGGCGGCGCTTGTCTCCGATGCCCGGCAGATCATCGAGCTCGCTGTGCAGGGTGCGCTTCGACCGCCGCCGACGATGCGACGACACGGCGAAGCGATGCGTTTCGTCGCGCAC